>NZ_VTTK01000016.1:0-144027 GCF_008365135.1 Azospirillum sp. Sh1 | reverse complement strand
GGCATGGTCGGCATGACCATCGCCATCCTGACCACGCTGGCGTCCCCCATCGTCCAGTCCTATTGGATGATCGTGCTGGGCATCGCCATCGGCGGCGCCATCGGCTATGTCGTCGCCAAGAAGATCGAGATGACGGCGCTGCCGCAGCTGGTCGCCGCCTTCCACTCGCTGGTCGGTCTGGCTGCCGTCTTCGTGGCGCTCGCTGCCTTCTACTCGCCGGCGGCCTACGGCATCGGCCTGCCCGGCGCCATCGCCAAGGGTTCGCTGGTCGAAATGGCGCTCGGCACCGCCATCGGTGCGATCACCTTCACCGGCTCGCTGGTCGCCTTCGCCAAGCTGCAGGGTCTGGTCACCGGCAAGCCGCTGGTCTTCCCGATGCAGCATCCGCTGAACGCAGCGCTGGGCGTGCTGACCGTCATCCTGATCATCTGGCTGGTGCAGTCGAACTCGTCCGCCGCCATGTGGCTGATCATCCTGGTGGCGCTGGCGCTGGGCTTCCTGCTGATCCTGCCGATCGGCGGCGCCGACATGCCGGTGGTCATCTCGATGCTGAACAGCTACTCCGGCTGGGCGGCCTGCGGCATCGGCTTCACCCTGCAGAACAATTTGCTGATCATCACCGGTGCGCTGGTCGGTTCCTCGGGTGCGATCCTGTCCTACATCATGTGCAAGGGCATGAACCGCTCGATCTTCAACGTCATCCTCGGCGGCTTCGGCGGCGAGAGCGCCGCCGCCGGGGGTCCCGCCAAGGGTCCGCAGGGCTCGGTCAAGGCCGGCTCGGCCGAGGACGCCGCCTACATCATGAAGAACGCCCAGTCGGTCATCATCGTCCCCGGCTATGGCATGGCGGTGGCCCAGGCCCAGCATGCCCTGCGTGAAATGGCCGACGTGCTGAAGCATGAGGGTGTGGACGTGAAGTACGCCATTCACCCGGTGGCGGGCCGCATGCCCGGTCACATGAACGTGCTGCTGGCCGAGGCCAACGTGCCCTACGACGAGGTGTTCGAGCTGGAGGACATCAACCGCGACTTCGGCACGGCGGATGTCGCCTTCGTCATCGGCGCCAACGACGTCACCAACCCGGCCGCCAAGACCGATCCGACGTCGCCGATCTACGGCATGCCGATCCTGGACGTGGAGAAGGCCAAGACGGTGTTCTTCATCAAGCGCGGCATGGCTGCCGGTTACGCCGGTGTCGAGAACGAGCTGTTCTTCCGGCCGAACACGATGATGCTGTTCGGCGACGCAAAGAAGGTCACCGAAGAGGTCGTCAAGGCGATGGAAGCCTGACCGGCATCCATAGCAGTTGACCCGAGCGGGCGCGGGAAGCAAGGCTTTCCGCGCCCGTTTCTTTTGGGCCGAAAAACGACAAGAGAGGATGCGGAAACCATGACCGCCTACATCATCGCCGACGTGCGCGTGACCGACCCCGTCGCCTATGAGGTCTACAAGTCGCTGACCCCCGATGCGATCGCCAGGAACGGCGGACGCTTCATCAGCCGCGGCGGCGAGACGGCGGTGCTGGAAGGCGACTGGCAGCCCAACCGGATCGTGATCCTGGAATTTCCGGACATGGCGGCGGCCAAGGCCTTCTACGACAGCCCGGAATACCGCAAGGCGCGCGAGGCGCGTCGCGATGCCGCCGATTTCAAGATGATCGTGGTCGAGGGTCTGTAACGGACAGCCGACGCCGTTACCGTCGGTTACACAACATCGTCCACGGGACACACCGCAGCAACACGGCCCCGCTATCGCTTACCGTCACCGAGAGACGGCGGGTGGCCCCCGCCGTCCTCCCCACAGTGACGGAAGTCAGGCCATGGACGATGACGATCTCTGCGAACCGTTCGATTCGCACCTCACGCTCTGGACACGCATCGCGGTGGCGATCCTGTTGGTGGGGGTATCGCTCTGCGGCGTGTCGCTCTACCTGCTGACGGAGAGCTGAAGCCGTACCGCCCAGGCCGCCCCGAACCCACAATTTCCGCGGCTTTTCGGCGGAAGCCGATGCGTTAATAACAAAATATTTATGTGTGATATTGAATTCCCTTTCCCAGTTATGTGGAAATCGCTCTTCTCCATCCGCGCAATCGTGCTAAATAGCCTCGGAACCCCAGTCGAGGATGATCCGATGCTCCGCACCACCCGCCGCTTCACCCTTGCCGCCCTGGTTGCCCTTGGGGCTGCCGCCGTGATGCCCGGCACCGTGCGCGCCGCCGATCCGGTGAAGCTGGAAATCGGCTATATTCCCATCCTGGCGGCGTCGCCGCTCTTCATCGTCGATGGGCAGGGCTGGGCCAAGGATGCGGGGATCGAACTGAAGCTGACCCGCTTCGAATCCGGCCCGCACGCGATCCAGGCGATGGCCGCCGGCAAGATCGACCTGCTCTATGCCGGCGTCGCCCCGGTGCTGGTCGCCCGCACCAAGGGCGCCGACATCTCGGTCATCGCCAATTCGGCGGTGGAGGAGATGGTGGTCGCCGCGCGCGGTCCCTTCGCCAAGGCGGTGGGCGCCAACCCGACCGCGGAGTCCTTCAAGAAGTACGCCGCCGAAACCGGCCGCAAGCCGAAGATCGGCACCCAGCCGCCGGGCTCGGTTCCCGACACCGTGCTGAAGCACTGGCTGTTCAAGGTGGTGAAGGTCGATCCGGCCGATGTGGAGCTGGTGCCGATGGGCATCGAGAAGACGCAGCAGGCCCTGCTGGCCGGCGCGCTCGACGCCGCCACCATCCGCGAGCCGACGGTGACCGTCACCCAGCAGATGGACCCGAATGTCGTGCTGGTCGCCACCGGTGCCCAGATGTTCCCGGACCAGCCCGGCACCGTGGTCTCCGCCCGTGCCGAGGTGCTGAAGGCTCATCCCGATGCCATCAAGGCGCTGGTCAAGGCCCACATCCGCGCGGTCGAGTTGATCGCCAAGGATCCGGCCGGTTCCGCCAAGATCGTGAACAACTATCTCGGCAAGGGTCTGATGGAGCCGGCGACGCTGGAAGCCGCCTTCAAGGGCCCGGGGTCGAAGTTCGTCGCCGACCCGCATTCGGTCGTGCCGGCGGTGGAAAAGATGATGGCTTTCACCAAGGAAATCGGCTCGGCCAGCGAGACGGTTCCGGTGGCCGAGGCCTTCGATTTCAGCTTCTACGACGCCGTCGCCAAGTAAGCCGGCCGACCGATGCAGACCGACAAGCCGATGAAGTCCTATCAGAAAGTCGCCCTATCGGCACTGGGCGTGCTCGTCTTCCTGCTGGCGTGGGAAGCGGTGGCGCGCAGCGGCGTCGTGCCGGCCCGGCTGCTGCCGTCGCCTAGCGCGGTGCCTGCCGCCTTCCTGACCGAGTTCAAGAGCGGCACCTGGCAGGAGATGGTGCTGGCCAGCCTGTCGCACTATCTGGTCGGGCTGTCGCTGGGTACCTTCCTCGGCGTGTCGTTCGGCACGGCGGCGGCGCTGTGGGGCAAGTGGGACGCCTTCCAGGCCTGGGTCGTGCGCATGCTGCGCCCGATCCCGGCCATCGCCTGGATCCCCTTCGCCATCATCTGGTTCGGCGTCAGCGAAGGGGCGGCGTCCTTCCTGATCTCGCTGACGGTGTTCTGGATCAACTATTACGCCAGCTACGCCGCGGTGCGCGGGGTGGACAAGGACCTGATCGAGCTTGGCCATGCCTTCGGGCAGGGCGGGCTGATCCCGCGCCTGTTCAAGATCATCCTGCCGGGCGCCCTGCCGGGCATCCTGTCGGGCATGCGCGCCGGGCTGGGGCAGGGCTGGATGACGGTGGTCGCGGCCGAGCTGTTCGGCATCTCCGGCCTCGGCATGCGGATGATGGAGGCCTCGGGCCTGCTGGCGACCCACATCGTCGTGCTCTACATGGTCACCATCGCGCTGCTCTACGGCGTGTCGGATTTCCTGTTCATGCAAGTTCAGTCGCGGGTGCTCTCATGGCAGCGGTGACCCTTTCCAAGACCGCCGCCGCGTCGGTCATCGACCTCGAGGACGTGTCCATCGGCTATGGCAAGGACGCGCCGCCGGTGCTGGTCGACGTCAACCTGTCGGTCGAGCGCGGCAGCTTCGTCGCCATCGTCGGCCCGTCCGGCGTCGGCAAGTCCACCCTGCTGCGCGTCGTCGCCGGCCTGCACGCCGCGCGCAGCGGCGGCGTCACCATCCATCAGGACCGGCGTCCCGGCCATCGCCCGGTCGGGCTGGTGTTCCAGGATTCCCGCCTGCTGCCCTGGCGCCGGGTGATCCGCAATGTGGAGTTCGGGCTGGAGGGACTGCCGGTCAGCCGCGACGAGCGCCGCCAGCGTGCCGAGGCCGCGCTGAAGCTGGTGCGGCTCGACGGCTATGCCCGTCGCTGGCCCTACGAGCTGTCGGGCGGCCAGCGCCAGCGCATCGGCATCGCCCGCGCCATGGCGGTGGACCCGGACATCCTGCTGATGGACGAGCCCTTCGGCGCGCTCGACGCCATCACCCGCCACAATCTGCAGGACGAGCTTCGCCGCATCCATCAGGAGACCGGCAAGACCGTGCTGTTCGTCACCCACGACCTGGAAGAGGCCGTGCATCTGGCCGACCGCATCATCGTGCTGGGCGGCACCCCGGCCCGCGTGGTGCGCGACGTACGCAACAGCGCCGGCCGGGACGGCTCGGTGTTCCGCGATCAGGTGGAACAGCTGCGGTCGGAGATCGCGGACAATTACAGCATCTGAGGGGTGGGGTTCCTACCCCACCTCCACCATCAGGCTGGTCGGATAGCCCGCATCCCTCATCCGTGTCATCAGCGCTTCGACATGGGTCTGGTTGCGGGTTTCCAGCACCACGTCCACCTCGGCCATCTTCACCGGCACATTGTGGAACAGGCGCTGGTGGTGGACCTCGACGATGTTGGCCCCGGCCTCGCCCAGCAGGCGGGTGACACTGGCCAGCGCGCCGGGGGCGTCGGTGATGCCGATGCGCAGGCGGACGATCCGCCCCTCATAGACCAGACCGCGCATCAGCACCTGCGCCATGATGCGCGAGTCGATGTTGCCGCCGGACAGCACCATGCCGACCTTGCGGCCGCGGTAGCGCTCCGGTTCCTCCAGAATGGCGGCGAGCGCCGCGGCGCCGGCCCCTTCGGCGACCAGCTTCTGCACGGTGGCGAGGCGGTAGACCGCTTCCTCCAGCCGGGCCTCGCCCACCTCCACCACGTCGTCGACCAGCGCGCGGATGATCGGCAGGGTCAGGGCGCCGGGCGCCTTCACCGCGATGCCCTCCGCCACCGTGGCGCCGCCGCAGGTGATCGGCTGCCCGGCCAGCGCCTGGCGCACGGCGGGATAGAGGCTGCACTGCACGCCGACGATCTCCAGGTCGGGCCGCAGCGCCTTGGCCGCCGTCGCCATGCCGGCGATCAGCCCGCCGCCGCCGATGGGGATCACCAGCACGTCGAGATCCGGCACATCCTCCAGCAGTTCCAGCGCCGCGGTGCCCTGGCCGGCGGCCACCAGGGGGTCGTCGTAGGGGTGGACGAAGATCAGCCCGTCGCGGGCCGCCAGATCATGGGCGAAGGCGGCCGCCTCGCTCAGCGTCTCGCCATGCAGTTCGACGGTGGCGCCCAGATTCTCCGTCCGCTCCACCTTGGTGAAGGGGGTGAAGGCCGGCATGACGATGGTGGAGCGGATGCCCAGCCGCGTGGCGTGGCAGGCCACCGCCTGGGCATGGTTTCCGGCGGACATGGCGATGACGCCGGCGCGGCGCTCCGCCTCGCCCAGCGACAGCAGCTTGTTCAGCGCGCCACGCTCCTTGAAGGAACTGGTGGCGTGCTGGTTCTCCAGCTTCACGTGCAGCCGGCAACCCGCCATGTCCCCCAGGCGGGGCGCCGGAACCGTGGGCGTTCGGGACAGGTGCCCCGCGATGCGCGCCGCCGCGGCGCGCACGTCCTCCAGAGTGATGGTCATTTCTTGGTTGTCCCGGTGTTGCGTGGTGTGAGTGTCAGCACCTCCGCCCCTGCCGAGACCAGCGTGCCACGGTCGCCGGCCAGACGCAACGAGCCGCCATCGCGCCAGAGTTCGACCAGATCGCCCCAATGGCGGGACCAGATGTTGCCGGACTGGCCGGTGGCGATCACGAAGCGGGAATTGTCCAGATCGGCCAGATCATAGACCGCGCGCAACCCGGCGCCATGGACATGGCGGAAGGGGTTCGCCGGATCGCGGGTCGAGGTCGACCCGCGGTTGACGGTGAAGAAGCCGCCGTCCGTCTCCACCGACAGGTCGGCGGTGCCGCCGATCAGCGGCAGGCGGCTCAGCATCCGGTGGACCAGCGCCGCCTTGTGGTCGTCGCCCCAGCGCCAGCTTTTCGGGCTGGAGCCGTGACGTTCGGCCAGCATCGCCACCGCCGCCTCCAGCGACCGGCCGATCATGTCGGCGCAGCTTTCCTTCTGCGGGGTGGTGATGTCGTCGCACCACTCCGGCCGCTCGCTCAGGACATGTCGCAACGCCTCCGGACGAAGCTCCCAGTAGGAAGCGAAATCGGGGCCGAGTTCGTCGGCGAACACCACCCGGACCAGTTCGCGCATCCAGGCGGTGAAGATCAGCGGTTCAGGCCGGTTGCGGTCCATCCGGCCGTCCCAGTTGCGCAGAAGCGCCGCCGCATCGCTGGCAACGCCGGGCGGGGCCGGGTATTTCAGCAGCTCGGGCAGGAAGTCGCGGGCGGGAAGCGAGACGATGTCCATCTGCTGGCGCGCCACATCCTCGACGGAAAAGCGCCCGGTGCCCAGCATCTCGACGATGCGCTTGGCGCGCGACGGATCGGGCCATTCGGTGGCGAGGCGATAAGGGTAGTCGCGCCCGACCACCGCGTTGTTGGCGTTGACGAACTGCCCCGACGGCGGGTTCACCGCCTGCGGCAGGGCGTAGTAGGGCAGGAAGCCGGTCCAGTCATATTCGCCGGTCCAGCCGGGAACCGGCACGCGGCCGTCGCCCTTGCGGCGGATCGGCACCCGGCCGGCGGAGATGAAGCCGACCGTGCCCGCCACATCCGCATAGACGACGTTCTGTTGCGGAGCGACATGCAGGCGCAGCGCCTCGCGCGCCGTCTCCGCCGATTCCGCATGGTTCAGGCGGTAGAGCGCCTCGGCGCTGGTGTCGTCGCCGGCAAGGCCGGGGAATGACAGCGCCAGCGCCGGACCGGGCGCGGTGCTGGCGAGCGCAGTGCCGGCGGGCGCGGCGTCCAGGTCGGAGATGACCGGGCCGTGCCGTGTGCTGCGCACGGTCAGCGTCTGCGATGGCTCGCCGGCGATGGCGATGGTCTCGGCGCGCGTCTCGAAGGGCTGGCTGCCGTCCGGGGTCAGATAGCCGGCGGGATCCTGCGGGTCCGGCTTCTCGACGAACAGGTCCTGGGTGTCGCTGTGGGTGGTGGTGAAGCCCCAGGCGACCTTGCCGTTGTGGCCGAGGATGGTCAGCGGCACCCCCGGCACCGTGGCGCCGGTGACGGTGAAGTCGGGCGTCACGATGCGGGCGAGATACCAGAGGATCGGCGCCTCAAGCCCCAGATGCGGGTCGTTGGCGAGGATCGGCTTGCCGGTGGTGGTGCGGGCCCCGGTCAGGACCCATTCATTCGACGCGGTGTCGAAACCCATCTGCGGCAACGCCGCCAGGGTGCGCTTCACCGTTTCCCGCAAATCCATTCCGCGCAGGTCGGTCGCCAGCGTGGTGGGGGCGCCGGGAGCGTCGGGAGGGAACAGGTCGTCGACCTGGACCGGCGACAGCCGTTCCAGCACGCGCGAGCGGAACAGCTCGTCGCGGTAGTTGGCGGACAGCTGCAGCGCCATCAGCTTGGCCCAGACCAGACTGTCGGCGACCGTCCAGGGCTCCGGCGTGTGGCGCAGAAGCTGGAATTCGACGGGCAGCGCCTCCGACCGCGTGGCGAGATAGGCGTTCACGCCCTCGGCATAGGCCTCGAAAGCGGTGCGGGCGTCCGGCGACAGGGTGGCTTCCATCGCCTCCGCCGAGCGGCGGACGCCCAGCGTGCGCATCAGCCGGTCGCTGCGCAGGGCGAAGTCGCCGTATTTGGTGCCGATCAGCTCGGCCAGCCGGCCGGCGCCGGCACGGCGCATCGTCTCCATCTGCCACAGCCGGTCCTGGGCGTGGGCGTAGCCCAGCGCGCGGTAGGCGTCGCGCTCCGTCGCCGCGAAGATATGGACGACACCTTGGCGGTCGCGGACGATTTCCGCCGGGGCGCCGCCGCCGGGGATGGCGATGGTGCCGCTGGTCTGCGGCTGCTGCGCCCGCATCCACCAATAGGTGCCGACCAGCGCCACCGGGGGAAGCAGAACCAGCACGCCCGCGACGACCGCCACCTTGCCCCAGCGCCCGCGCGGCAGGCGGAATCGCGGGCGTCCCGGCGGCCAGCTGGAAGGCGCGGCTTGGGAGCGATGCCGCGGTGGTGGAGCGTAGGGAGGAACCGCTTGCGGCGGCGGCTGCACGCCGTAGGGCGGCGCCGGCTGCTGCGGAGGCTGCGGGTAGGGTGCGCCGGGATATGCGGCGCCAGGGTACTGGACCGGTGGCTGCTGCGGGGGCGCTGGATGGCCGGCATAAGGAGGTGCGGCAGGAGGGGCAGCAGGAGGGCCAGGGCGGGACAGCGCACGCGCCAGGGCGGCGCGGAGATGGAAAGCGCAGGTCTCGCCGGCGCGGATCAGGGAACGGCGCAGCATCACGGTCCGTGGGAGAGAATGGGGCGGCGACGGGCGGGGGCCGCCGGGGGGGCTCGTTCGGGTGGCGGATGCTAGTCCGCCGGCCGCCGGCCCGTCCAGGGTTGCTTCGGTGGAGTCGGGCGCTTTTTACCGCCGCGTCCCGCCTATGCGGCCGAGGTCAGGATCTCGCGCAGCATCGGGGCGGACACCGGCTTGTGGATCAGGCGGTGTCCGCTGCGCTGCACCTCGGCGATGCGGGCGGGATCGGTGTCGCCGGTCAGAACCACGGCGGGAACGCGCACGCCGCAGACGCCGTAGATGTCGCGGATCGCCTCCACCCCCGTCCGCCCTTCGCGCAGGCGATAGTCGGCGACGATCATCGCCGGCTGCCGGCCGAGATTCAGCAGCGACGCGATCGCCTCGTCGGCCGATACGGCGGCGACCACCTCGTATCCCCATTCCTCCAGCATCGCTCGCATGCTGAGCAGGATGATGGTGTCGTCGTCGACGACCACGATCAGCCCCTTGGCGTCCGGCAGTTCGGCCGGGCAGCGCACCGGTTTCGGGACCGGGCGGGGAACCGCCGTCGGCAGGTCGAGGAAGAAGCCGCTGCCGCGGCCGGGGGTCGAGCGCACCGCCACCCTATGCGCCAGCAGCCCGGCCAGCCGCCGCACGATGGCCAGCCCCAGGCCCAAGCCCTTGCGCCGGTCGCGCTCCGGGTTGGCCAATTGGGTGAACTCCTGGAAGATGTCCTCCGTCCTGTCGCCGGGGATGCCGATGCCCTGGTCGATCACCGCCAGCCTCAGCGTTCCGCCACGGTGCAGGCAGCCGACCAGGATGTGGCCGCGCTCGGTATAGCGGATGGCGTTCTCGATCAGGTTGCGCAGGATGCGCTCCAGCAGGGCGGGGTCGCTGCTGGTCCAGGCGGAGGTCGGGACATGGCGCAGAGTCAGCCCGCATTCGGTGGCGCGGATGCGGTATTCCTCGGCAAGCCGGTCCAGCAGGGGCCCGAGCGCGAAATCGGTGACGCTGGGCTTCACCACGCCGGCATCAAGCCGCGACACGTCCAGCAGGCTGTCCAGCATCACCCGCAGGCCGTTCAGCGAATCGGTCATGCTGGCCAGCAGCGGCGACGCGGGGTGGTCCTGCAGCTTGTCGGATAAGGCGTGGGCGAAGAAGAACAGCGACTGCAGCGGCTGGCGCAGATCGTGGCTGGCGGCGGCCAGGAACTTCGTCTTGGCGCGGTCGGCGCGCTGGGCGTCGTCGCGGGCCCTAACCGCCTCGATCCTTGCCGCCTCCGCCTCGTCGCGGGCGCGCAGGATCGCGTCCTCGGCGGCCTTGCGCGCGGTGATGTCGCGCATGATGCCGGTGTACATGCGCCGCTTGCCGACATGCCATTCACCCACCGACAGGTCGAGCGGGAAGGTGGAGCCGTCCTTGCGCAGACCTTCCACCTCGCGGCCGATCCCGACGATCCGCCGCTCTCCCGTCCGGTGATAGCGGTCGAGATAGCCGTCATGGGCGCTCCGGTACGGCTCCGGCATCAGCATGTTGACATTGCGGCCGATCACCTCGTCGGCGCGGTAGCCGAAGGTCTTCTCCGCCGCATGGTTGAAGGATTCGACGGTGCCCTGGTCGTCGATCAGGATGATGGGGTCCACCGCTGTGTCGACGATGGCGCGATAGCGCGCCTCCTGCTCCGCCGACCGCTCGGCCTGCTGGCGGCGGTCGAGCAGCGACGACAGCATCGCCAGCGAGAGCAGAAGCAGCGTGCCCACCCCGGTCATGATCGCCAGCAGCGAGGGGGACAGCGCCATCCGCTGCCCGGAGGAGGTCATCGCATGAGCCGGCACGGCGTGGTGAGTGCCCATGCTGTCGGGCGCTGCGGTGCTCACCTCCGTTATCGGCTCCATCCCGGCCGCGGCCATGCCGGTGTAGTGCATCGTCACCACGCCCAGGCCCAGCAGAACGGCGCCGGCGGCACGTTGCAGCGGGCGCCGGGTCCGGAAGGCCAGCCACAAGGCCGCGGTGGAGGCGACGATGGCGACGGCGACCGAAACGGCGACCAGAATGACGTCGTAGGACAGGTTCATGTCCATGCGCATGCCCGCCATCCCCACATAATGCATGCTGACGATGCCGAGCCCCGTCAGGGTTCCCGCCACCGCCAGGGTGTAGCGGCGGGGGCGGTTGCGGGCGACGGCGAACAGGCCGGCACCGGAAACGGCGACCGCCAGCAGGAAGGACAATGCGGTAAGCCCGGCATCATAGCTGATCGGTATGTCGCTGCGATAGGCGAGCATGCCGATGAAGTGCATCGACCATATCCCGGCCCCGAGGGCGAGCGCCGCACTTGCCAGCCGCCGGCCGTCGCCCGGACCGCCGCCGGAGCCGTCGCGACGGTTGGGCGCAATGGAGTGGCTGGCCATGCCGTTGCCGCTGTGATGGGCGAGATCCAGCGCCACATAACCGCCGAACACGGCGATTACATATGACAACGCGACGAGGAGGGGATCGTAATGGCCGGGCACGGTGGGCTTTGCTGTTGTGGGACTACGTTCGGGGAAGGAGCAGACCTGATCGTGCGTGTACAGGAACAATTTGGGTGAAGGTGCCAGCCCCTTCCTACAAACGAAAGGCTCGCCTTGGTGGTAGACAGGGACCTAGGACGTCCGTCGGGATATTTCGAATGAACAGCAAGCTTCCGCCCGGCCCCACCCCAGGGGCAGACAAGCGTACCGCCTCGTCGGTTCGGCCGACGCAGCCGCGGCGGCTGTTGACCCGGCTGTTGCGTCCGGTCGCGACCCTGCTCGCGGTCGGATATTTCCTTCTGGATGCGCTGGCCTACTGGGTGGTGCGGCCGGTGGTTCGTCGGATCGCCCGGCTGCCGCTGTTCGGGCGGATCGGCCACTGGGTGGCCGGTCTGGGACCTTACCCGTCGCTGATCCTCGTCCTGGTGCCCCTGGCGTTGCTGGAGCCGGCGAAGCCCGTCGGGGCGTGGCTGTTCGCCACCGGCCGGCCGATGGCCGGCGTGGCCGTCATCGTCGGGGCGGAACTTATCAAGATTATGTTGGTGGAGCGGCTGTTCCACGTCGCCAAGCCGAAGCTGCTGACCATCGGCTGGTTCGCCTGGGGCTATGTTCGGGTGACGGCCTGGCTCGCCTGGCTGAAGGAGACCGCCCCCTTCCGCGCCGCCCGCCGTCTGCTGTCCGGTCTCCGCCGCCTCGGCCGCCGCGTCCGGCGGCGGCTGTCGCTGATGATGCGGCGGGTTGCGCGGGGCTGAAGGCCTAGCCCAGCGCCGCCAGCACCAGTGCCGAGGCGATCAGCAGTGCGCAGGCGCGGCGATAGAGCACCAGTGCGCGGCCGATGTCGTCGGGGGTGGCGGCGGTGCGGCCGGGGCCGAGCCAGACATCCTCGATCCGGGTGGCGCCATAGACCCGTGGGCCGCCCAGCCGCAGGTCGAGTGCGCCGGCCATCGCCGCTTCCGGCCAGCCGGCGTTCGGGGAACGGTGGCGGTGGGCGTCCCGCCGGACCGACGCCCAGGCCTGCCCCGCGTCGGCCCCGCCGGTCATCCGGGCGGCCCCCACCAGCAGAAGGGCGGTCAGGCGCGATCCCGGCAGGTTGACCAGATCGTCCAGCCGCGCCGCCGCCCAGCCGAAGGCCTCGTGGCGCGGGGTGCGGTGGCCGATCATGCTGTCCGCTGTGTTGACCACCTTGTAGAGCGCCAGACCGGGAAGCCCGCCCACCAGCAGCCAGAAGGCCGGCGCCACCACCCCGTCGGAGAAATTCTCGGCGAGGCTCTCGATGGCGGCGCGGGCGACGGCGGGCTCGTCGAGCGTCGCCGGATTGCGGCCGACGATCATCGACACCGCCTTGCGCGCGCCCTCCAGCCCGCCGGTGCGGAAGCCCTTGGCAACGGCCGCCACATGGTCGTGCAGGCTGCGCTGGGCCAGCAGGGTGGAGGCCAATACCGCCTCCACCAGCCAGCCGAACGGCAGCAGCCGGCAGACCCAGGCCACCGCGACGGCGACACCGCCCACCGTCAGCAGAAGCACCACCACCGCCAGCACGCCGAACGCCTTGCGGCGGCCGAAGCCGTCGGTCTCATGGTTGAGCGTACGGTCAAGCTGGGCGATAAGCGCTCCGATCCACACGACCGGGTGACGGATGCGGGCGTAGAGTGGATCGGGATAGCCCGCCAGCGCTTCGACGATGAGTGCGGTGGCGAGCAGGAAGGGATGCAGCGGCACGGGTGGGACGTTCCAGGCAATGGGGCGGCCGCCGGCCGCGCGTCGGTGAATGAGGAAGAGGCGCGATCATGGCCGAAGACAGCCCGGCGACCAAGCCGTGCGTGACGGACGAACGGCGGACGGGGCAGGAGGCCCCGGCGGGCGGCACCCTGCTGCATGGCGGCGACCTGGATGGCGCGCGCGCCGCATTTCCCGGCGCGCCGGAGCCGTGGGTCGACCTGTCCACCGGCATCAACCCCTGGCCCTACCCGCTGCCGCCGGTGCGGCCGGACGCCTGGAGCCGGCTGCCCGGCCGCGGAGAGGAGGCCGCGCTGCGGAGCGCCGCAGCGGCCAGCTATGGCGCGCCGTCGGCCGATGTGGTGGCCGCGGCGTCGGGATCGCAGGCGCTGATCCAGTTGCTGCCGCGGCTGCGCGCACCGGGCCGCGTCGCCGTCCTGGGGCCGACCTATGCCGAGCATGCCCGCTGCTGGTCGTTGGCCGGCCATGACGTCCGGATGGTGGAGGGGGTGGAGGAGGCCGACGTCCTGGTGATCGTCAACCCCAACAACCCCGACGGCCGGCGCTGGCCCGCCGTGCGGCTGCTGGAGCTTGCCGACGCACAGGCGGCGCGCGGCGGCTGGCTGGTGGTGGATGAGGCCTTCGCCGACATGCGGCCGGAGGACAGCCTCGCGGCGCATGCCGGCAAGCCGGGGCTGGTGATCCTGCGGTCCTTCGGCAAATTCTTCGGGCTTGCGGGGCTGCGGCTGGGCATCGCACTGGCGCCGGCCGGATTGGCGGCGGCGCTGCGCGAGGCCATCGGGCCCTGGGCGGTGTCGGGACCGGGCCTGGCCATCGCCACGGCGGCGCTTGGCGACCGTCATTGGATCGAGGCGACAAGGCGGCGGCTGGCGGCGGCGGCGGCGGATCTGGACCGCATGTTGGAGGTGGCCGGCCTGCGGGTGATCGGCGGGACCGAGCTGTTCCGTCTCGTCGAGGATCCGAGGGCACCGGCGCTCTATCGCGCCCTGGGCGAGGCCGGACTCCTCGTGCGCCGATTCGAACAGCGGCCGGATTGGCTGCGCTTCGGGTTGCCGGGCGCAGCCGAGGACTGGCAGCGGCTTGATGTCGCATTGGCTGTGGAACGTAGCTGGGCACTGCAACCGCGTGAAACGTCAGTGTCTTGAACAATCGGCGAAAATTTTATATACTCAACCGTTTTTAGAAATCCGGCTGCTACACTTCGACCCTGTCGGAAGTCGCCGGCATTGCGGAGACATAAAATTCTATGAAACACTCTCGGCCATGCCGGTACCGGGTTGCATGGTGATGATCTCAGGCCGTGGTGTGGATGACGGGCGCGAAACCGCGTTTTCAGTCTTCGACCGTCTGCCGGTCGGGATTTGCCTCGTCACGGCTTCGGGGATCATCCACCATGCGAATCCGGCCCTGCATGACCTGCTGGGTTGCGAGGCGGGCGGCCTGCCGGGCCGGAGCCTGTGCGAATTCGCACTCGACCATTGTGGCCCCGGTGGCGGCGCGCAGGGTGCGGGAAAGCCGCTCCGCGTCCTGCGGAACGACGGTTCCACACGCTGGGTGACGGTGGCGGAAAGGCCGTGGGACAGCGGGGCAGGCGGCGAGGACGGCATGCAGCGGCTGCTGACCGTGACGGACGTCGATGCCGTTCGCCGGCAGGGCGATGAGGTGAAGGACGACGCCCCGCGCGCCGAGATGCCGGTGGTCGACGCTCTGCTGGAAGCCTCGCCGGTGCCGCTGTTCGTCAAGAACGCCGCCGGTCAGTACATCGCGGTCAACCACGCCTTCTCCCGCCTGACCGGCATCGCCCGCGACGAGATGCTGCTGCGGACCACCTTCGCGCTCACCGGGCCTGACATGGCGAGGGAGCATGCCGGCCACGACCGCGACCTGCTGGAGCATGACGGCAGCGTCCAATACGAGACGCCGATCTGCACGGCTGAAGGCGCGATGCGGACGGTCAACCTCACCAAGACCGCCTTTCACGACGGATCGGGCAAGCCGGCCGGCATCGTCGGCGCCATCCACGAACTGTCCGAATCGCGCCCGAACGAGGAGCGGCTGGAGGCCATCCTCGAACAGAGTCCGATCGGCGTTTCGGTATCCCGGCGCGACGATGGCCGGATCATCTTCGTCAACACCCGCTTCGCCGAACTGATCGGCCTGCCGCGTGAAAAGCTGATCGGCAGCCGCGCCCGCGACTATTACCTGGACAGCCACCAGCGCCTGCGCGTCCTGGAGCGGTTGCGCGGCGGTGGCGGCGTCACCAATATGGAGGTCCAGTTCAAGCGCGCCGACGGCTCGCCCTTCTGGACGCTGTTCACGGTGAATCAGGCGGTGATCCAGGGCATGGCGGTCAATCTCGCCTGGATCTACGACTACACCGAGCGCCGCAGCATGGAAGAGGCGCTGCGCGACATGGCGTCGCGCGATCCGCTGACCGGCATCTACAATCGCCGGTCCTTCATGGACATGGCGCGCGCCCAACTGGCCCGTGCCCACCGGTTCCACGAGCCGCTGTCCGTCTTCGTCCTGGACGTCGACCATTTCAAACGCATCAACGATACCTTCGGCCATGCCACCGGCGACGACGCGCTGCGCATGGTGGCGGCCGGCTGTCAGGCGATTCTTCGGGAATACGACATTCTCGGCCGGCTGGGTGGGGAGGAGTTCGTGGTGGTCCTGCCCGGTGCGACCGCCGACGAGAGCCGGGTGGTGGCCGAACGGGTGCGCCGCCATCTGGCCCGCATGCCGATCGAGGCGACCGACGGCACCTTCCGCCTGACCGCGAGCATCGGCATTGCCGGGCTGGAGGGGGCGACCGACACGCTGGAGCGGGCGATCCATCGTGCCGATCTGGCTCTCTATCGGGCGAAGCACCTCGGCCGCAACCGCGTCGCGGTGTTCGAGCCGGGGATGTAGGCCGGCAGCGTTTTCAACGGTGGATCTGGTGATGGACTACACGGTGCGCGACAACGGCGGCGTGCGCGAACTGGAACTGCGCGGGCAGATGACGTTCGAGGCCGACGCCGGGTTCCGGGAGATCCTGGCGGAGTGGGAGAAGGGCGGCATCGCGGAATGCGTGCTGAACCTGTCGGCCGTCGAATATATGGACTCCGCCGGACTGGGGCTGCTGGTCCTGGCGAACAATGCGGCCAAGCGGACGGGGATCGTCTTCCGCCTGAAGCATCCGCGCGGTCAGGTCCGCGAGTTGATCGAGATCTCGGAGTTCCACACCCTCATCCCCTGCGAGTTCTAGCCGGTGAGCGGCGGCCCGCCCGTCTTGATCGGCCATCCGCGTCCCCATGCCGCCGGTCCGTTGCGCGACGTCCTGGGCCGGCTGGGGGTTTGCGACGTCGCGGTGGTCGACGGCGGCGGGCTGGCCGGGGCACTGGCGGCCGGGTTGCCCCAGATGCTGCTTCTGCATGCCGGCCTGCCGGGATTCGGGCCGCAACTGATGGCGGAACTGCGGACAGAGGCACATCTGCGCGACCTGCCGATCCTCGCGCTCGGCCGCTTCCCCGGCGGGCGGGCGCGGGCGGAGCTGCTGCGGGCCGGCGCGACCGATCTGCTGGCGCGTCCGCTGACTTTGGCGGAGCTGTCGGCCCGCCTGTCGCTGCATCTGGAAAACCGCCGGCTCGACCGCTCGCTGCAGGAGGTGATCCGCAGCCTGCGCAACCACCACAGCGACGCCGTGCAGCGGATGGCGCTGGCGCGTGACATGCAGTTGGACCTGCTGCCTGATGCCACGCTCTGCCGGTCGCTGGAGCGGCGCTACGGCATCGCGCTGGACAGCCATTTCGAATCAAGCTCGGAGCTTGGCGGCGACCTGTGGGGCGCACGGCCGATCGACGACCGGCGCTTTGCGCTGTTCCTGTGCGATTTCACCGGCCATGGGGTGGCGGCGGCGCTGAACACCTTCCGGCTGCATGCGCTGCTCGCCCGCAGCGATTTGCCGGCCGACGACCCGGCCGAGACGCTGCGGGTCCTGAACGGCCTGCTGGTCGGGCTGCTGCCGGAGACGCAGTTCGCCGCGATGATCTATGCCGTGGTGGATGTCGCCGCCGACAGGCTGGTCTATGCCACGGCCGCCGCGCCGAAGCCGCTGGTTCGCCGCCCCGATGGCGGGCTGGATGTGGGGCCGAGCTGCGGCCTGCCGCTGGGCGTCGCGGCCGAGGCGCGCTACCGCAACCAATGCCTGGACTTTCCGCCGGGCTCTGCCCTGGTCCTGTTCAGCGATGCCTTGTACGAGGCGCGCGGCTGGGACGGTCGGATGTTCGGCTATGGCGGTGTGACCGAACTGGTGCGCGGCCTGGGGGATGACGCGCCGGACCGGCCGCTGCGCTGCCTGCTCGACCGCTATTTCACGGCAATGCCGCGGCTGCTGGCCGACGACCTGACGGTGCTGTGGGTCAGTCGGACAGGCCGTCCGACGCCCGGTCCAGATTGACGATGCCGACCACCCGGTTGCCGTTGCCGACATAGGTCAACTGGTCGAATCCGACCATGCGGGCCAGCGCGATCCCGCGGCCATGGGTGGCGTTCGATTGGGAGGCATCGACCGACAGGTAACGGTTGAAGTCGAAACCCGCCCCCATGTCGGTCACGGTGAAGATCACGCGGCTGTCGCTGCGCTCCACATGCACGGTTGCGTACTTGTCGCGATGCTCGGCCGACGCCAGCCGCGCCTCGATCTCGCGCGCCAGCATGCCGCTGGCCTTCAGCCGGCCCTTCGCCTCGAACCCGATGCCGAGGTTGCCGTGCTCCACCGCATTCACCAGGATCTCCGACAGGCCGAAGGTCAGGCTGTGGGCGGTGGCGGCGACGGACGACAGGGTGATGGCGAGATTCTGTGCCTCCTGCAGGGTGCGGAAGCGGAAACGCCCGTCGCGCAGCAGCCCGATGGCGTCGGAGCGGGAGCGCAGATCGCCCTGCAGGCTTCTCAGCCGCCCGGTCGTCTCCTCCGCCGCACGGACGACGGAGCGCAGCAACGCACCGTCATAAGGCTTGATGAGGTAGTAGAACACGCCGGCGCGGATGGCGGCCGCGATCTCCGAACTGCTGTCGGAGATGGTCTGGACGATGACGGGGATGTCGGCCAGATGCGGTTCCTGCTTCATCCGTTCGTACAGTTCCAGCCCGTCGCCGTCGGCGAGCCGGCGGTCGAGCAGAACGACATGGATCGCCGCCCCGCTGGAGGACAGGATTTCCCACGCCTGCGCCTTGGTCTCGGCCTCCAGCGTGCGGTAGCCGATGCGGGAGAGATAGCCGGCAACGATGGCGCGGGTCATTTCCTCGTCATCGACGACCAGAGCGGTGACGGCATCGGCCATGGTCGGCGTCTACTCCAACGGTTCGGGGAGTGGGATCGTAAAATCCGCGGCATTTTACTGAAACTGACGCTATTGCACAATCACCGGCGGCACTGCGTCGCAGCATGGGCGCCCGGCGACCCGGTCGGGGGCTCAGCCGACGGATGCCTCCAGTGCGGCCGCGGCCTTCCGTGCGGCGGACAGCTCGGCGGCGACCTGTTCGCCGGCGGTGGCGGTCAGGGCGTCAAGGTCGCGGTTGCGGGCCGCGGCGACCAGATGATGCGCGGTGGCGGCCAGCCGGTCGAACCCGACATTGGCGGCGGAACCCTTCAGGATATGCGCCTCCCGTTCGATGCCGGCGCAGTCCCCGCGCGCGATGGCGGCACGCAGCAGATCGAGATGCTGCGGGCTGTCGCTGAAGAAGGTTTCCAGCAGCAGCGCGAACCCGTCACCGCCCAACGCGTCGCGCAGCTCATCGATCTTTTCCGCATTGACGGTGGCCGGCTCCGGTTCTGGCGGTGGCTGGGCAGGGGCTGGACCGCCGCCATCGGCAGCGCCGTCGGCGGCCGGAGCGACGAAACGCGCGATGGTGTCCAGCAGCTTGCGGGCATTGATCGGCTTGGACAGATAATCGTCCATTCCTGCTTCCAGGCAGACGGCGGCGTCGCCCTGCATGGCGTTGGCGGTCAGCGCCACCACCGGGATGCGCGCGGCGGGGCCGGACAGCCGGCGGATCCGCCGTGTCGCCGTCAGTCCATCCATCACCGGCATCTGCACGTCCATCAGGACGAGGTCGTAGGGCCGAGCCGTCACGGCCTCCACCGCCTCCTCGCCGTTCGACACCGCTTCCGCGCTGTGTCCGGCGCGGCGCAGCAGGGCCAGAGTCAACTGCTGATTGACCGGGTTGTCCTCCGCCACCAGAACGCGGGCGCGCGGCTTCGCCTCCGGCTGCGCGGCGCGCGGGGCGTCGGTCCCGACGACGGTCGACATTTCGGCCGGCCCGCGGATGGGGAGGGACGCGACTGTGGCGGTGGACGCGCCGTTGCCCGGAAGCGGATGGGGCCAGGATGCCGGGTCGTCCGCAGGCGGTTGCGGTTCCAGCAGCTGGGCGAGGCATTGGCACAGCGTGCTGAAGCGGATCGGCTTGGGCAGGTGGGTATCGACCGGCGCCCGGTCCGGCTCCTGCCCCTCCAGCCTCTGCGACGAGGCGAGCGCCAGCCGGATGCCGGCCAGTTCGGGAATCGACCGGATGCGCCGGGCCAGTTCGGGACCGGTCAGGCCCGGCATGCGGTGATCGAGGATGGCGGCATCGAAGGGCTTGCCGTTCCGGGCGGCGGCGATCAGCCGGTACAGGGCCTGCTCGCCGTTCTCCGCCGTTTCGGTCACGATGCCGAAACCGTCGAGTTGCCTGGTCAGCAGGTCGCGGTTGACGGCGATGTCGTCGACCAGCAGCAGGCGGCGCCCGGCCCAATCGCCGGCCGGCGTCGGCGGATGGGCGCTGCCCGCGCCGCGCTTCAACGGGATGGTCACCCAGAAGGTGCTGCCCGATCCCGGCTGGCTCTCGACACCGATCCGGCCGCCCATCAGTTCCGCCAGCCGCTTGCAGATCGCCAGCCCCAGCCCGGTGCCGCCATGGCGGCGGGCGGGCGAGGAATCCACCTGGGTGAACATGGCGAACAGGCGCGGCCGCTCCTCCTCCGGAATGCCGATTCCGGTATCGCGCACCTCGAACCGGACGCAGACGCCGTCGGGTTCGGAACCGGCGGAAGCGGGCTCCTCGCTCAGCAGGATGGTGACGCTGCCGGTATCGGTGAACTTCACGGCGTTGCCGGCGAGGTTCAGCAGGATCTGCCGCAGCCGCCCGGCATCGCCCAGCAGCGGGCCGCGCAGGCCGGGCGGCACGTAGCTGGCGAGGTCCAGCCCCTTGGCCGCCGCGCGCGGCGCCAGGATCTCCGCCACGCTTTCGACCATCGGCACCAGTTCGAACTCGCCGATCTCCAGATCCAGACGGCCGGCATCGATCTTGGAGAAGTCGAGGATGTCGTTGATGATGACCAAAAGCGATTCGGCGGAATCGCGGATCGTCTCGGCATAGGTGCGCTGTTCGGCCTCCATCGGCGTGTCGAGTAGCAGCCCGGCCATGCCGATCACGCCGTTCATCGGCGTGCGGATCTCGTGACTCATGGTCGCGAGGAATTCCATCTTGATACGCTGGCCGTCCTCCGCCCGTTCCTTGGCGTCGCGCAGGGTATGCTCCAGCCGCTTCTCCTCCGTCAGGTCGCGCAGGATCGCGGCATAGAGCGGCCCGGCCCCGGTCCTGACCAGCGCCATGGAATAGGCCAGCGGGAAGCTCTCCGCCGCCCCGCTGCCATTGGACGCCGACGGCCGCAGGGCGATGGTTTCGCCCCGTGCCGCCAGACCCATGCCGCGGCGGCCCTGTGCGATCTCCTCCAGCGCGCGGGCGGCATCGGTCCGCATGTCCGGCGGCAGCAGATCCAGCACCGACCGTGCGATCAGCCCGCCCGGCGCGCGGCGGAAGATGGCGTGCGCGGCCGGATTGGCCGCCTCGATCACGCCGTCCGGCCTAGCGGTGACGATGCCCTCCGCCGCGGTGTCGACGATGGCGGACAGGCGGGCGTTGGCTTCTTCCAGTTCCTTGCCCTGCCGGCGTTGCGCTGCCAGCGAACGGGCAAGCATCAGCCCGAACATCCCCAGCAGCACGATCATCCCGCCGGACAGCAGGGTCGCCGTCCACAGATTGTCGCGCCACCCGGCCAGCACCGCGTCCTTGCGCACGCTGACCGTCAGGACCAGCGGCCAGACCGGCGTCGTCCGGTAGGCGACGATGCGCGTGTCGGGACCGCCGCCGATATCCGTCCCGGAATGGCGGAACACGCCATATTCGGCCTGCTGCAGATGGCTTCGGAACAGAGGCGTCGCCGCGAAGGAGCGGGCGATCCCCTCCCCGGCCTGCGGCTGGACGGTCAGCAGGGTGCCGTCGTAGCGGTACAGCGCGATGCGGTCGCCCACGCCGGCGACGCTGCCGCCGGCTTGGCCGCCGACTTGGCCGCCGATGTGGCCGCCCTGGACCGCGCGGTACAGTCCCTGGAAATAATCCGGGTTGACGGTGGCGACGACCACCGCCTGCAGCGTGCCGTCGGCGTCGCGCAGGGCGCGGCTCATCGGCAAAATCCAGCGTCCCGACCGCTCGCCCCCGTCGGCGCGGTCGATCAGGCTGCGCCCCGGGCGAGGATCGCCGATCACCAGCCCGCTGCCTTGGCCGGACGTTTGCAGACGGAAAACGTCCAGCTCCGTCAGATAGAATCCTGCGGGGCGCGTCCCCTCGGTGGTTGCGACGATGCGGCCGGTGCGGTCGAGCAGCGTCAGCCCGCGCAGGTGCGGCGAGCGGCGCAACCGGTCGGTCAGCATGGTGGTCGGGTCGGGATCGGTCGCCCCATCCTCGCCGGTCCAACTGGCGTCGGACAGCGAATCGACGATGGAGGACAGGGTCACGTCCACCGACTGAACCGTGCGGGTGGTCGATACCTCGAGCGCCGCAGCGAGGCTCGACAGACTGGTCTCCGCCGAATCGAGCGCGGCCTGCCTTGCGGCGATCAACTGCTGGCCTTGGATTATCAGCAGGGCGAAGACCGCCAGCAGGGCGAAGGCGATGACGCCGCCCCGCTTTTCGAAGAGACCCTTCAGGTCCGCTTTGGCTGGGGACAGGGACAGGACTGCGTTCCGGACGGTCAGATGTGGTCGAGCGACCCGGCATGTTTCGCGGACCCGACCCACAACCGCCTCTGGATTGCAGTCGAATCAAGGCGCTGGACGTCGGCCGTGGTCGAAGTTCGTGTTCGGGATAATAGCAGGGACAGATGGCGGACGCCAAGCATTCGCTGCCGTCAATGCCCGTGTGATGCTAAGATATCAGCGCCGCTTTGCGGACTTGTGTTTACGGTGTGAAGAACTGGGGCGGTTGGTTAACGAAAGGTGTGACATGGCGACGCGGGTCTCTTGGGCAATTGGCGCAGCAATTCTGTCGGTTTTATCGGCTTCCATCGCCGAACCGGTCATGGCGGCCGACGGGAAACTTCAGAAAATTGCAGAGCAGAAGCAACTTCGTGTCTGTTCCTGGCCCGATTACTATGCAATCTCGTTCCGGAATCCGCGCACCGGCGCGCTGGAGGGGCTGGATGCGGAACTGGCACAGGCCTTCGCCGACGATCTGGGCGTGCGCCTGGCCGTGGTGGAGAGCAGCTTTCCCCGCTTCATCGACGATCTGCTGGCCGACCGCTGCGACATCGGCATGTTCGCCATCGGCGCCACCCCGGCGCGGGCGGAGCGCGTCGCCTTCAGCCAGCCCTATCTGCGCAGCGGCATCTATGCGGTGACCACCCAGACCAACGAGGGCATCCGGAAGTGGGAGGATCTCGACCGCGCCGGCAACGTCGTCGCGGTGCAGAAGGACACCTACATGGACGGCTACGCCCGCTCCGCTATGAAGGCCGCACGCATCGTCGCCGTCACCCGCCCGCAGGAGCGCGAGGAGGAGGTGCAGTCCGGCCGCGCCGACGCCTTCCTGACCGACTATCCCTATGGGCAGCGCATGCTGGCATTCCACCCCTGGGCGCGGCTGATCGTGCCCGACGTGCCGGTACAGCCGACGCCCTATGCCTACGCGGTGGCGCCGGGCGATGCGGCTTGGCTGGAGCGGGTCAACGCCTTCGTCGCAGCGATCAAGGCCGACGGCCGGCTGGAGACAGTCGCCGCCCGCTACAAGCTGACCCCCATCGTGGCGCGGGACTGAGTCGCGTCGGACGAATGCGGCCACGGGAAAAATCCGTAATAGGATTGGTGGTGTCTTCCAGCAGTCAGCAGGGAAATCGTCGATGATCCTGATCGGACAGTATGACTCGCCCTTCGTACGCCGTGTCGCCGTGGCCCTGCGCCTCTACGGCATCGCTTACGAGCACCGGCCCTGGTCGGTCTTTTCCGACGCGGCGGAGGTCGCGCGCTTCAACCCGCTGAAACGGGTGCCGACCCTGGTTCTGGACGATGGTGAGGTGCTGATCGAAAGCGGCGCCATCCTCGACCATCTGGACGAGGTCGCCGGGCCGGATCGTGCGCTGATCGCCCGCCAGGGGCCGAACCGCCGCCGGGCGCTGAAGCTCTGCGCGCTGTCGACCGGCTTTGCCGACAAGGCGGTAAGCCTCGTCTATGAGCGGGTGCTGCACAAGGAGCGGTCCGACCTGTGGGTGGAGCGCTGCACCGGCCAGATCGGCGCGGTCCTGGATGTGCTGGAGGCCGATCGCGCCGCCGCTTCCGGGCCGTGGTGGTTCGGCGAGCGGATCAATCACGCCGACATTGCCGCCGCCTGCGCCCTGCGCTTCGTCGGCGAGGCCCACCCGCAGGTGTTCGACCGGTCACGCTGGCCGGCGCTCGCCGCCCATTCCGACGCCTGCGAGGCCATGGCGGAGTTCCAGGCGGTGGTGCAGCCCTTTTCGGTGAGCGCCTGAGGCGGTGCCCCCTCCCTAACCCTCCCCCTCTTCGAGGGAGAGGGGACTGCCGCCGTATTGGCGTGTGCTCCCTCTACCGCCGAAGGCGGGGGAGGGAAGGGGCCCATGCGGAAGCATGGGAAGGGAGGGGGCGACGTTCCTGGCGGGGCACCTCACCGGTGTCCGCTGATCTCCGCGTGCAGCGGCTTGGTGTCCTCGAACGTCTTCTGCTGTTCGGGGGTGGCTTCCTTCTGGTGCTTCTGCTTCCACTCGGAATAGGGCATGCCGTAGACGGCGATGCGGGCATCCTCGTCCGACAGCTCGACCCCGCGCTCCTTGGCCGCCGCGGCGTACCATTTGGACAGGCAGTTGCGGCAGAAGCCGGCGAGGTTCATCAGGTCGATGTTTTGCACGTCGGTGCGCTTGCGCAGATGCTCGACCAGGCCGCGGAAGGCGGCGGCTTCCAGTTCGATGCGGGTCTGGTGATCCAGATCGGCCATGGGGTCTCAACTCCTCCGGTGTTCTTGTTCAGTTAAGAGTGGGGTGGCCGGTGCAGGGTGACCATCCGGCCATAGGGATGAAAATCGCGCGACCCGCCGCCGCCGGCAATGGTGCGCACCACGGCCTCGCGGTCGACGGCGACGAAGCCGGCCAGCGAATGGACGCCATACTCGAACAGGCGCGGGGTCAGTGGTGTGCCGGGGCCGATCATCGCCACCGTCGCGCCGGCCGAAACCCGCAGCAGGCGGGGCAGGGTGCGGTTGGCGAAGGCGGACGCGGTGATGGCCACCGCCTCGGCGCCCGGCAGCAGCCAGTCGCAGGCAGCCTCCGGGTACTCGCCATCCTGCGGGTTCAGGTCGATCACCTTGGCGCGGGGCAGACGGCGGGCAAGCTGTGGGAAGCCGCCGATCACCACCACCCGGCCCTCCACCGAGGCGAACAGGTCCAGCCCGTTGCCGGGCACGCCGGTGATGTCCGGCCGGTTGTAATGCGCGTTCAGCGCCGCGACGCCGACGGCGATCTCCAGCGGATCCCAGGATTGGGCGGCCATGGCGGCCAGATCGCGCAAGTCCCGGCCGGCCCAGCGCTGCGGATCGTCCACGGCCGCCGGCGCCTGCCGGGCGGCGACCCCGAGGCCGTCGGCCGTCTCCACCAGCACCCATTTGTCGCCGGTGACGACGCGGTGCACCTCGGCATCGGCGACGCCCTGGACCAGATCCCGATACATCCGTTGCGGCCCCCACCAGCGCCACAGTGCGTCCGGCACCGGCGACAGCAGGTCGCAGAATCCGCCGGTGGCGGTCTGCCATTCGTTGAGATAGCGGCTGCCGACGCTGGTCAGCACGGGGATGCCTTCGGCGATGGCCGTCAGCATCTCGTCCGACAGGCCGTCGCCGTGCGATTCCAGTCCGGCGAACTTGTTGACCACCAGCAAGTCGACACCCGACGCGACGGCGGTGCGGATCGCCTGGCTGGCCTCGGCCACCCCCGTCGGGTCGACGCGGCAGGACTGCGATTCGCGCCCCAGCTTCTGGGTGATGTCATAGGCGCGGCCGGTGGCGACATCGACCAGCTCCATCCGCTCGGCACAGTCGTCGCCCGGCCCGTGGTTGCGCTGCACCAGCCCGCCGACGCGGAAGCCGCGCCGTTTCAGGTCCGCCGAAAAGCCGTCCAGCAGCGCATCGACGCCGTAGGAACCGGGGCCGTGGATCACGGCACCGGGGCGCAGCGGCGGCAGGGAGGCGGGGGGAAGCGGCATCGGGATGGACCTTTCGCGGGACGGCGGGCGGGCGGCGACGGGCGCCTCAACCGCCGCGGCGGATGCGGTAGATGAAGACCGTCTTGTGGACCTCGTCCGGCTGGGTCTTGTGCGACAGCAGCGCGTTGTCGGTCGTGTTGCAGAAATGCCGGAAGTCGATGACGGAGGCCGGATCGGTCGCATAGACCACCAGCTCCTCCCCGGTCTCCATCCCGTTCAACAGGGCGCGGGTGCGCAGGATGGGCAACGGGCAATGCAGCCCCTTCACGTCAAGCTCTCTCGCCGGCACCGCGCCCGCTCCACGTTGATTGAGGACGAAATCCTTACCAGACCCGTGACTGTAGCGGGTTCGCGCCCGCTTCTCCAGACCGGCGGCCGAAAGGTCGCATCCGGGATTTTCGTCGACCGGCGCTGTTGTACGGCGCAATCGACGAAATCGGAATGAAAGGACGGCGGTCATGGCGAAGCGTTCCATCGACGACAAGGTGGTGGTCATCACGGGCGCCTCCAGCGGCATCGGTCGGGCGACCGCGCTGGAATTCGCCCGCCAGGGTGCGGCGGTGATCCTTGCCGCCCGGCGGATGGCGGCCCTGCACGAGGTGGCGGAGGAATGCGTCGAGGCCGGCGGCCGGGCCATGGTGGTGCCGACCGACGTGACCGACCAGCGTGCCGTGCAGCATCTGGCCGACCGCGCCATCCAGGCATTCGGCGGCATCGACGTCTGGGTGAACAATGCCGGCGTCATCGCCTTCGGCCGGTTCGAGGACATCCCCGACGAGGTGTTCGAGCAGGTGGTGCGCACCGACTTCTTCGGCATGGTCCATGGCTGCCGCGCCGTGCTGCCCCATTTCCTCGACCGGGGCGAGGGCGTCATCATCAACACCGCGTCGATGGTGTCCAACATCGGCCAGCGCTATGCCACCCCATACACCGCGGCGAAGTTCGCGGTTCGCGGCTTCTCCGAATCCCTGCGGCAGGAGCTGGTGGACGAGCCGGACATCCATGTCTGCATGGTCATGCCGGCGTCCATCGACACCCCGCTGTGGCAGCATGCCGCCAACTACACCGGCAGGGCCGTGAAGCCGCTGAATCCGATCCATCAGCCGGAGGAGGTCGCCGCCGCCATCCTGTCGCTGGTCCGCAATCCGCAGCGCGAGCTGTTCGTCGGTGCCGAAGGCCGCCTCGCCGCCGTCGGCAACGCCATGGCGCCGCAGATGACCGAACGGGCGCTGGCCCATACCATCGAGCGCGACATGTTCCAGAACCGCTCTGCCCCGGCCACGTCCGGCGGGGTGATGACCGCCATGCCGGAGTATCAGGGCGCCAGCGGCGGCTGGATGGAACGGCGGCAGGAGCACGGCCGGGGCGGGGAGGACGGGCGGGAACGCACCTTCTCCTGGGCCAACCTGTCCCTGTTCCTGCTGCCGGTGGTGCTGGCGAGCCGTCCGCTGGGTGCCCGGCGGATGGGCCACTCCTGGTGAAATTCAGGCGCGGTGCTTGATCCGGCGCTCGGGAGCCGTTATAGGCTCGCCCCTTTTCCGGTGCGGCGGGTGGCCGCACCGGTCATTCGGGCAGGAGGCGGGACATGACGGCGTGCGGGCTCGATTTCGGCACTTCGAACACGACGCTGGGCGTGCAGGACGCGGACGGCTTCCGGCTGCTGGCGCTGGACGGCACGCGCACGACCCTGCCGACCGCGGTGTTCTTCGACTTTGAGCATGACCGGACCACCATCGGCCAAGCCGCCATCGACGGCTATGTGTCGGGGGTGGAAGGGCGGCTGATGCGCTCGATCAAGTCGATGCTCGGCACCGACCTGATCGACGCCGACACCGCGCTGCGCAAGGGCCGCATCAGCTTCCGCGCGGTGATCGGCACCTTCCTCGATCTGGTGAAGAAGCGGGCGGAGGAGGCGATGGGCGGCGAGCTGGGCGACGTGGTCGTCGGCCGCCCGGTCCATTTCGTCGACGGCGACCCGGCCGGCGACGCCGCGGCGGAAGAGACGCTGGGGCAGATCGCGCGGGCCGCCGGATTCCGCAACGTCTCCTTCCAGTTCGAGCCCATCGCCGCCGCGCTCGATTACGAGCAGCAGGTCGGGGGGGAAGAGTTGGCGCTGATCGCCGACATCGGCGGCGGCACCTCGGACTTCTCCGTCGTGCGGATCGGGCCGGAACGCCGCGGCAAGGCCGACCGGGCCGGCGATATTCTGGCGAATGACGGCATCCGGGTCGGCGGCACCGACTTCGACCGCGACCTCAGCCTCGCCACCGCCATGCCGGAGCTGGGGCTGGGCAGCGCCATGAAGCGCGCCGGGTTGCTGGCGCCCCGCAGCATCTATTTCGATCTGGCGACCTGGGCGAAGATCAACTTCCTCTACACCGCCAAGGCGATGGCCGAGTTGGAGCGCCTGCAGCGCGATTCCGCCGAGCCCGAGAAGATCGAGCGCCTGATCGGCGTGGTCGAGCACCGCCAGGGCCACGCGCTGGCGATGGCGGTGGAGCGGACCAAGATCGCCCTGTCCGACCACGAGGCGGCGCAGCTGGCGCTCGATTGGGGCGACGGGGATCTGGCGCTGGCGGTGGACCGGGATGCTCTGAACCGCGCCACCGGAGCGCTGGCCGCCCGCATCGGATCGCGCATCCGCGACTGTCTGGCTGACGCCGGAGTGACCGCCGACCGAATCGACGCTGTGTTCCTGACCGGCGGTTCCACCCTGCTGCCCCAGGTCCGCGCCGCGATCCTGGCCGAGGCGCCGGGCGCGCGGGTGGTGGAGGGCAACATCTTCGGCTCCGTCGGCCTGGGGCTGACGGTGGAGGCGCTGCGGCGGTATGGGTGAGGGCGGAGTTGTTGTTCGGTCGCCCCCTCCCTAACCCTCCCCCACCTACGGTGGGAGAGGGGACTGCCGCCGCTTTGCGGTTCAAATTACGCGGCCAAGCATTCTACCCCCTCCACCGCTGGTAAGCGGGGGAGGGATGGGGAGGGGGCACTCGTGCGCGCACCCCCATCCCCTCACTGCACCACGATGCGCGGCGCCGCACGGCCGCCGGTGCCGCCGCCGATCTTTTCCCACAGGCGGGTGGCGATGCGGCGATAGGCCTGGGCGTGCTCGGAGTCGGGCTGCGACACCACGATCGGCTGGCCCTGGTCGGAGGTCTCGCGGATCGACAGGTGCAGCGGGATCTCGCCCAGGAACTCCATGCCGAGATCGTCGGCCTCCTTTCGGGCGCCGCCGTGGCTGAAGATTTCGGTGCGGTGGCCGCAGTTGGGGCAGCAGAAATAGCTCATGTTCTCGATGATGCCCAACACCGGGACATCGACGCGGCGGAACATGTTCAGGCCCTTGCGGGCATCCAGCAGGGCGATGTCCTGCGGGGTGGAGACGATCACCGCGCCGGCCAGCGGCACCTGCTGGGCCATGGTCAGCTGGGCGTCGCCGGTGCCCGGCGGCATGTCCACCACCAGGATGTCGAGCGTGCCCCAATTCACGTCGCGCAGCATCTGCTGCAGCGCGCTCATCACCATCGGACCGCGCCAGATCATCGGCGTGTCCTCGGCCACCAGGAAGCCCATGGACATCACCTTGATGCCGTAATTCTCCATCGGCTCCAGGCGCTTGCCGTCGGGGCTGTTGGGGCGGCCGGAGATGCCCATCATCCGCGGCATCGACGGGCCGTAGATGTCGGCGTCGAGCAGGCCGACCTTCAGGCCGTTGGCGGCCAGCGCCAGCGCCAGGTTGGCGGACGTGGTCGATTTGCCGACACCACCCTTGCCGGAGGCCACCGCGACGATGGCCTTCACGCCGGGGACCAACGGTTTCTGCGGGTCACCCTGGGGGGCGCCGCCATGGGAATGCCCGTGCGAATGGCCATGCCCCGCATGCGAATGCCCCTGTTGCGGCGCACCCTGGGGCGCGGCGCGATGGGCGGTCAGTACCGCGGTGACCGACAGGACGCCGGGCAGGACGTCGACCGCCTTCTCCGCCGCGTGGCGCAGGGGTTCGGCCTGGGCGCCGCGTTTCGGGTCGACTTCGATGGAAAAAGCGACATGGCCGTCGCGCACCACGAGGCCCGACAACATGCCCAAACTGACGATGTCGCCGCCCCGGTCCGGGTCGATGACGGTCTTCAGCGCCTGCATGACTTGAGCTTCGCTGATCTGCGCCATGGTTGAAAACTCCGCTGTCTTCCCGATATTGGCGGATATCCGTTGGTGGAATCCTTGCCGAAGGGTAAGGGGGACTATAGGACCGACGGACGAGATCGGTAAAGGGATGCGCGGGGCTTAAGCCATTGCGCTTCCACATGATGGGACGAATCGCAGAGGGGGACACAGTCGGATGCCGTGGAACAATCAAGGTGGGGGCGGCGGTGGCGGTCCCTGGGGTCCCCCGCCGGGCAACAACGGCCCGGGCAACCCATGGGGGCGTCCCCAGGGCGGGGGAAATGGCGGCGGTGGCGGTGGCCCGCAGCCTCCCGACCTTGAGGATCTCCTGCGCCGCAGCCAGGATCGTCTGCGCCGCGCCATGCCCGGCGGCTTCGGCAGCGGCCGCGGCATCGCGCTGGTCGCGGGCGTGCTCGGCCTGATCTGGCTTGCCAGCGGCATCTACCGCGTCGAGGCGGACGAGCAGGGCGTGGTCATGCGCTTCGGCCAATGGGTGCGCACGGAGCAGCCCGGCCTGCGCTACCGCCTGCCGTCGCCGATCGAGACGGTGCTGCTGCCCAAGGTGACGCGCGTCAACCGGATCGAGGTCGGTTACCGCTCCTCCGTCGGCGGCGGCCGCACCGACCGCGACGTGCCGGACGAGTCGCTGATGCTGACCGGCGACGAGAACATCATCGACATCGACTTCACGGTGTTCTGGGTCATCAAGGACGCCGGCAACTTCCTGTTCAAGATTCGCGAACCGGAAGTGACGGTGAAGAAGGCCGCCGAAAGCGCCATGCGCGAGGTCATCGGCCGCACCGACCTGCAGCCCGCCCTGACCGAGGCCCGCCAGCAGATCGAAACCTCGACCCGCCAGCTGCTCCAGACCATGCTGGACGAGTATCAGGCCGGCATCGAGATCACCCAGGTCCAGCTTCAGAAGGCCGATCCGCCGCAGCCGGTCATCGACGCCTTCAACGACGTGCAGCGTGCCCGCGCCGACCGCGAACGCGCCCGCAACGAGGCGGAAGCCTACCGCAACGACATCATCCCGCGCGCCCGCGGCGAGGCGGAGCGGCTGGTGCAGGAGGCCTCGGCCTACCGCGAGCAGGTGGTCAGCCTGGCGCAGGGCGATGCCGACCGCTTCCGCAAGGTGTACGAGGCCTATGCGCTGAACAAGGACGTCACCGCCAAGCGCATGTATCTGGAAACCATGGAGGAAATCTTCCGCGGCCGGAACAAGATCATCGTCGACGGATCGGCGCAGAACGTTGTGCCCTATCTGCCGCTCAACCAGCTGGCTCCGAACGCCACGCCGGTCCCGCAGCAGCAGGCGCCGCGTCAGGCTCCGTCCAACCAGGGCGGCAACCAGGGGGGCGCGCGGTCTGGAACGCAGACGCAGCCGCTGTCCTCGCTGCCCCAGAATCCGTCAATGTCCGGCCAGTGAGGAGGATCGCATCATGAAACGCACCCTCGCCATCGCCGGCATCGCCATCGTGGCACTCGGCGTCGTCGCGTCCTCCGCCCTGTTCACCGTCAACGAGGCCCAGCAGGCGCTGGTCCTGCAGTTCGGCGAACCCCGCCGGGTGATCCAGGATCCGGGGCTCAAATTCAAGATCCCCTTCATCCAGGAAGTCCGGCTGCTCGACCGCCGCGTGCTCGACCTCGACCCGCCGGTGGAGCAGGTCATCCTGGCCGACCAGAAGCGACTGGACGTCGACGCCTTCGCCCGCTACCGGATCCACGATCCGCTGCGCTTCTACCAGACCGCCGGGACCGAGGCGGTGGCCGAAACGCGCCTGAACTCCATCGTCAACTCGGCGCTCCGTCGTGTGCTCGGCAATGTCACGGTGCTGGCCGTCCTGTCGGACGAACGCGCCCGGATCATGACCGACATCAAGGGGCAGGTGAACGACGAGGCCAAGCGCTTCGGCATCGAGATCGTCGACGTCCGCATCCGCCGCGCCGACCTGCCGGAAGAGACCAGCCAGTCGATCTTCGCCCGCATGCGCTCCGAACGCGAACGCGAAGCGTCGGAGGCCCGTGCCCAGGGTCAGGAACAGTCGCAGCAGATCAAGTCGCGCGCCGAACGCGAGCGTACGGTCATCATCGCGGAGGCCCAGCGCGATGCGCAGATCCTGCGCGGCGAAGGCGACAACACCGCGCTGAAGCTGATCGCCGAGGCAACGTCGCAGGACCCCGGCTTCTATGGCTTCTACCGGTCGCTCGAAGCCTACCGGAAGTCGCTGAACGGCAATGACACCACCATGGTGCTGTCGCCGAACGGGGAGTTCTTCCGCTACTTCAGCGGTCCGGGTCCGCAGGCGGGCGGTGGTCCGGCCGCCAATGCGGCTCAGGCTCCGGCCCCCGTGCCGGCCCCCGCGCCGGCGCAGTAAGCCCCCGCAACGCGGGATCGACGCGCTCTTGCGGCCGGGTCGGGGTCATCCCCGATCCGGCCGCAGGCATGTTCGGCATACCCCGTGTCCACGGCAGGCGGTCCACAGCATTGTTTCAATGGAAATCCGAAGGCTTAAGATTTCCACTGGTGCCGACTGGACCGGCACGCCATCTTGCGGCCATACTCGTGGCCCAACACATATATGGCCCAGAACCGGGCGGCCGCTCCCGCCCACGGAATCGGCCGGACGTCTGGTAGGGAGAGCACGTTGATTCGCATACCCAACTTCGAACCCGCCACGCGCGGCGCCGTGGCCGAAGCCCGGCCTCGCAAGGCGGGCGTCCGGCCTCTGGTCGCCGCCATCGTCTGGGGCATGACCTCGGTCATGGCCGGCGGTGCCGTCATCGGCGCGCTCGCCGGTGCCGCCCCCGCCCAAGCCCAGGCGGCGACACCGCCCCGCAACGCGCCCGGAAGCTTCGCGGATCTGGCGGAAAAGCTGCTGCCGGCGGTCGTCAACATCTCCACCAGCCAGAATGCGCCGCAGCGTCCGCAGGGCCAGCGGCCGGAGATCCCGCAATTCCCGCCGGGTTCGCCCTTCGAGGATTTCTTCCGCGACTTCTTCGACCGCCAGCAGCAGCAGGACCAGCCGCAGCGCAAGGCGACCTCGCTGGGCTCCGGCTTCGTCATCGACGCCAAGAACGGCTACGTGGTCACCAACAACCACGTCGTTCAGGATGCCGACGAGATCACCGTCATCCTGCAGGACGACACCAACATCAAGGCGGAGCTGGTCGGCAAGGACAGCAAGACCGACCTCGCGCTGCTGAAGATCAAGACCAGCCACCCGCTGGTCGCCGTTCCCTTCGGCGACAGCGACGCCATGCGCGTCGGCGACTGGGTGCTGGCCATCGGCAACCCGTTCGGTCTGGGCGGTTCCGTCACCGCCGGCATCATCTCGGCGCGCCAGCGCAACATCGACGCCGGCCCGTATGACGATTTCCTGCAGACCGACGCCTCGATCAACCGCGGCAATTCCGGCGGCCCGATGTTCAACCTGAACGGCGAGGTCATCGGCATCAACACCGCGATCTTCTCGCCTTCGGGCGGGTCGGTCGGCATCGGCTTCGCCATCCCCTCCAACCTCGCCAAGCAGGTCGTGGCGCAGCTGAAGGAATACGGCAAGACCCGCCGCGGCTGGCTTGGCGTGCGCATCCAGGCGGTGACGCCGGAGATCGCCGAGAGCCTGGGGCTGCCCAACCACAAGGGCGCGCTGGTGGCCTCCGTCACGCCGGAAGGTCCGGCCGCCAAGGGCGGCATCCAGGCCGGCGACGTGGTGACCAAGTTCGACGGCAAGGAAATCGACGAGATGCGGCGCCTTCCCCGCGTCGTCGCCGAGACCGGCATCGACAAGGCCGTCCCGGTCGAAGTGTGGCGCAAGGGCAAGTCGCAGACCGTCCAGGTCAAGGTCGGCGAACTGGAAGCCGCGGAAGAGCAGGGTCTGCTCGCCGCCGGTCCGGATGAGAAGCAGCAGCCGAAGGACAAGGCCCCGGCCCAGAAGCCGACCGAAACGCTGGGCATGAAGCTGACCGCCATCACGCCGGAGCTGCGCCAGCAGTACGAGATCAAGCCCGACATGAAGGGCGTGGTCATCACCGAGGTGGCCGGCAACTCCACCGCGGCGGAAAAGGGCCTGCGCGCGGGCGACGTCATCATCGAGGTCGGCCAGGAAGAGGTCCGCAAGCCCGAGGACGTGACCGCCAAGGTCCAGAAGGCCAAGGAGCAGAGCAAGAAGTCCGTCCTGCTTCTGGTCGACCGCAAGGGCGACCTGCGCTTCGTGGCGATCCCGCTGAGCTGATCGGCCGCGGCGAAGGAAAAACGCTTCCGAACAAGGGCGTCGGCGGGAAACCGCCGGCGCCCTTTCTTATTGGGGCGGTAAGGAGTGGGGGCGGGGAGGCGGCTGAGCGGTGCTATGTCCGGTCCAGCAGCATCGCCAGGGCCACCGCGCCGGCCAGCAATGCGCACAGGGCGGCGACGATGGCGAGGCTGCGCAGGAACTGACGGAACTCACCCTGCTTCCACGCACTGCGCCCCAGAAGCGCCAGATAGCCCGCCATGGCGGCGACGATGATCTGCCAGCCCATCCCGTCCTCGTCCTGTACCCGCCGGGCGGCGGACGCCGGCAGAAATGCGCATGCGCGGCCGGGGCCGGTCAAGCGGTACGACCATGGCCGCAGCCGCGTCTATATCGAAAGTGTAGCCCCTCCATTCGGGTTATCTGTTGGCATCACCACGTCGGCGGCTGCGAATGCAACTTCGTGTGAGAAAATTGTGCCCTTCCTCGCTTAAGAGAGGCCGGCTTACGCAAATAAGTGGTGGTTAACAAAACAGTTAACGCCTTCGAGCGCGTCAATGTTCGCTACTGTGATATCTTTGGAACCGGCAAACTTGGAGAGGCTTTGCGCATATGCCCAATGCGTTCTTCTTTTAACTCCGGAGAGTGGTACCGTAGGACACGACACGGGGGTAACCTCCCCCTAAATAACGGCCTGCCGAAGCTATCCAGGGGTAATCGCCGAATCGCCAATGCGTCGGGACCTTCCTCTGTACGACGGCCTCCACCCTGGCCACGACGTCATGACGATCGACCAAAATTGCGGGAGCGGACGATGGACTCAGTGCGCGCTTTTCTTATCGACTCGAACAAACTGTTTCGCGAGGGGCTGAAGCGCCTGCTCGAGGATTCGCCTTTCCAGATCGCTGCCGAGGCGGGAAACCTGCGGGAGGCGCTGGGGTCGGTTGAAAGCGGCTTGCGGCCTCAGCTTGTTCTTCTGGATCTGCAGAATGGCGGCGACGAGGAAGCCGACGGGATGCGCCGCCTGCGCGCCCTGCTTCCGGAAACCCGCATGGTCATCCTGACCAGCGACCTGTGCACCCGCCGCCTTGCCAATGCGCTGGAAGCCGGTGCCGACGGCTACCTGATGAAGGATCTGTCGTCCGACGCGCTGGCCCAGTCGCTGAAGCTGGTGATGATGGGCGAGAAGGTGTTCCCGACCCATCTGGCGGCGCTGCTGATCTCCGGCCGCGTCAACGGCAACGGCACCGAGATGCCGGTGTCGCGCAAGGGCCTGTCGCAGCGCGAGGTGCAGATCCTGCGCTGCCTGCTGAACGGTGACAGCAACAAGATGATCGCCAACCACCTGAACATCACGGAAGCCACCGTGAAGGTTCACCTGAAGAGCCTGCTGCGCAAGATCAACGCCTCCAACCGCACCCAGGCCGCCATCTGGGCGCTGAACAACGGCATCGGCGGTGAACTGGCCGGCGCCAACGTGGTCGCGGCGGCGGCGAATCAGTAAAGACACACCCGTCCATTGCCCCCATCCCCACCTTGCCTGTCCGCAGGGAAGGTGGGATGACGCCGTTGCTGCATGACATGAATTGCCCGCCTGAATAAAGGCGGGCTTTTTCATGGAATCACGTCATTGGATCATACCGGCAGCCGGATCACCGCGCGTAGGCCGCCATAGGGGCTGTCGTCCAGCGTGATGTCGCCGCCGTGGCCGCGCGCCACGTCCCGCGCGATGGTCAGCCCGAGGCCGGACCCGCCGGTGTCGAGATTGCGGCTGCTGTCGACGCGGAAGAAGGGTTTGAAAACGTCGTCGCGCAGATAGGCGGGGATGCCCGGTCCATCGTCGTCCACCGTGATCTCGATCACGCCGTCCTTGCGCTCGGCCTTGACCCAGGCGGTGCCGGCATGGCGGCCGGCATTGACCAGCAGGTTGGCGATGCAGCGGCGGACCGCGTTGGGGCGCAGCGGCAGGGTCAGACCCTCCGGTGCGGTCAGCGTCACCTCGGTGCCCTCGCGGCGGGCGCCGGCGGCGACCTCGTTCAGCAGGCGGGTCAGGTCGGTCGGCTGCACCGCCTCCGTCCCCTCGCCGCGGGCGAAGGCGAGATAGCCTTCGATCATCTCCTCCATCTCGGCGACGTCGGCCTTCAGCTCCTCCACTTCGGGGTCGAGGTCGGGATCCTCGATCATGTCGAGCGCCAGCTTCATCCGGGTCAGCGGCGTGCGCAGGTCGTGGCTGACGCCCGCCAGCATCTCGGTGCGCTGGTTGATCTGGCGCTGGATGCGTTCGCGCATCAGCAGGAAGGCGGAGGCCGCCTGCCGCACCTCGGTCGCGCCCTCCATCTTGAAGTTGGAGACGTCACGGCCCTTGCCGAGCGCGTCGGCGGCGATGGCCAGCCGCTTGATCGGCCGGATCTGGTTGCGCATGAACAGGATGGCGACCGCGAACAGCACGATGGCCGACCCGACCATCCACAGGATGAAGATATAGCTGGTCGGCGTGAACAGCCGGCGTTCCGGCGACATCACCGACAGCACGCCGTCCGCCATCTGCACCCGGATCTCGTACCATTCATGGGCGACGCGGGTGTTGATGGTGAAGGGGCGGCCGACCCGCTCGTCCAACGCCTTGCCCAGCGTGCGTTCCAGCAGGCCACTCAGCTCCCGGCGCTGGTCCGGCAGGGTCTGGTCCGGCTCCACGGTGACGATCAGGTCCGTGGTGCGGGCGGCGGTGGCCAGCGTCCAGTCGCGGCCGTCCTGCGACGGGTCGCGCTCCAGCATGGCGATGACGGTGGCGATATCGCCGGCGACCGCATAGGCCAGCCGGTTGGTCACCGTGTCCCAATGGCGGTCGTAGAAGATCCAGGTCGCCACCGCCTGGGCCAGGATCACCGGCGTGACGATGATCAGCAGCGACCTGCCGAACAGGGTGCGCGGCAGGAAGCGCTTCAGGAACGGCGTACGCCGCCGCCGTTCGGCGCGCCGCGCCGCCGCCCGGCCGGCCGCCGCACCGTCGGCGCCGGCCCGTCCGCTGCCGGTGGCCGTCACGGATCCGGCCTCAGCACATAGCCCTCGCCGCGGACGGTGTGGAGATAGCGCGGCTCGCGCGGGTCGGCCTCGATCTTCCGGCGCAGGCGGGTCACCTGGACATCGACGGTGCGGGCGTTGCCGGCGACCTTACTGCGTTCGGTCAGTTCGTCACGGGTGAAGGTCACGCCGGGGGAGGCGGCGAGGATGCGCAGCAGGCTGGCCTCCGCCGTGGTCAGGCGGATCACCTCGTCGCCTTGGCGAAGCTCGTCGCGGTCGGGCAGATAGATGAGCGGACCCAGCCGAACGGGCACCGCCGGCGGGGCTGCCGGCTCCGGCGGGCGCGTCGCCTGCCGGCGCAGGATGGAATTGATGCGCAGCAGCAGTTCGCGCGGATTGAAGGGCTTGGCGAGATAATCGTCGGCCCCCGCCTCCAGTCCGGCGATGCGGTCGTCCGGCTCGTCGCGGGCGGTCAGCAGCAGGATCGGCAGGTCGCGCTCGCGCCGCAGCGATTCGGTCAACGACAGCCCGGACTCGCCCGGCATCATGATGTCGAGCACCAGCAGGTCGAAGGCGAGCCCGCCCAGCTGCGCCCGCGCGTCGGCGGCGTCGCGGGCCGTGCTGACCAGAAAGCCGTTGCCGGCAAGATACTTGCGCAGAAGTTCGCGCAGGCGGGTGTCGTCGTCGACGACCAGGATATGAGGCTGATCTTCGGTCATGACGGGACTATAACGCGGGTCCCCGCAATCGACATAGAGGCGCCATGCGGGACATACATTGGGTATGCATGGCGGGCAGGCGTGTAAGCGTTTGGCCGTTTCGGCCTCGATCCGTGTTATCCTCCATATGTCCTCTACGAGGGCCGAGAGACACGAGGAGCGATCACGATGGCCGACCACCACAGGTCCAACGACCCCAAGGACCTGGACGCCCAAGACCTCGCCGATATGACCCGCGCCTTCCTCGCGAAGGGGGGGAACATCGTCCAATGCCCGCCGGGCGCCTCCGAAAACGTGGTTTACCGCAAGGGCGGCTTCCGCCGCCGCAATCCCAACGAGGCAAAGGCGGCCGCTGAAAAGCCGGCTGACGGCGCAACCGATGGCAAGCCGGCGGAAACCCAATCCGCAACGCCGGTGGAGACCACCGAATCGAAGACCGGCTGATCCGGTCCAGCGTTTCCAGACTTAGGTTTCCAGACTTAGCGTTTGGCGGCAAGACGGGCGGGGGGAACGGGCGGAGCGAATTTCGCCCGGTCCTCCTCGTCCAGCATGCCCATCATCACCTTGCGGAATCCCTCCACCGCTTCGGCCCCCGCCATGCGATAGGCGCGGGCAATGCGCTGACGCTGGGTTTCCGACAGCTGGCGCTCCAGCTCCACGCCCTTTTCCGTCAGCTCCAGCAGCCGTTGCCGCCGGTCGCGGGCGCCGGTCTGCTGGTCGATGAAGCCCTGGCGCACCAGCTCGCCCAGCACGCGCGACAGGCTCTGCTTGGTGATCTTCAGGATCGCCAGCAGTTCCGACACGGTGATCTTGGGATAGCGGCCGACGAAGTAGATCACGCGGTGATGCGCGCGGCCGAAGCCGATTTCCCCCAGAATTTCATCCGGTTCGGCGGTGAATTCGCGGTAGGCGTAGAAAAGCAGCTCCATCCCGGTACGGAGTTCCTCCTCGCGGAGGAAGAGCTGGTTCACACCCGCTTTAAGGTCAGCCATGGCACGCGGTTGGTTCGATTTGTTCTAATTAGGACAGCAAGTCAGACATAAACAATCGTGCGCTCGGTTACAAGAACAAGCTCATTCCCGCAAACGGCTTTTCTCGCCGTCGCTCAGGCACTGCCGATCAGGATGCCGGTGGCGAAAACCAGCAGCCCGCCGACCACCACCTGAAAGGCGGCGGACAGCAGCGGCGTGTCCATATAGCGGTTGCGGATCCAGGCGATGATGGCCAGTTCGACCACCACCACGGCGCCGGCGATGGCGGTCGCGGTCCAGAAATGCGGAATCAGATAGGGCAGGGCGTGGCCCAGCCCGCCCAGCGTGGTCATGGCGCCGCAGACCAGCCCGCGCAGCCAGGGACTGCCGCGCCCGGTCAGCGACCCGTTGTCGGACAGCGCCTCGGCGAAGCCCATCGAGATGCCGGCGCCGATCGAGGCGGCCAGACCGACCAGGAAGGTCTCATGGCTGTCCTGGGTGGCGAAGGCGGCGGCGAACAGCGGGGCCAGGGTGGACACCGACCCGTCCATCAGCCCGGCCAGACCCGGCTGCACGACCTGCAGCAGGAACAGGCGGCGTTCCGATTCGTGTTCCTGCTCCCGAACCTCCGGCGAGACGTACTTCGCCTCCAGCCGTTCGGCCTTGGCCTCGTGCCGCCGCTCCTCCTCGGCGAGATCGCCCAGCAGCTGGCGGATGGCGGCATCCTGCGACCGCTGGGCGGCGCGGGTGTAGAAGCGCTTGGTCTCCGCCTCCATCAGTTCCGCCTGACGCCTCACGGTGTCGAGGCCCAGCGGCCGGGTCAGCCAGACCGGCTTGCGCTCCACGAATCCCTTCACGTCCTGGCGGCGAATCAGCGGGATGTGGTCGCCGAAGCGCGCGCGGAACAGCTCCAGCAGCCGGTGCCGGTGCCCGTCCTCCTCCGAAGACATGGCGCTGAACAGCTTGGCCGTGTCGGGATAATTGTCGGAGAGGGCGTGGGCGAACTCGTCATAGATGCGGCTGTCCTCCTCCTCCAGCGCAATGGCGAGCGCCAGCAGCTCCTTTTCCGTCAGGTCCGAGAAGTTCTTCATGGGGGTCAGGCCTTCGCCACGGGGGAATGGTGCGTTGCGAATGATGCTATTCCGTAAAAGGGCATCTGCAACATGGCACTTCGTCTGGTCCGGCTCCGCCGTGGGTCCGGCGGACCTTCGCCAGGGGACTGCTACAAGATGTCTCTTATGGCTTTCGGGGGTCGTTGTGCCGGTCGGGTGAGTGGAAATTCCGCGGCGGGCTTGCTATGGGCTTGGGTCACGAGAGGCCAAGAACGTTCCACAAGTTCCCATATAAAGCCGAGACAAGAAGGAAACGACCATGACCGCCAACCGGAAGCTGATCGCCGGAAACTGGAAGATGAACGGGTTGAAGGCCGACGGGCTGGATCTCGCCTCCGACCTCGCCGGTCGGCTGAAGGGCGCCGGTCCGGTCGTTTTCGACATGCTGGTCTGCCCGCCCTTCCCGTTGCTGTTTCCGGTGGGCGAGGCGATCGCCGACAGCCCGCTGGCGCTGGGCGGCCAGGACTGCGCGCCCAAGACCTCCGGCGCCCACACCGGCGACGTGGCGCCGACCATGCTGAAGGATGCCGGCTGCCGCTTCGTCATCCTCGGCCATTCGGAGCGCCGCGCCGACCATGGCGAGAGCGATGCCGTGGTCAACGCCAAGGCGGTGGCCGCCCACAAGGAGGGCCTCGTCGCCATCATCTGCGTCGGCGAGACCGAGGCGCAGCGCGACGCCGGTCAGGCGAATGCCGTGGTGGCGGGACAGCTTGCCGGCTCCATCCCCGCCGGCGCGACGGCGGAGAACACCGTCATCGCCTATGAGCCGGTCTGGGCCATCGGCACCGGGAAGACCGCGACTCCGGACGACGTGAAGGCGATGCATGCCCACATCCGCGCCGAGCTGGCCGGCAAGATCGCCGAATCCGCGAAGGTCCGCATCCTCTATGGCGGCTCGGTCAAGCCGAACAACGCGGCCGAGCTGATGGCGGTGGAGAATGTCGACGGCGCGCTGGTCGGCGGTGCGGCCCTGAAGGCCGACGATTTCTGGGCCATCGCCACCGCCTGCCGCTGATACGCCGCGCTGGTGTCAGCCATGCCGCCAATGGATATGCCCTGGGTATTTTGGCGCTGGCATATCCCGCGGCGGCGCGGTACAAACAATGGGCGCGCGCCACGGGCCCTTAAGACGGCCTGTGGCGCGCTATTCGATTTTTGGGATGGGCGTGGGGTGAGCATCGCATGGAATCGGTGATTCTGGTCATTCACCTGCTGATCGCCGTCGGGCTGGTCGGCGTGATCCTGATCCAGCGGTCGGAAGGCGGCGGACTCGGCATCGGTGGCGGTACCATGGGCGGCATGATGAGCACCCGCGGCACGGCCAACCTGCTGACGCGGACCACCGGCATTCTGGCGGGCTGCTTCTTCGCCACCAGCATCGTGCTGGCGATCCTGGCCGGCGGCCATTCGCGCCCGGCGTCGATCATCGACACGCTGCCGGCTTCTCCGGCGGCTCCGGCGCAGCCGGCCGCTCCGGCCCAACCCGCGCCGCCGGTGTCCCAGTAAAGGGACGGTTCCCAGCGCACGGGTAAGAAGCGGACAGCGAGGCGGCCTCCCCGAAGCCGCCTCTTTCTTTTGAGGGCCGACGACCGCGACGTAAGTTTCGGCGCCGACCCCTCGGGGACATGAAATATCCGCCCCCTATGGGGACGGGAAACATGCGTCCCCTCCGGGGACATGAAACATGGGTCCCCTATGGGGACTTGAAACATGCGTCCCCTATGGGGACACGGAACAGCTCTCAAGCTCTTCGGACGGACATGACTCGCTACATCTTCATCACCGGTGGCGTCGTTTCTTCGCTGGGCAAAGGTCTGGCATCGGCGGCGCTTGGGGCGCTTCTCCAGGCGCGCGGCTACAAGGTGCGGCTGCGCAAGCTGGATCCGTACCTGAACGTCGATCCCGGCACGATGAGCCCCTATCAGCACGGCGAGGTCTTCGTGACCGACGACGGGGCTGAGACGGACCTGGATCTCGGCCACTACGAGCGCTTCACCGGCGTGTCGGCCCGCAAGGGCGACAACATCACCACCGGCCGCATCTACTCCACCGTGATCGCGAAGGAGCGTCGCGGCGATTACCTGGGCGGCACCGTCCAGGTCATTCCGCACATCACCGACGAGATCAAGGAGTTCATCCGCGCCGACGCCACCGACGAGGACTTCGTCCTGATCGAGATCGGCGGCACGGTGGGCGATATCGAGTCGCTGCCCTTCCTGGAGGCGATCCGCCAGTTCGGCAACGAGGTCGGGCAGGAGAACGTCCTCTACATCCACCTGACCCTGCTGCCCTACATCCCGACCGCCGGCGAGCTGAAGACCAAGCCGACCCAGCATTCGGTGAAGGAACTGCTGAGCGTCGGCATCCAGGCCAACATCCTGCTGTGCCGCGCCGACCGTCCGATTCCGGAGAACGAGCGCAAGAAGATCGCGCTGTTCTGCAACATCCGTCCGGAGCGGGTGATCGCGGCGCTCGACGTCGATTCGATCTATCAGGTGCCGATCAGCTACCACGAGGAAGGCTTCGACACCCAGGTCCTGAGCTATTTCGGCCTGCCGACCGACAAGGAGCCGGACCTGTCGCGCTGGACCCGCATCATGGAGCGGGTGCGCAAGCCGCAGGGCGAGGTCACAATCGCGGTGGTCGGCAAGTACATCAGCCTACTCGACAGCTACAAGTCGCTGGCCGAGGCGCTGACCCACGGCGGCATCGCCAACAACGTCAAGGTCAACCTCGACTGGATCGATTCGGAGATCTTCGAGGACGACGACGCGGCGGTGAAGCGGCTGGAGAACGTCCACGGCATCCTGGTGCCGGGCGGCTTCGGTTCCCGCGGGACGGAAGGCAAGATTCGGGCGGCCCAATTCGCGCGTGAGCGCAAGGTGCCGTACTTCGGCATCTGCTTCGGCATGCAGATGGCGGTGATCGAAGCCGCCCGCAACATGGCGAAGATCGAGGATGCCGGCTCCACCGAGTTGGGCAAGCCGGGCAACCCGGTCGTCGGCCTGATGACGGAGTGGATGCGCGGCAACACGCTGGAGCGTCGTGCCGAGGTCGGCGACCTGGGCGGCACCATGCGGCTCGGCGCCTATCCGGCCAAGCTGCTGGAGGGCAGCAAGGTCGCCGAGGTCTACGGCACCACCGACATCTCCGAACGGCACCGCCACCGCTATGAGGTGAACGTGTATTACAAGGAGCGTCTGGAGCGCTGCGGCATGCGGTTCAGCGGCCTGTCGCCCGACGGGGAACTGCCGGAGATCGTCGAGATCCCCGACCATCCCTGGTTCATCGGCGTGCAGTTCCACCCGGAACTGAAGTCCAAACCGTTCGAGCCGCATCCGCTGTTCACCGCCTTCATCAAGGCAGCCATCGATCAGAGCCGGCTGGTCTGACAAAAAGTATTAGCCCCCTCCCTAACCCTCCCCCGCTTCGCGGGAGAGGGAACTCCGCCGCTCCGACACTAAGCTCCCTCTCCCGCGAAGCGGGGGAAGGTTGGGGAGGGGGCAAGCGAAGCGCGAACTTCTGCACCAAAAAACGCCCCGCCCCCACAGGCGGGGCGTTTTCATGCCCGCGACCTTCCCTATACGTCAGCTTCCTTGCGCGTCCGAAAACCTTGTGCGACCATCCGCGGAAAATCGCACAATCAAACAATCGGATCGGGGAGTGACCATGAATCGCGTCAGGATCGCCGCGCTCGCCACCTGCCTGACCGCGCTCGCCGCGGTCCCGGCAACCGCGGCGGACTATTCCTCCACCATCTTCTTCGGCGACAGCCTGACCGACAGCGGGGCATTCCAGTCGCTGCTGCCCTTCGGCGGCAAGTTCACCACCAATCCCGGCCCTGTGTGGGCGGAGAACCTTGCCGGCGCGCTCGGCACCTCCGCCACCACCGCGGCACGCGGCGGTACCGACTACGCGGTCGGCGGCGCGCGGGTGAACACGTCGGTCGGCGTTCCGGCGACCGGCCCGACGGCCCTGGCACCCAGCGTCGCGACCCAGGTCACCGGCTATCTCGCCTCCACCGGCGGGCGGGCCGATCCGAACGCGCTCTACACCGTCTGGGGCGGAGCCAACGACATCTTCGCGGCGCTGAACAACCCGGCGACCGCCCAGGCGACGGTGACGCAGGCGGCCGGCGATCTGGTGACGCAGGTGGCGAGGCTGCGCGCCGCCGGTGCGCGCACCATCCTCGTGCCGACGGTGCCGGATATCGGATCGACCCCGTTCGGTCAGGCGCAGGGCGCGACGGCGGCGGCGCAGATCACGCAGTTGGTCAGCGGCTATAACCAACTGGTCACGCTGGGACTGGCGAATGCCGGCGTCTCGGTCATTCCCATCGACACCTATTCGCTTCTGCGGGCGGCGGTGGCCAATCCGGCCTCCTTCGGCTTCGCCAATGTGACCGGCACCGCCTGCACCACCAGCAGTTCGCTGCTCTGCACCTCCGCCTCGCTGGTGACGCCGAACGCGGCGCAGAGCTACCTGTTCGCCGACGGCGTCCACCCGACCACGGCCGGGCATCGCGCAGTGTCGGATTTCGTGCTGAACGCGCTGACCGCCCCCGGCAACGTCGCGCAACTCGCCGAATCGCCGATCCACACCCGCGACCGCCTGACCGCCACCATCCTCGCCCAGGCGGCGAGCAGCCTGTGGAGCCGCAAGCCCGGCACCAGCGGCGCCTGGATCAGCGGTGGAGTCGGCCGGCTGACCGGCGACCGCACCGGCGATCCCGGCATCGGCGGGCAGGCGGAGGTGCGCGGCACGCCGCTGTCGGTCAGCGTCGGCATCGACAAGCGCTTCACCGAGAACCTGCTGCTCGGCGTGGCCGGCACGGCGTCGCATTACCGCGGCAGCTTTTCCACCGGCGGCGACTACAAGCAGCGGGAGTATGTGCTGAGCGGCTACGGCGTCTATCGCATGGGCGGCGCCTTCGTGAACGGGGTGGGGTCCATTGGTTTCGCCGACTACGACCTGCGGCGCGGCGTGACCATCAACGGCACCGACCATTCCACCGGCGGCAGCACCGAGGGCTTCAACGCCTCCATCGGTGCCGAGGGCGGCTATGAGTTCACCATGGGCGGGCTGACCCATGGCCCGGTGCTGGGTCTGCGCTATCAGCATGTCGAGGTGGAGGGGTTCAGCGAGGACAGCAGCCTGTTCGGCTTCACCTATCGCTCGCAGACCCGCAACTCGCTGGTCGGCAGCGTCGGCTATCAGGCCGCCTATGATTTCGGCAGCGTGCTGCCCTATGCCAAGGTGACGCTGAACCGGGAGTTCAAGGACGACCAGCGCAGCATCACGGTGGAAAGCCGCAGCATCTCCACGCTCGCCTACGACGTGGCGGTGGCGAAGCCCGACCGCAGCTATGTCGATCTGACCGCCGGCGCCTCCTTCAAGCTGGCGGAGTCGGTGACCGGCACGCTCGGCCTGAATGCCCGGCTGGGGGAGGAGAACCGCCGCGATTACGGTGGGTTTGTCGGTGTCAGCGTCGGTTTCTGACGAATGGCGGGATGACCGGGGGCAAGTCCGCTCCATATCAGGGGCGGATTTGCCAACGGGAGGATAAGAAAGCCATGTCCGAGGTGATGATCGACGCCGCCGATGGCGGCCGCTTTTCGGCTTATGTCGCCAAGCCCAAGGTGACGCCCGCCGGCGGGCTGGTGGTGATCCAGGAGATCTTCGGCGTCAACGCGGTGATGCGGGAGCAATGCGACTGGTACGCCTCGCAGGGTTTCATGGTGGTGTGCCCCGACCTGTTCTGGCGCCAGCAGCCGGGCATCCAGCTGACCGACAAGACTGAAGCGGAGTGGAACAAGGCCTTCGCCCTGCTGAACGGCATGGACCAGGACAAGGCGGTGGAGGATCTGAAGGCGGCGCTGGCCTGGGTACGCGGGCAGGATGGCTGTACCGGCAGGGCCGGCAGCGTCGGCTACTGCCTGGGCGGCCGGCTGGCTTTCATGATGGCGACGCGGTCGGACGCCGATGCCAATGTCGGCTATTACGGCGTCGAGCTGGAGGGGCTGCTGGGCGAGGCGGGCAACATCGGCAAGCCGCTGCTCCTGCACATCGCGGAGAATGACAAGTTCTCCAGCCCCGAAAAGCGCCACGCGGTGGTGGCCGGGGTGAAGGACAACAGGTGGGTGACCGCGAAGGTCTATCCCGGCATGGACCACGCCTTCGCCCGGCCGGGTGGCGAGCATTACGACCAGGATGCGGCCGACGAGGCCAACCGGCTGACGGTGGAGTTCTTCCGCACGCATCTGTCCTGACATGGGCGCCGTTGACCGGCTTCTGAAATAGTGGGATGCAAGGGTCATCCGACCCTTGCCCCATCCCTTTCCGGATGAGTGCGGGAGGGCGGCGCCCTCTCGCCTGTATTCGTTTTGGAGCACTCCGATGACCACGCCGCGCCCTGTCCAGATCGGCGACCTGACCGTTGCCAACGACCGTCCCTTCGTCCTGATCGCCGGCCCCTGCCAGATGGAAAGCCGCGACCATGCGATGGAGACCGCGTCCGCGCTGGTGGAGATGACCCGCGCGCTGGGCATGGGGCTGATCTACAAGTCGAGCTTCGACAAGGCCAACCGCACCTCCATCACCACCGCGCGCGGCCTGGGCATGGACAAGGCGCTGCCGATCTTCGCGGAAATCCGCGAGCGCTTCGGCTGCCCGGTCATCACCGACGTGCATGAGCAGGCCCAGTGCGCTCCGGTCGCCGAGGCGGTGGACGTGCTGCAGATTCCGGCCTTCCTCTGCCGCCAGACCGACCTGCTGATTGCCGCCGCAGAGACCGGCCGCGCGGTGAACGTCAAGAAGGGCCAGTTCCTGGCGCCGTGGGACATGAAGAACGTCGCCGCCAAGCTGGTCGCGTCCGGCAACGAGCGCGTCCTGCTGTGCGAGCGCGGCGCCAGCTTCGGCTACAACACGCTGGTGTCGGACATGCGGTCGCTGCCGATCATGGCGGAGACCGGCTTCCCGGTGGTGTTCGACGCCACCCATTCCGTCCAGCAACCGGGCGGGCAGGGCACCACGTCGGGCGGCCAGCGCGAGTTCGTACCGGTCCTGGCCCGTGCCGCCATCGCGGTCGGCGTCGCCGCCGTCTTCATGGAGACGCACGAGAACCCGGACTGCGCCCCCAGCGATGGCCCGAACATGGTCCCGCTGAAGGATATGCCGGCCCTGCTGGCGAAGCTCCAGGCCTTCGACCGTCTGGCGAAGTCCTAAAAACGTGTAACTTGGAACGGGCCGGTTCAGCCTTCGGGGACAGTCATGATGGTCGGTCGGAGTTTTCGGGGTGCGGTGGTGGCGCTCCTGCTGCTGGTGGTCGCCTTCCCGGCGATGGCGCTGGAGAGCTTTCAGAAATCCAAGCTGACCGTCGAGACGTCGGGCGGCGGCAAGTTCCGCTTCGATGTCGAACTGGCGCTGACGCCCGGCCAGCAGGCCCAGGGGCTGATGTTCCGCCAGTCGATGCCGGCCGATGCCGGGATGCTGTTCGTCTACGACCGGGTGCAGCCGGCCAGCTTCTGGATGAAGAACACGCTGATCCCGCTCGACATGCTGTTCATCGCCGCCGACGGCCGCATCGTGAACATCCACGAGCGCGCGGTGCCGGAATCGCTGGACTCCGTCAATTCCGACGGGCCGGTGAAGGCGATCCTGGAACTGAACGGCGGCATGGCCTCGCGGCTGGGCATTCGTCCCGGCGACCGCGTGGTCTCTCCCGACATCGCCAAGCCCTAAGCCGATAGATGATCCTTCGCCCATGACTTTCGCGTAAACTCGCCCAAATCAATCGCGCGGACTTGGGCGGCGCGGAGGGCTGGGATGGCCAAGAGAGCAAGCGGCCGGTCGGCGATCTTCCTCGGACTGGCGCTCAGCGCCGTGGCCGGCCTGTCCGCCTATGTCGTGCTGGCGCGGGCGGAACCGGGGCCGGCCTATCGGCTGGCGCGGGTCGAGCAGGGCCCGCTGGTCAGCGCCATCACCGCCACCGGCACGATGAGCGCGCTGGTGACGGTGGAGGTCAGCTCCCAACTCTCCGGCCAGATCGCGGAGCTGTATGCCGATTTCAACAGCCGGGTCACCAGCGGCCAGATCCTCGCCCGGCTGAACGGCGACCAGTTGGCCGCCCGTCTGGCCCAGGCCGGCGCCGATGTCGATTCCGCCAAGGCGGCACTCATCCAGCAGCAGGCGCTGCACGACAAGGCGCGGGCCGATCTCGCCAGCGCCAAGGCCAGCGTCGCCAATGCCGATGCCCAAATCGTCCGCGCCGACCTTGCCCAGCGTGACGCGGAGCGCGACCTGCGGCGCCGGCGCGACCTGCAGGGCCGTGGCGTCGTCGCCGCCGCCGACCTGGAGAAGGCGGAAACCGCCGCCCACAGCGCCCAGGCCCAGCTGATCGCCGCCCGGGCCCAGAAGCGGCAGGCCGAAGCGGCGGAGGCGTCGGCCGACGCCTCGCTGGCGGTCGCAGCCGCCCAGGTGGAGGTCGCCCGCGCCCAGGTGGCCCAGCGCGAGGCGGCACTGCAACTGGTCCGCGTCGATCTCAACCGCTCCGTCATCCGTTCGCCCATCGACGGGGTGGTGGTGAACCGGGCGGTCAGCACCGGCCAGACGGTGGCGGCCAGCCTGTCGGCTCCCACCCTGTTCACCATCGCCCAGGATCTGCGGCAGATGGAGGTCTTGGCCAACATCGACGAGGCCGACATCGGCCGGGTGCGCGAAGGCATGCCGGTACGCTTCACCGTCAACGCCTTTCCCGGCGACAGCTTCACCGGGCGGGTGGCGCAGGTGCGGCTGGCGCCGAAGGAGGACATGACGGTCGTCACCTACATCGTCGTCATCACGGTGGAGAATCCGGAGCTGCGGTTGCTGCCCGGCATGACCGCCAACCTGCGCATCACGGTGGACGAGCGGCCGTCGGCGCTGAAGCTGCCCAATGCCGCCCTGCGCTTCCGCCCGCCGGGAGCCGAGGTTTCGACCGATGCGCCGACGCCGACCATCGGCGGCCCCAATGGCGGGCGCGGCGCCGCGGCGCTGGAGGCGGCGGCCAAGCGGGCGATGGACGGGCTGCAGTTGGACGAGACGAGGCGCCGCGACATCGCCACCCTGGTCGCGGAAGCCCGCGACCGCTTCGCCGCTCTGGACGCCGAGGGCGGCGATCCGGAACGCCGCCGGGTGGAGGTCAATGCCATCCGCACCGCGACCCTGGAGCGAATTGCCGGGCTGCTCGACCCGGAACAGCGCGACCGCTTCGAGGCTCTGGTGGCTCCCGGCCGGGCGGCGGAAGCGATGCGGACGGTCTGGGTGCCCGGTCCGGGAAATGGCGGCCCGGTCGGCATACCGGTGCGGCTCGGCATAGGCGACGGCAGCTATACGGAGGTGATGTCCGGTGATCTGCGTGCCGGTCAGGAGGTCATCACCGGCATCCTGGCCCCCGACCGCGACAGCCGCCGGGGACCGCGCCTTGGCTTCTGAGTCGACTGCTCCCCAACCCCTGATCGCTGTCGAAGGCCTCAGCCGCCACTACCGCATGGGGCCGCAGACCGTCCACGCGCTGGACGGCGTGACCGTCACCATCCGCCGGGGCGAGTTCGTTGCGGTGATGGGGCCGTCCGGGTCGGGAAAATCCACCTTCATGAACCTGCTGGGCTGCCTGGACCGTCCCGATTCCGGTCGATACTGTCTGGATGGGCAGGAGGTCGCGGGCCTGTCCTCCGACGCGCTGGCGGCGGTGCGGAACCGCAGCATCGGCTTCGTCTTCCAGTCCTTCAACCTGCTGCCGCGCCAGACCGCGCTCGACAACGTCATGCTGCCGATGGTCTATGCCGGCATCGGCCATGCCCGGCGTGTGGAGCGGGCGCTGGCGGCCCTCGAATCGGTGGGGCTGCGGGAACGGGCAAGACACCGGCCGACCCAGCTTTCCGGCGGGCAGCAGCAGCGGGTCGCCATTGCCCGCGCGCTGGTCAACGATCCGCTGCTGCTGTTGGCCGACGAACCGACCGGCGCGCTCGACACCGCCACCAGCCTGGAGATCATCGGTCTGTTCCAGCGGCTGAACCGGCGCGGCATCACCGTCGTGCTGGTGACGCACGAGCCGGAGGTGGCGCGCTTCGCCGCCCGTATCCTGCAGTTCCGTGACGGCCGCCTGATTGACGATGTGAGGCGGGAACCGGAGGTCGCGGCATGACCGCCTGGGACGCCCTGCGCGCCGCGCTCGAGTCCCTGCGGGCGAACCCGTTGCGCAGTGCGCTGACCATGCTGGGCATCGTCATCGGCGTGGCGGCGGTGATCGCCATGGTGGCGGTGGGCGCCGGTGCCCGCGATCAGGTGCTGCGCCAGATCGCCAGCCTGGGCACCAACCTGATCCTGGTGGGGCAGGGCAGCATCGTCCGCAGCGGGGTGAAGCTGGGCGCCGGCACCGCGTCGTCGCTGACGGAGGACGATGCGCTGGCGGTACTGTCGGAGATCCCCGGCGTGGTGGTGACGGCGCCGTCGGTACGCTGGGGCCTGCAGATCGTCGCCGGCAACCAGAACTGGGGCACCGTTCTGTTCGGCATCACGCCGGATTACATGGACGCCCGCGACTGGACCGTCGCGCTGGGACGCGGACTGTCCGACGAGGACGTGGCGCAGGCGAACAAGGTCGTGGTCCTCGGTCAGACGGTGGTGCGCAACCTGTTCGGCGGCGGCGATCCCATCGGAGAGCCGGTGCGCCTGTTCTCCACCCCGCTGACCGTCGTCGGCGTGCTGGCGGAGAAGGGGCAGAACACGCAGGGTCAGGACCAGGACGACGTCATCTTCGTGCCGCTGTCCACCGCCAAGCGCAACATCCCAGGCATGGCGAAGAGCAACCCGCGCTTCATCCACACCATGGTGGTGAAGATGCGCGACGGTGCCGACATGGCGGAGGCGCAGGCGCAGATCCGCGACCTGCTGCGCCAGCGCCACCGGCTGATCCCCGGCCAGGACGATGATTTCTGGATGCGCGACCTGTCGGAGGTGTCGGCCACCCGCGACGAGTCCTCGCGCGCCCTGTCCTTCCTGCTGGCCGCCGTGGCGGCGGTCTCGCTGCTGGTCGGCGGCATCGGCATCATGAACATCATGCTGGTCTCGGTGACCGAGCGCACGCGGGAGATCGGACTGCGGCTCGCCATCGGGGCGCGGCGGCGCGACATCCTGGTTCAGTTCCTGATCGAGTCGATCACCCTGTCGCTGATCGGTGCCGCGGTCGGGGTGACGCTGGGCATCGGCACCGCCGTTGCGGTTGCGGCGCTGGCCGGCTGGCCGACGCTGATCCGGATCGACTCGATCGTGCTGGCGGTGGTGGTCAGCGGGCTGGTCGGCGTGTTCTTCGGCCTTTATCCGGCGCGTCGGGCCGCCGGCCTCAACCCCATCGAGGCGCTGCGGCACGAATAGCCGCGAAATCCGTCTCCGCATCGCCCTCCAGCACGACAAGCCGCGCATCGCCGCGTCCCAGCCACAGCGCGAGCCGCCCGACCCATGCCACGTCGCGCGGCAGGGCGAGCAGTGACGGCTGCCGTTCCGCGATCACACGGGCCAGAGCCAGGGCCGAGGTCGCGGCATGACGCTTGGCGAGGTCGATCTGCCCGACGGCCGGGTTCAGCGCCGCGCGCAGCGGTCCCCCGCCCATCGGCGCCACCACATCCACCGCAACGCCGGCGCGCAGCAATCCATGGGCGAGGTCGACCGCTGAGCGGCGGTCCGGCCGGTCTTCCATGTCGGGCAGAAACAGGGCGACGGCAAGCGGAGCGGGGGCGAGCGATGGCAACGAAACGGATCCGGAACGGTGTTGGAGGCAGGCTGTCGAGCGACGGAACGCCGCACCAAATGCCCAAGGCGGCATGCCGGATGGAAAAGACCGCAGATGCGGTGCGCCGTCCGCTTGCCGTGGGCGTGGCGTTCGTGTATCTCACAACGCGGCGACGGGGCGTAGCGCAGTCTGGTCAGCGCGCCAGTTTTGGGTACTGGAGGCCCCCGGTTCGAATCCGGGCGCCCCGACCATCGCCAGGGGACAACTCCGCGTCCAGGCCATCCGCGCCCGGGACGCTACCGCAGGCATTTGGGGAGACGAGCGAGCCATGAACGTCCGGATCTATCAGCCGAGCAAGACGGCCATGCAATCCGGCCGGGCCAAGACTCACCGTTGGATGCTGGATTACGAGATCGAGACGCCGCGCCGTCCGGAACCGCTGATGGGCTGGACCAGCTCGGGCGACACGCTGAACCAGGTGCGCCTGTCCTTCGAAACGAAGGAAGAGGCCATTGCGTTCGCGGAGCGCGAGGGCTGGAACTACACCGTTCAGGAAGCCCCGGTTCGCCGCGTCCGTCCGCGCAACTACGCCGACAACTTCCGCACCGACCGCCCGCGCTTCTGAACGGGAATCCGGGACAAGGCCCCATAGCTCAGTTGGATAGAGCAGCCGCCTTCTAAGCGGCAGGTCGCTGGTTCGAATCCAGCTGGGGTCGCCACCGGAAACAGTTGCTTTTGATATGATCAAACCCCGCTTTGGCGGGGTTTTTTCTTGCCCATGTGCTGTCAGGCTACGCTCTCCGGTCGGCAGTGCATCTGCCATCGGGAGTGGGTATGGTAATCTTATTTTCGAAGTTGGATTTTAAATTTCATCTTGTACAATAACACCCAAGGTTGTTGAAAATGGAGGGATTTCCGTGAGCTACGTTTATCGTTTTTTCAACCAGAGATCGGGAGAGCATTTTTATACGTCCGACCCTGCTGAACGTAACAATATCATCTATCAGCTACCGGACTTCGGATACGAGGGGATCGCAATGACCATCCCCATCGGGGGCAGTACGCAGGCGGTTTATCGGTTCTATCGGAAAGATACGGGCACGCATTTCTACACGGCCAATGCGGCCGAACGAGATTCCATTATTTCAAATTTGAGTGATGTATATTCTTACGAAGGTCCTGCCTTCAATGCCGCCAGCACGCCAACAGGAACAGCTAAGCAGGCAGTTTATCGCTTTTACGACGCGTCTCGTGGCGTGCATTTTTTTACGACGAATGACTCGGAACGCGATGCCGTACTCGCCAATCTTCCCAATTACAGTTACGAAGGAATCGCTTATTATGCGGCGCCGCCACCGTCGGTACCGCGGAGCGGTGCACTCGACGAGGCATGGTATCTAGCGGCTTATCCTGACGTTCGCGACGCTGTGAATGCCGGTCTGACGACCGCATCGGCTCATTACGCAGCGTTCGGACAGCGTGAAGGCCGTCTGCCGAACTCCCCGGATGCCCTGGCGGGGGATAACAGCGTCATCAGCGGCTACAGCGCGCCGAACTATGGCGACACGGTCAATGGTGGAGCCGGCAATGATATCCTCCAAGGCGGTGACGGCAGCGATGTCATTTTCGGCGAAACGGGAAACGATTATCTGTACGGCCTTCAGTCGGACACCCTGAATGGCGGTTCCGGAGACGATACATATTATGCCAACAGCGCCGGCGTGGTGATCACGGAAGGTCTGAATGCCGGCAACGATACCGTCTACATCGGGTTTTCAGGAACATTCAACCTCCCCGCCAATGTCGAAAATGTCCGGCTGACTTACGGCTTTTCGTCTCCTCTGACCATTGTTGGCACGACATCAAGCGACGTGATTGCTCTTCCGGAGCAAAGGTACGACAGCGACAGTTTGGTTCCTTCGTCGATTGAGATATTTGGCGGTGCCGGCAACGACACCATCGTCGGGCTTCGCGACAGCTTGATTCATGGTGGAAGCGGCAATGACCTGATCTCTTCGAGCTATTGGCGTCAATTCCGCTATCAGGACAATGTGCTGACATCCGGAAACGATACGCTTTACGGCGACGAAGGGAATGACACGCTGGTTGCCGGGGCTGGCATCGACTGGTTGAGTGGGGGCAGTGGCGCCGACGAGTTTCTTTACGATTTCGCCACCACATCGCGCTACGCGGCCGTAACATTGGACAAGTCGACGGGATTTTCCGGCACCACGATAATCACCGATTTCCAGCCGGGCGAGGATCACGTTCGATTGCTGGGAAGCTCGCTGAACGCACAGCAGGTGTTGGAGCGGTTTTCCGACTACAGTTCGACGACTCCTGGCTATTCGAGCGGTGTGCGCGGAATCTTCAGTGCGTCCGATTTTCCGTTGGCCTATGGCGGCACGCTACTGACCATTGAACTGCATAACGTCAGCATGGCGCAATTGTCAGCGTCAGCCTTCACAATAGGCTAAGACAATAAGGAAGCGTCCAAAGGGAGATTGGTGATCCGGGTGGGATTCGAACCCACGGCCACATGATTAAAAGTCACGTGCTCTACCGACTGAGCTACCGGATCATCCTGTTCCGCGGTGGGAAACTGACCACCGCCGGAAGTGGGCGCACCATAGAAAGACGCGCCCGAAAGGTCAACCATGGGCTTGATGGGAAATGCAGGATTTTGCCATCAAGCCTACCCTTCAAGCCCATGGTTCCGGGATCAGGTCTGGCTGGTCGTCGGCACCGTGCCGTTGCCGGCCTCCAGAGCGAAGCGTTCGGCCAGCCGTTCCGCGACGCGGGGTGAGACGAAATGGCGGATGTCGCCGCCAAGCCGCCCAATCTCCTTCACGAAACGGGAGGAGATGAACTGGTGCTTCTCCGACGACATCAGGAAGATCGTCTCGACCTTCGGGTTCAGCCGCGCGTTCATGCCCGCCATCTGGAATTCATATTCGAAGTCCGAGACGGCCCGCAGACCGCGGATGATGACCCTGGCGTTCATCTCGATAGCGAAATGCATCAGCAGATTGTCGAACGCCCGCACCTCGATGCTGGCCCCGCCGGCGTTCAACGCGGCCACATCCTCGCGAACCATGGCGACCCGCTCGTCCGTGGAGTAGAGCGGCCCTTTGCCGGCATTCCGGGCGACGCCGATGATCAGGTGGTCGACCTGACGGGCGGCGCGCTGGATGATGTCCATGTGACCGTTGGTGATCGGATCGAAGGTGCCGGGATAGACACCGATTCGACGACCTTCGCTGGTCTCGGTCTGGCTGGTCGCCATGGGTTCCCCTTTAGGCCCGTCCGTTATTCGTTCGGCGCGGCCGAGCTGCCGGCATCACCGGTGGGCTCGACCGAACCGTTGGCGTCATCGCCAGTCTCAACGCCCGCATCCACGCCGTTCTCGCCTTCTTCCTCGGCGATGGTGGCGACGGACACCACACGCTCGTCCGCCCCCACGCGGAACAGCGTGACGCCAAGCGTCTTGCGGCCGGCCACCCGCACATCGTGCAGCGGCATGCGGATCACCTGGCCGCCATTGGTGACCATCATCACCTGATGGTTCGATTCGACCGGGAAGGCGGCGACGATGGAGCCGTTGCGCTCGCCCATCTCCATGTTCCAGATGCCCTGGCCCCCGCGTCCGGCGGTGCGATACTCGTAGGACGAGCTGCGCTTGCCATAGCCGCGGTCGGAGACGGTCAGAATATACTGTTCCTTCTGTTTCAGTTCTTCGTACCGCTCCTGCGACAGGGTGACGCTGTCCGTCGGCACCTCGTCGGCTTCCGGCGCAGCCTCGCCTTCCATCTCCAGACCTTCGTCGCGCTTCATCTTGAAGAAGGCGGCGCGCTCTTCGGGCGTGGCCTCGACATGGGTCAGGATCGACAGCGACACCACCTCGTCCCCGTCGGCCAGCCTGATGCCGCGCACGCCGGTGGAGGTGCGGCCGGCGAAGACGCGCACGTCGTCGACCGGGAAGCGGATGCACTTGCCGCCACGGGTCGCCAGCAGGACATCGTGGGTCTCGGAGCAGGTGTGGACACCGATCAGACGCTCGCCTTCCTCCTCCAGTTTCATGGCGATCAGGCCATTGGAGCGGATGTTGGCGAAGTCCGACATGCGGTTGCGGCGCACGTTGCCCTTCGACGTGGCGAAGACGACATGCAGATCGGCCCACGCGGCCTCGTCCTCCGGCAACGGCAGGACGGTGGTGATGGTCTCCCCGTCGATCAGCGGCAGCAGGTTGACGAAGGCCTTGCCGCGCGCCTGCGGGTTGCCCAGCGGCAGGCGGTAGACCTTCAGCTTGTAGACCATGCCGCGGTTCGAGAAGAGCAGCAGCGGCGTGTGGGTGTTGGCGACGAACAGGTCGCTGACCGCATCCTCCGCCTTCATCGACATGCCGGAGCGGCCCTTGCCTCCGCGCTTCTGCGCGCGGTAGGTCGACAGCGGCACGCGCTTCACATAGCCGGACTGACTGACGGTGACGACCATGTCCTCGCGCTGGATCAGGTCCTCGATGTCGGCCTCGAACTCCAGATCCTGGATTTCGGTGCGGCGCGGATTGCCGAACCGTTCCTTCATCTCCACCAGCTCGTCGCGCAGGATCCCCATCAGCTTCGGCCGGTTGGCGAGCGTGGCGAGGAAATCGGCGATCTGGTCGGTGACGTCGGTCAGTTCGGCGCCGATCTTGTCGCGCTCCAGCCCGGTCAGGCGGTGCAGACGCAGGTCGAGGATGGCGCGGGCCTGGACTTCCGACAGGCGGTAGGTGTTCTGCGGGCTGACGCCGCGGCCGGGCTCGTCGATCAACTCGATCAGCGGGCCGACGTCATGGACCGGCCATTCGCGGTTCATGATCTCCTCGCGCGCCCAGACCGGATCGGGGGCGCTGCGGATCAGCTGGATCATCGCATCCAGGTTGGCGACGGCGACCGCCAGACCGACCAAGGTGTGCGCCCGCTCGCGTGCCTTGCCCAGCAGGAACTCGGTCCGGCGGGTGATGACCTGCTCGCGGAAGCGGATGAAGGCGGTGATGATCTGCAGCAGATTCATCAGCTCCGGACGGCCGCCGTTCAACGCCAGCATGTTGACGCCGAAGGAGGTCTGGAGCTGGGTGTGGCGGAACAGCTGCGCCAGCACGACGTCGGGAACCGCGTCGCGCTTCAGCTCGATCACCACGCGCACGCCGTCGCGGTCGGACTCGTCGCGCAGGTCGGAGATGCCCTCGATGATCTTGTCGTTCACGACCTCGCCGATGCGTTCCATCAGCTTGGCCTTGTTGACCTGATAGGGAATCTCGGTCGCGACGATGGCGGTGCGGTCCTTGCGCACCTCCTCGAAATGGGTCTTGGCGCGCAGGATGACCGAGCCGCGCCCGGTCTGCAGCGCCGCCCGGCTGCCCGACCGGCCGAGGATCAGGCCGCCCGTCGGGAAATCGGGGCCGGGCACATGCTCCATCAACTCGTCGAGCGTGATGTCCGGGTTGTCGATGTAGGCGCAGCAGGCGTCGATCACCTCGCCCAGATTGTGGGTCGGGATGTTGGTGGCCATGCCGACGGCGATGCCGCCGGCGCCGTTCACCAGCAGGTTCGGGAAACGGGCCGGCACGACGGTGGGCTCGCGGCCCGAATCGTCGTAGCTGGCCTGGAAGTCGATGGTGTCCTTGTCGATGTCGTCCAGCAGCGCTTCCGCTGCCTTGGCCAGACGCGCCTCGGTATAGCGCATCGCCGCGGGCGGATCGCCGTCCATCGAACCGAAATTGCCCTGGCCGTCGATTAGCGGCAGGCGCATGGAGAAGTCCTGCGCCATGCGGACCATGGCGTCGTAGATCGCGCTGTCGCCGTGCGGGTGGTATTTACCCATCACGTCGCCGACGATGCGCGCCGACTTCTTATAGGGCTTGGTCGAGTCGTACCCGCCCTCCTTCATCGCGTAGAGGATGCGCCGGTGCACCGGCTTCAGCCCGTCGCGGACGTCGGGCAGGGCACGGCTCACGATCACGCTCATCGCGTAGTCGAGATACGATTTCCGCATCTCGTCTTCGATGTTGATCGGCGCGATGTCGGAGGCGGGAGGAAGGGGCGTATTGCTCAAGCAGGACACTCATTCTTCGAATGCGCCGCCGCTTTAGGAATCCGCGGCAGTCACTGGCCTTGCGGGCCGAAGGTTTTGCCCAGGAATTATAGCAACTCTCGCAATTGCACACAATGATTCGGGGCGAAAGTGCCCGCCGACGCCCCCATAGATGCCGGTTCAACGCCGGCTGAGATGTGCGAATCGCAGGGAGAGGATGGTGACCGACACCAGACTGGCGATGAGAATTCCCTCGAACAGCCCGTGGGCACCGTGGCCGAGACCGAAGACCAGGAAGGCCGACACCGGGATCATCACGACCGCGTAGGAGAAGAAGTGCAGCGCGGTCGGAACCCAGGCGTCATGCCGGCCGCGCAGCGCGTTCGCCATCACCGTCTGGCCGCCGTCGGCGATCAGGATCCAGGCGGCGAAGGCGATCAGCGGCGCCACCGCCTCCAGCAGTTCCGGGTTGTTGGTGTAGATGGCGCCCAGCGCGTCGGGCAGGCTGCGATAGAGCACGCCGACGCAGGCCAGGATCGCGCTTGTGACGCCGAGGCCGGTCCAGCCCGCCAACGCCATGTCGCTGCGGTCGCCGCGGCCATAGGCGACGCCCACCCGCACGGCGGTGGCCGACGCCAGACCGACCGCCGCCATGAAGGGCAGGGCGGTCAGGTTCAGTCCGACCGTGTAGGCGCCCAGCGCCAGCGGCGAGATCATGCCGGCGAACAGGCCGAGCGCCGCGAAGGCGCCGCTCTCCACACCGATGCTGAGCCCGGCGGCATAGCCGAGGTGGCGCTGGCGCGCCGCTCCGCTCCACCAGCCGGACACGGGCAGGCGGACCTGCCAGCGCTCATGGTCGTGCATCCACCAGACATAGGCGACCAGCCCCAGCCCCATGCCCCAGCGCACGATGGTGGTCGCCCAGGCGGACCCGACGGCGCCCAGCGGTTCCAGCCCGACATGGCCCCACACCAGCGCCCAGGCGAGCGCGGCATTGACGAGATTGCCGATCACCATGGCGACCATCCCCGGCAGCGGGCGCTTGATGCCCTCCAGGAAGAAGCCGGTGGTGATGTACAGCATCATGCCCGGCGCCCCCAGCCCCAGCACCGTCAGCACATGGGCGCCGCCGGCCGCCATCTCCGGTGTCTGGCCGCCGGCCTGGAACAGCGGATCGCCGAGAAGTGAGATCAGCGCGAACAGCACGCCCAGCAGCAGAGCGTAGGGGACCGACCGACGCCATGCCCGGCCGCACTCCACGTCGCTGCCGGCGCCGAAGGCATGGGCGGTGATCATCACCGTCCCCATCAGCAGCCCGACGCCGGTGCCGACCATGATGTTGCCCGGCAGGTGGGCCAGCCCGTAATAGGCCAGCTCCTGGGCCGAGAAGCGGCCGACGATGGCGGTGTCGACCGCCATCATCACCATCAGTCCGGCGCGGGAGACGATGACCGGCGCCGCCAGCCGCAGCAACTCGCCGATGTGGGCGGCAAGACGCGCGCGCAACGGCTCGGGGGCGGGCAGGGTGGCGGTGCTCATGACTGGACCTGTGGCGACGGAGGGATGACGGCGGCCCGTGCCGCGCCGCCGGACCGTAAGGCTTGGCCGGAAAGCGGGCAGACTGCGCAAAAGCCGGTCATCTTGCCCGGTGGTTGTACCGCGTCAAGGATTTCAGGCGCCCCGAAAGGACCGTTGCATTCTCTGCATGGCGGCGCCGGTGGGTGCGGAACCAAGCCGTCGCAGCCCCGTTGTCGAAAGCAGAGACGAACGACACCCAGACCACCGCTCATTTCCTTACAACCGCAGTTCCTTACAACCCCAGTCCCCTCACCCCAGACCGGAGAGACACCATGCAGCACGCCAAGAACCGCCGGCAGCGCGCCACCGCCCGCGCCATCCCGTTCCCCGCGCGCGAGGTGGTGATCCTGACCTTCCTGATGGCGCTCGCCGCCATGCTGACCGGCTGCAACACGGTCGAGGGGGCCGGGCAGGACCTCCAGTCCGGCGGCCGGGCGATTGAACGGACGGCAGAGTAAAGCGTTATCCGAGGGACCCACCTAATCAGGAGTTGCCGCATGAGCGATCCGCAGAAGCCGTCCACCCCCGGCGAGATCCCGCCCCCGTCCAATCCGAACCCGCCGCAGCCCGGCCGCCCGACGACCCCCGATCCCTACCCGGTGCCGGACAACCCCGGCATCCTGCCGGAAGTCCCCCCGCCGGCGGACGAGCCGATGCCTGGCATGCCGAATCCGACGACGGCTTAACCGGGGTGAATACGGCGTGTTGTGATTTCGCCGTCGCCAGTCAATGCAGTCATCCCCGCGGAGGCGGGGATCCAGGGTTTCCAATACAAGTGCGTGTTGCGACTGGATTCCCGCCTTCGCGGGAATGACGGCCGAGAGAGGCTCAGGCTGCGATCCGACCGACCGTGGATCAAGGCTTGAGCCTCTCACAAGCCCCTCCCCATCCTTCCTACCGCCGCAGGTCCTTGTCCAGGTTCGGCTCCGCACGGTCGCCGTTCAGGCGGGCGCGATAGACCTGGACGGCCTCAAGCACGCGCTGGACATAGTTGCGGGTTTCGGAGATCGGGATCAGCTCGATCCAGTCGACCACGTCGATGGATTCGGTGCGCGGATCGCCATAGGTCTGCAGCCATTGGCGGACACGGTTCGGACCGGCGTTGTAGCCGGCGATGGCCAGCACCCAGGAGCCGTTGAAGCGGTCGATCAGTTCGGACAGATAGGCCGATCCCAGCGTGACGTTATAGCCGGGGTCGGACGTCAGCCGCGCGTTCGTGTGCTTCAGCCCCAGCTTTCCCGCCACCAGCTGCGCCGTCGTCGGCATCAGCTGCATCAGCCCGCGCGCACCGGCGGACGAGACGATGGTCGGGTTGAAGGTGCTTTCCTGCCGGATGATGCCATGGACCAGCGCCAGTTCCGGCGCCGACGGACGGGCGTCGATCATAGGATAGCCGGCCTCGACCAGGAACACGTCGTTCTGGGCGGCGTCCTTCGCGGCAGCCACGGCGAGATCGCGGCGGCCGACCTCGCTCGCCAGCCTCGCGGTCAGGACATAGTCGGCCGGCGTCTTGGCATCCAGGCTGATGCGGCGGACGAAGCCGGTCACCTGATCGGCGGCGTTCCCGCCGATTTCCGACAGCAGGCGGGCGACGCGCACCACTTCACGCTTGTTGAAGGCGGCCGCCTCGGCGCTGGACACCGACGGCGGGGTGGGCAGGGTGACGGCGCCACCGGAGACGTGGCGGAAGGCCAGCTGACCATAGAAGGTGGTGGGGTAGGTCGCGGCCTTGGCATACCACTCGCGCGCCGGACCGGTCTGGCCCAGCGCTTCCGCCGCGCGTCCGCACCAATAGGCGCCGCGCGCCTTGCTGATCGGCGCACTGACCGACCGATACAGCTTGTGGAAATGGGCGAACGCTTCCGACGGCTTGTCGAGGAAGCGCAGGGCCAGGAATCCCGACAGGAACTCCGCGTCGGCGAAGGAGCTGCCCTCGCTCATGCCGTTGGCGCTGACCAGACGGTAGGCGAGGTTGTAGTCGCCCCGCTCCATGGCCCGGCGGGCCAGCAGATGGCGCTCCGACCACCAGGCCTGTGGGCGGCCCATGTCGGTGCCGGCCTGGGCGATGATCTCCAGCGCGCCGGCATCGTCGCCCTTGCGCCGCAGGTAGCGGGCGCGGTCGAACATCAACCCCGGATCGTTCAGCAGGCTTGGCGGAACGCGCGCCAGAACCGCATCGGCACCCGCACGGTCGCCGTCCAGCGCGATGCGCGCCTCGATCAGCGTGTCATAGGCCTCGTCGAAGAAGGGCAGCATCCGGCGCACCGGAGCCTCCTGCTTGGCCCACAGCAGCCGGTCGATGCGCGCCTTGTGGTCCTGCTGGCGCAGATAGGGCGTGTAGTGGGCGAGGAAGGTCGCCTCCTCGTCGGCGGTGAAGGTGCCGTCGGCCCACTGCTTGCGGATCAGGGTGGTCGCGCGCTCGGCGCTGCCGGTCGCGATCAGCGCGTCGGCATAGCGGACGAAGCCGTCGTTGGTCAGCGGCGGGTTCTGGCGGAACCACTCCACCACATCGGCGGGCGGGATGTCCGGCATCGCCATTTCCGCCTGCCGGCGCAGCGCCGCCATGTTCGGCCAATCCGGATTCTCCCGGATGAAGGCGGTGATGTCGCTGAAGCTGCCGCCGCCGGGATTGGCCAGCGCGATCCAGCGCAGAACCTTCGCCGGTAACGGATCCTGCGCGCGGGACGCCGCGGCCAATGCGTCGGCCAGCCGTTCGTCATCGGCGAGCTTGAAAGCCTCGCGATAGATGGCGATGTCCTGCTGGCTCAGCGCCGCGGCGGGAAGGGCGCCGGGAAGTGCCGCGAAAAGGGTGAGGAGACCCGCGAAAACAGAGATCCGGGCGCTCTTGCCGAGGGCGGCGGGGAGGGATAATGTGCGCAACTCTTTTTTCCAGCTAAGCCGACTGAGGAGGCAGCCATGTTCCACGGTTCCATCGTCGCCCTTCTGACTCCGTTCAAGGGCGGGAAAGTGGACGAGAAGGCCTTCCAGTCCTTCGTGGAGTGGCAGGTCGCCCAGGGTACCCACGGTCTGGTGCCCTGCGGCACCACCGGCGAGTCGCCGACCCTGTCCCACGAGGAACACAACCGCGTCGTGGAACTGTGCATCGAGGCGGCCGGCGGCAAGGTGCCGGTGATGGCCGGCACCGGTTCCAACTCGACCGACGAGGCGATCGCCCTGACCCGCCATGCCAAGCAGGCGGGCGCGCAGGCGGCGCTCGTGGTCACGCCCTACTACAACAAGCCGTCTCAAGAGGGTCTGTACCAGCATTTCAAGGCGATCCATGACGCGGCGGATTTGCCGATCTTCATTTACAACATTCCCGGCCGCAGTGTCGTGGATATGTCTGTGGCGACGATGGCGCGGCTTGCAAAGCTGCCCAACATCGTCGGCGTGAAGGACGCCACCGCCGATCTGTCCCGTCCGTCGCGCCTGCTGCAGGAGGTCGGACCCGACTTCATCCAACTGTCGGGCGAGGACGCCACAGCGCTGGGCTTCAACGCGCAGGGTGGCGTGGGCTGCATCTCCGTCACCGCGAACATCGCGCCGGCGCTGTGCTCCGCCATGCAGACCGCCTGGGCCAAGGGCGACCTTCGGGAAGCTTTCCGCCTGCGCGACGTGCTGTCGCCGCTGCACGACTCGATGTTCGTCGAGACCAGCCCGGCCCCGGTGAAGTTCGCCGCCAGCCTGCTGGGCCTGGGCACCGACGAGGTGCGCCTGCCGCTGGTTCCGGCGTCCGACGCCGCCCGTACCGCTGTGCGTGGAGCCATGACCAAAGCCGGCCTGTTGTCCTGAGCGACGGAACGGGCCGTATAGGAGAGAGATTTGGCGACGCGCGAAGAAGCTAAAAAATATGCGGCGCAGAACCGCCGCGCGCGGTTCGACTTCTTCATCGATGATGTCCTCGAGGCCGGGATCATGCTGACCGGGTCGGAGGTGAAGTCGCTGCGTGGCGGCCGCGCCAGTGTGAACGAGGCCTATGCCGGCCTGAAGGGTGGGGAGCTGTACCTGTTCAACGCGTACATCCCCGAATATCTCCAGGCCGGCCGCATCGATCAGCACGAGCCGAAGCGCCCCCGCAAGCTGCTGGTCCGCCGCCGCGAGTTGGACAAGCTCGCGGCCGGCATCAAGCAGAAGGGCGTCACGCTGGTGCCGATGTCGGTCTATTTCAACGACCGCGGCTACGCCAAGGTCGAGATCGGTCTCGCCACCGGCAAGAAGAAGCATGACAAGCGCGAGAGCGAGAAGGAACGCAGCTGGCAGCGCGACAAGGCGCGGCTGATGCGCGACAAGGGTTAAATCGTTGGCACGTCTCGACAACCGGGCCACGGACCGCGACCAGACCGTCGCCGCCGTGGCCGCCGAAGCCTTGTCCGAAATCCGGCCGCAGGGCCGGATCCTCGTCGCCTTCGACAGCGACGGCGCCATCGCCGAGGCGCTCCGCGACGGCGGGGCCGAGGTGGTGGTGTGGAACCGGCTCGCCACAGGTGGGCAGAACGCCTCGCCCTGGCCGGCGGAGGGCGCCTTCGACGGCGCCGTCCTGCGCCTGCCGCGTGGGTGGGCCGGGTTCGAAATGGCCTTGCACGCGTTGGCCTCCCGCCTTGCCCCCGGTGCCCCGCTGTGGATCGCCGGCGGCAACGACGAGGGGGTGACCAGTGCGTCCAAGCATCTCGACGGGCTCGCCGAAGACCCGGAAACCCTCATCATCAAGAAACGCGCCCGGCTGCTGCTGACCCGCCGCACCGATGCGCCGGCCAAGGGGGAGCTGGAGGACTGGCGGCAGACCGTCACGCTGACGCTGCCCGACCGGACGCTGGACCTCGTATCCTATCCGGGCCTGTTCGCCCATGGCCATCTCGATGCCGGCACCGAATGCCTGCTGAAGGTGCTGCCGGAAGTGCCGGCCGGCACCCGCGTGTTGGATTTCGGCTGTGGCGCCGGGGTGATCGCGCGGGCCGTGCGCGAACGCCAGCCGGACGCACTGCTGACCCTGCTGGACATCGACGCGGTGGCCCTGCACGCCGCCCGTCAAAATGTGCCGGACGCCGAGCTGGTGCTGAGCGACGGCTTGGCCGGGCTAGGCACCCGCGAGCGCTTCGGCCTGATCCTGTCCAACCCGCCGCTCCACCGCGGCAGGGACGAGGATTTCGGCATGCTCGACGCGCTGGTCGCGGGGACGAAGCAGTATCTGAAGCTGCGCGGCACGCTGGTGGCGGTGACGCAGCGGACGGCCGGTGTCGGCAAGCTGTTCAAGACCGCCTTCGGCCACAGCGACATGCTGCTGGAGACCACGCAGTTCCAGGTCTGGGCGGGGACGCCGAAGTAGGTAACATCTGGCTGCGGTTATTTGGATTTTAGGTTAATAATGAATATTTTGAAGATATGAACTGATTTCCTTCAAAATCCGATTTTCTCCAATAAGCCTATCTCAAGTGCCGCGCCGACTGCATCCCCGGTTTTTCTTGCTTGAACCTCCACAGGTTGATTTTTATAGCCCGCATCCAGAATGATTTGATATTCGCTAGGATCTTCATACCGTGTCACATATCCACCTGTAGCCCAGTTGGCATAAAATATCTTCGCTTGATTATAGCGTTCATCATCGGGAGTTAGTTTATTCCCATAGAAATCGGAAGCAAGTTGTGCTTGCATATTGTGGGCGCTTTCATGGGTAATAGTATTTATAGATTCAGAAAACGATTCCAGTGTTGATCGGTCATTTAGATTTATCGATATTTCTTCTCTTCCTATATCGTATCCGCCATGATAGCTTTTGTCTTCCGTTCCGTCACTTTTCGTAAAGCATCTTAGATAAATTGGAACCTCATAAAATCCATATATTCTCGCTTGAATGCTGGCAACCTTAGTGAGTATTTTGATACGTTCAGCGTCGGTAAGTGATTTCCATTTTTCTCTTGCATCTAAAATTTCGCCATCTGCTTTTAATTCATTAATTAATTTCTCGCGTTTCATTTCATCCCAGGCAGCAAATCTTTGATCAAGAGAAAAAGATTTGTATATTTTCCTTCGCGCTTTCATCTGTTCGGAGGACATTTTCTTTGAGGAAATTTCATTAAGAAGGAATATTTTATCATCAGTACTTAATATTGACATTTCATTCTTTGTGAAAAGGTTAACTTTCTCCGCAACAATTTTTTTTCGCTCGTCAAATGCAGAATTGTCTAATTCTCGCAGAGGGCCGTAGACCTTCTGCGAGTTCATTTGCAGAAACACCTGAACAATGCTGGAGGGAAGATTGCCCTCGTTGGCCGAAAACCACATCTCAGATGGCTTGCTGCAAGAAGAGAAGGCACGGCCCGGCTTCTCTAGTCCGAAATTTAAATTTGTGGAAATCCAAGCTTTGGCTAGAACGTCACGGGCACTTTGTCGATCAATGATGTTTGTCATTAAAGTTTTGCTCCAGTTTTGGAAATACTTGGCGTAGTGAGCGCTTCCAAAGCAGCCTCATACAAGCGGACCAGCCTAGTGGTCGAATTTATTGTGTAGTCCAGCAAAGCTGCACGTGCCATCGAATTGACAGGGATCCTTCCCTCGAAGAATACGCAGAGGATGACAAAGCGGGCGATATCCCGCTCGATTGTAAATCCAGCGCGCCGAGCATGCTCGACGTACCGGCCAATTGTCTGAGAGTCGCAACGGATCGGGGGCTGTCCGCTAACCGTGTGTTCGAGCGAATGGCAGATCAAGGAAAGGCGCAGATGAAACTGTTGTAACGCCTTATCACTTAATTCAGTGAGTTGAGAATCCGAGATGGTAAACATATTCGTCTATCGTAATCCTAATTAAGGCATCTAACGGTTGATACAACTAAATTGAGATTTTCCTAAGAAATTATCTATTTTTATGCTGGTTGATGGGTTTATGACAATATGTATAATAAATTTCTATATATAAATTTCAATTATTTTCTTTTGGAACGAGGTGTTGCGATAGAATCGCGCGCCGTCCGATGCCCCATGAAAATTGCAACATATTGTTTCCTGCTCGGCAATGATAAGCAATATGTTGTAATTGTCATGGGGCATCGGACAGTGCTCAGTCTGCTACAGACAGGTAGTGAAGGCACATGGCAAGTTAACTAAATATAAACTATGTGTCGCACAGGGAAGCACCAGCACAGATCCGTATCAAGTCGAAGTCATATTGCTCGGGGATTCACACATTCACCCCCCGCATCCCCTCCGCCGTATAGCGATCCCCCGCCGCGACACCCGGCGGCAGCGCATCGCTCAGCGCCTTCACCTCGGCATCGGACAGAGTCACCGCGGCGGCGCCTACATTCTCCTCCAGATACTTGATCCGCTTGGTGCCCGGAATCGGCAGGATCTCCGGTCCCTGGGCCAGCAGCCACGCCAGCGCCACCTGTCCAGCCGTGCAGCCCTTCTGCGCCGCCAGTGCCTTCACCTGCTCCACCAGGGCCAGATTGCGGTCGAAATTGTCCCCGGCGAAGCGCGGCGCGATGCGGCGGAAGTCGTTCTCGGCGAACTGGTCGGGGCTGTTGACGGCACCGGTCAGCATGCCGCGGCCGAGCGGGGCGTAGGCGACCAGTGAGATGCCCAACTCGCGGCAGGCCGGCAGCACCGCCGCCTCCACGTCGCGGGTCCACAGCGAATATTCGCTCTGCACCGCGGCGATGGGGTGAACGGCATGGGCACGGCGCAGGGTGGCGGCCGACACCTCCGACAGGCCGAGCGCCCGGACCTTCCCGGCCTTCACCAGATCGGCCATGGCGCCGACCGTCTCCTCCACCGGAATCTCCGGGTTCACGCGGTGGGCGTAGTAGAGGTCGATGGTTTCCACCCCCAGCCGCTTCAGCGAGGCGTCGCAGGCTTGCGCGAGATAGGCGGGGCTGGTGTCGACCCGGCGGGCATACTCACCGGGCTGGCGGACGATGCCGAACTTGGTCGCGACCGTCACCCGGTCACGCTTGCCTGCCAGAAAGCGGGCGAGCAGCGATTCGTTGTGGCCGCTGCCATACATGTCGGCGGTGTCGTAATGGGTGACTCCAAGCTCCAACGCCCGTTCCAGCGTGGCGAGCGATTGAGCGTCGTCGGTCGGGCCGTAGAACTCCGACATGCCCATGCAGCCGAGCCCGATTTCGGAAACCGAGAGATTGCCGCCGATATTGCGCTGTTTCATCGCTTTACCCCTCCCGTGCCGCGGCCGGGCGGATTACCCTGGGAGCCTGCGGCAACAACTACACTACACTGTGCAGTGTACTTAGAGGGTGGGGAATGTCAACGTCTCAGGCGGGAGGTGGCTCGCGCGGTTCGGTCAAGCGGGATGCGGTGGTGGAGGCGGCGACCCGTGCCTTCCTTACCCAAGGCTACGAGGCGTCCTCGATGGACGCCATCGCCGCCGACGCCAATGTGTCGAAACGCACCGTCTACAACCATTTCCCCGGCAAGCGGGAGCTGTTCCAGGCCGTGGTGTCCGGCCTGTACGAAGGATTCCGCAGCGCCGACGGCCAGAGCCTGCTTTCCCACGATAAGCCGCCGGAGCAGGCGTTGCCCGCTTTCCTGCGATCCCTGCTGATCCATACTGGGCGGCCGGAAGTGCGCGGCCTGCTCCGCCTCGTGATCGCCGAGCACCAGCGTTTTCCCGAACTGTCACAGGACTATCTGGAGGGCGGGAAGAGCCAGGCCTACGCGCTGCTGGACGACTACATCGCCGCCCAGCATGCGCGCGGTCGCCTGAATGCACCGGACCCGCATGTGGTGGCGACCCAGCTGCTCGGCGGCATGAAGGAGGTGCTGTTCTGGCCGACCATGCTGGGCCTGCCGGTCACTGCCGATCCGGAGCGGGTGATCGCCGATTCGGTCGCGGCATTGCTTCGCGCCTATGGCACCGCGCCGCTCAACGCCCCCGCAGGCCCGAAGGGTTGATGCCCACCACCGCCCGGACGCGGCGGGCGAAATGTGAGCGGTTGGCATAGCCGCAGGCTTCCGCCGCCTCCTGAACGCTCAGTCCCTCGCCCTGCAGGAGGTCGCGGGCGTGGGCGACCCGTTCCTCCGTCAGAATGCTGCGGACCGAGCAGCCCTCTTCGGTCAGGCGGCGGCGCAGCGTGCCGGTGCTGAGGTTGAGCGCGCCCGCCACGCGCTCCGCGGTCCAGGGCATGTCCGGCTGGGTACGCAGAAGCTGACGCACCGCGTCGGCGATTCCGGTCGGCGCCACCGGCCCCAGCCACCAGACGCCGTCTTCCAGCAGGGCCAGCAGGACCTCCATGCAGCGATGCTCCACCAGCTTGGACGGCAATGGCGGGTCGGCGGTCAGGCCGGCGGCGGCATGGTGGATGGCGTCGGTCAGGGCCGGCATCAGGGCGACATGCCAGTCACCGGGCCGGGCGCGCGGTGCCAGCCCGTCGGTGCCATGGGCGCGCAGCAGCCGCCGGACCATCTCCGCCGGGAATTCCAGCACCAAAGCCCGGTAGCGGCCACCGGTGCCGGGATCGTTCACCACCGAGCCGCACCAGCCCGGCGGCAGCAGCATGGCGCTACCGGCCGGGAAGCGGCGGGTGGTGCCGGATTGGTCGGTCAGCTCCTTGGTGCCTTCCAGAACGGCAATCAGCGCGGTGCGCTCGATCCGCACATCGGCCAGACGTTCGCGGTCATGGGCGATGAAGGCCCACAGCTGCGGCCGATGCGGCCGGTCGCCGCCGCCGGGGCGCTGGTCGCGGGCGGCGAAGCGGGACAGACGGGCGAGCAGGTCCGGACCCATGACGTTCATCCTTCTGGCCTTCGCACATCCTAGGACCGGCCGGTGCCGGCGATCAACGGCCGTAGCGGGCGGTGAGCGTCGCCTTGCCCAAGCTGGCGGCATTCAGGTTGAAGCCGACCATCGCGCCGGACGTGTCGGACGGCAGCGGCAGGTTGTCCACCTTCAGCGCATGGACGGTGACGACATAGCGGTGCGGCTTGTCGCCCTGCGGAGGGCAGGGGCCGCCATAGCCGGGAGTGCCGAAATCGGTGCGGCTTTGAACGGCTCCTGCCGGCAGTGACGGCTTTTCCGGATCGCCGGCCCCGGCGGGCAGGCCGCGGGTGTCGGCGGGCAGGTTGAACACCACCCAATGCCACCATCCGCTGCCGGTCGGCGCATCGGGATCATAGATGGTGACGGCAAGGCTGCGGGTGCCGGCCGGCGGCTCCGTCCAGCTGAGGGCCGGCGACTGGTTGGCGCCGGTGCAGCCGAAGCCGGAAAACACATTCCGTTCCGGGATCGGCGCTTTGTCGGTGAAGTCGGGGCTGTGCAGCTCGAACGCGGCGGCGGGGAAGGCGGCCAGCAGCAGGGCGGCGAACAACGCCGGGCGGACGGGGTTCATCGGGCTCATCGGGGCGTCTCCGTTGATCGGGATGCCCAGACGATAAAGGGCCGCGGATCGCTCCGCGGCCCCGGACTGCTCAAAGATGGTCCCGAACTGCTCAGCCTTGCTTGAGCAGCTTCGCCGCGTCCACCGCGCCATAGGTCAGGATGGCGTCGCAGCCGGCGCGCTTGAAGCCCATCAGCGTCTCCAGCAGCGCCTTGTCGTAGTTCAGCCAGCCGTTGGCGGAGGCGGCACGCAGCATCGCGTATTCGCCCGACACATGATAGGCGAAGGTCGGCACCGCGAACTGGTCCTTGACCCGGCGGATGATGTCGAGATAGGGCAGGCCCGGCTTCACCATCACCATGTCGGCCCCTTCCTGCAGGTCGCAGGCGACCTCGCGCAGGGCTTCGTCGGTGTTGGCGGGGTTCATCTGGTAGGTGGTCTTGTCGCCCTTCAGGAAGCCGCCGGAATTCACCGCATCGCGGAACGGACCGTAGAAGGCGGAGGCGTATTTGGCGGCGTAGGAGCAGACGCGGGTCAGCTGGTACCCCTCGGCGTCCAACCTGTCGCGGATGGCGCCGATGCGGCCGTCCATCATGTCGGACGGGGCGACAATGTCGACGCCGGCCTCCGCCTGCGACAGGGCCTGGCGGATCAGGACCTCGACGGTCTCGTCATTCTGGATGTAGCCGTCGCGCAGCAGGCCGTCATGGCCGTGGGTGGTGTAGGGGTCGAGCGCGACGTCGCCCAGGATGCCGACCTCCGGCGCCGCCGCCTTCACCGCGCGGATGGCGCGGTTCATCAGGTTTTCCGGATTGTAGGCTTCCGCCGCGTCCTCCGACTTGGCGTCCGAGCCGACGACCGGGAACAGCGCGATGCAGGGGATACCCAGCGAGCCGGCCTGCGCCACCGCCTCGCACAGCAGGTCGATGGTCAGCCGCTCCACGCCGGGCATGGAGGCGACCGGTTCCCGCCGGTTCTCGCCTTCGATCACGAAGACCGGCCAGATCAGGTCGTCGGCGGTCAGCGTGTTCTCGGCGACCAGACGACGGGTCCAGGCGTCGGCGCGGTTGCGGCGCAGACGGGTGCGCGGGAAGGCGGCGGGCAGGGTGATCGGCATCGGGGAGACCATGCACTTAGAACGAGTGCGGCGATCCTACGCCTTCCCGCATAGTGAACTCAAGCCGCGGCGGCGGCTCCAGTCCTTTGGGACCGGGCCGTCTGCCTTGCGCAGGTCTCATGCCCCGCCGTGGGCCTCCCCGCTTGCATGTCGGGCGACCTTGTCCCAATGGGCCGCGACCGGGTTGTCGGTTGCCTGCCCCCCGGCGACAGGACGAAAGCCGGTGTCCTGCCCCTGCAGCGTCCAAAGGTTCCCCTGCTTGCGATAGCTCGAGGTCAGCCCGCCGGTAAAGGCCGCACCCTCCCACGACCGCACCTCGAACGTCACCGAAGGATGGTCGATGGTGATGAGGTTGTAGGCATTGGTTTCGTTCCGCAGCCGTGTGGAGGTGGCGGTGGAGGCCTGGGCGACCAGGATGGAGCGGGCGATCTGGGTGTGGAAGCTCATGATGTCGCCGGAATAGGCCTTGTGCAGATGGCCGGCCAGCAACAGGTCGACTCCGCAGCTTTCCAGCGCCGGCAAGGCCAGCTTGTGACGGCCGACCAACTGGGTCTTGGGCAGGTCGGGTGGCGGCAGGAAGGGGTGGTGGGTGAACAGCACCTTGAACACGGTGTCCGGCATGCCGCAGAACACCTCGCGCACCCGCGCGATCTGGCGCCGGTTCATCCGCCCTTCGGAGAAATCCATGATGACCGGACGGGCGGTGTTGATGCCGAGCACCGCGATCTCGTCGTCGACATGCAGCGGGCTGAAATCGCAGGTGATGTATCGCCGGTAATGGCCGAACGGGTCGGTGAAGCGTTTGAACACGTTATAAACCGGGATGTCATGATTTCCCGGTACAGCCATGTAAGGAAAGGGTAATTTTTCCAGAAAGGCGCGGGCCTCCTGGAAATGGCGCGCTTTCGCCCGCTGCACGAAGTCACCGGAGATGACGATCAGGTCGGGCACCTGCGCGGTCAGGTCGGCCAGCAGCCCGTCCACCACGCGCTGGTCGATACGCCCGAAATGCAGGTCGGAGATGTGAGCGAGCCGTTTCACGCCATCCTCATCTTTTTTCTCAGCCCGGCGCCAGAACCTTCAGAGCCCCCGGGAGAATCCGATAGTGAAGCGGCGCGTGCAGCTTCCGGACCTCGCCATCGTTGACCATCTTCAGGTGGTGGCGGCGGCTGTGGACCGTCAGGCTGGTCACCGCATAGGTTTCCAAACCCTCGTCCTGCTTCCAGGAACCGGTAATCAGCCTTCCCATCAACCGCAGCATTGCGAATGCGTTCCGTTCGCGGGCCACATAGACCCCAAGCTTTCCGGCATCGAGCGCCTGCCGGCTGAGGACGAGGCCGAATCCTTCGTCATAGACGTTGTTGGAAACGACCAGGATCGGCGTGCGCATGCGCCGGAGACCCTCTCCCCAGTCCAGCCGGACATCCAGCAGAGGCAGACGGTAGAGCGTTTTCGCCATGGCCACCGCGGCTCCCGGCCATTTCAGCAGCCGGTGCTGCTTGCGTTGGCGTTCGCGTTCCTGGACCACCTGCGGATAGAAGCCGAGGACGGAACTGTTGGTATAGGGTTCCCCATTCACCTCGGCGATGTCGATGACCCGAACCCGGCCCGCGGCCAGGGCCTCCGCCGCATCCCCAAGTTCAAGTGGAATGCGAAGATCACGCGCCAGGAGATTGAGAGTACCCAAGGGAAGGACGCCCAGCGTCTTCCCGGTCGGCAGCGCCAGCTTCACCGCGCTGTGCAGCGTGCCGTCGCCGCCGCCGACCACCACCGTATCTGCGTCGGAGTCCAGCACCTGCCGGATCGTATCGGTGCATTGCGCACCGTCGACCGTATGCAGGTCCACCGTGGCGCCGTGCCGTTGAAAGGCGTTGCGGATCGCCGCCTCGGCGCCTTCGATCGGCCGGTCGACCAGCGACCCCGCCTGCCGGTTGAGTACAATCGCGACCTTCATGCGTCACCCGGCAGGATGTGGAGCGGCATCGGCATCTGACTTTCCGTAATGCTTCAGAGAGGAGCCGTTCTCAGATGAGAGCGTGATCGCAACGGTCCAAGAGGGGCGTTGTTCCTAATCCGCGTATCGGCGAACATCCGGATCCGTATGGTAGGTTTGACAGAGCCGCCGGCTCCCGTATCATCACTCTGGGCCGGTCTTCACGCCCTGGATCATCGCGGGGATGGAACAGACTGCTCGCCACCGCCCGATTCGCAACGATAACCGAGAAAATACAAGACGATGAGCGACGCTGCTGAGATTCTGTTCGAACGTCGGGGCGCGATCGGCCTCGTCACGCTCAACCGACCCAAGGCGCTGAACGCGCTGACGCTGGGCATGATCAGGCTGTTCGATCCGCAGCTCCGGGCGTGGGATGCCGATCCGGAGGTCAAGGCCGTCGTGATTCGCGGCGCCGGCGAAAAGGCCTTCTGCGCCGGCGGCGACGTCGTCAGCCTGTACGAAGCCGGCAAGGCGGTGAAGGAAGGGCGCGGCGATACCGGGCCGATCCGTGCCTTCTTCAGCGAGGAATACGTGCTGAACCGTCGGATCAAGCGTCTGTCCAAGCCCTATGTCGCACTGATCGACGGCATCTCGATGGGCGGCGGCGTCGGCCTGTCGGTCCACGGCACCCACCGCATCGTCACCGAGCGCACGATGTTCGCCATGCCGGAAACCGGCATCGGCCTCTATCCAGACGTCGGCGGCACCTATTTCCTGCCGCGGCTGCCGGGACAGGTCGGCATCTGGCTTGGGCTGACCGGCGACCGGCTGAAGGCGGCCGACCTGCTGGCCATCGGGGCCGCTGATGCCTTCGTGCCGAGCGCCGGGATCGACGCGCTGATCGACGATCTCGCCGCCGGAGTCCCGGCCGACGAGGCGATCGCGGCCCATCGCGGCGACGCCGGCGAAGCGGCGGTGAGCGCCATCCGGGCCGCTGTCGACCGCTGCTATGCCTTCGACAGCGTGGAGGCGATCCTCAAGGCGCTGGAGGCCGAGGGGACCGACTGGGCGGCCGGCCAGCTTGCCACCCTGCGCCGGGTTTCGCCCACCAGTCTGAAGGTGACGCTGGCCGCACTCCGTCGCGGGGCCAAGCTGGATTTCGAAGGCTGCATGGTGCAGGAACTGCGCCTCAGCCTCGCCTGCCTTGCCGGGGATGATTTCTACGAAGGCATTCGCGCGGTGCTGGTCGACAAGGACAAGAACCCGAAATGGAAACCGGCGGAACTGGCCGATGTCGGCCCGTCGGATGTCGAGCGGCACTTCGCCGAGCCGGCTGGTGGCGATCTGGTGTTCCGCGACTGACGAACCGCCGTCCGGTAAAGATTCCGGGGGAATGGTCGCGCAATCGGTCGCGGGACCATTCCTTTCCGCTTATGCCGGTCACACCGCCCGGCCGAAAACCTTCGTGTGGGGACACCCGGCAAAAGGCGCCTGTACAGACGGGTTGTGCCAGACTTTTTCTGGAATTATTAGGATGATTGCCGACGAATGATCGGTTAATCTCACTTTAAGGTCCCGGTATCGTCCTTGCGCGGGGAACGGCCGGTTAGAGCCAAAGGAGACCGCGGTGCGCAAACCCTATTATGAGAGCATTCTGTTGATCGAGCGGCTTCACCGCCACTTTCTTGAAGTGCTCAAGACTGAGTTGGACCGGCTCGGGATCCAGGACATCAACAACGTCCAGAGCCTGATCCTGTACAACATCGGCGAAGATGAGATGACGGTCGGCGAACTGACCGCGCGCGGTTACTATCTGGGCTCCAACGTCTCCTACAACGTCAAGAAGATGGTCGAGAACGGCTATCTCGGCCAGGAACGCTCCCCGCACGATCGCCGGTCGGTCCGTGTCCGCCTGTCGGAGAAGGGCCTGGACCTGCGCGAGAAGATCAGCGTCATGTTCGAACGTCATCTGACCGCCCTGGAAAAGGCCGGCTTCAGCGACGAGGAACTGACCAAGGCCAACGAGACCCTGCGCAAGCTGGAACGCTTCTGGTCGGCGTCGCTCGACTACAGCGGCTTTCCGATGACCTCTGCGGCCTGACCGGCCGGTATTTGCGAGGCCCCCGCGGTTCCGGCTCCCGCGGGCGGCATCGGGTTCCCGCTTCCCATCGGCCTCCACCCTTATCGTGGCCGGCGGCGGAGCGAAGTCGAGCGAGCCGGCACCTCCGCCATACTATCCGCATCGTTCCCGCATCCGCCCTGAACCCATCGGCGCCTTCGCGTGTTGACGGGGATTGGCTTTCGCACGGCCACAGTTGGTCCGGCCGGACGATTTCCGGCCGCCGAGCCGTGCCGAAGGCGCCAAGGCAACGGGCGGCTTATGTCTTATATCGTCATGATGGTGGGGCTCGGGGTCCTGATTCTGTTGGTGGCCTGGCTGCCGATGGTGCTGAAGGAACTGCCGCTTTCCCTGCCGATCATCTGCGTCGGGCTTGGCTTCGCGGCGTTCAGCACCCTGCAGCTGGAGAACCCGGAACCACTGCTCTTTCCCCAGGCCACGGAGCGGCTGACCGAACTGATCGTCATCGTCTCGCTGATGGGCGCGGGTTTGAAGCTGGATCGCCGCATCGGCTGGCGGCGGTGGATCATCACCTGGCGGCTGTTGGGCATCACCATGCCGTTGTCGATCCTGATGATCGCGCTGATCGGCTGGTACTGGCTCGATTTCCCGTTGGCGGCTTCGATTCTTCTGGGGGCTGCGCTGGCGCCCACAGATCCGGTCCTTGCATCCGACATCCAGGTCGGTCCGCCCAAGTCCGGCGAGGAGGACGAGATCCGCTTCAGCCTGACCTCTGAAGCCGGACTGAACGACGGCTTGGCCTTTCCCTTCGTCCATCTTGCCATTGGGGTCGCCCTGTTGAACGGCAACCCACCCTGGGGCATGCTGGAACATTGGGTGCTGCTGGATGTGGTGTGGAAGCTGGGGGCCGGCGTCGGAGTCGGTTGGCTGGTGGGGCGGTTCCTTGGCTATGTCACCTTCCGGGTGCCGAATCGGGCGAATCTGTCACGGACCGGCGACGGCTTCGTATCGCTCGGCATCACGCTGATTGCGTACGGCCTGACGGAGCTGGTCAGCGGATACGGCTTTCTCGCGGTGTTCGTCGCTGCACTCGCATTGCGCGATGCCGAGCGGAACAGCGAATATCATGAGCGCTTGCATGATTTCGTCGAGCAGACCGAACGGCTGCTGATGATGCTGATGCTGGTGCTGTTCGGCGGCACGCTGGCTCATGGATTGATCGACGCCCTATCTTGGAGCGCCGTCGGCGCCGCGGCCGTCATCCTGCTTCTGGTGCGTCCGATTGCCGGAGTGGCGGGTCTGGCCGGCGTGCCGATGCCGGTGGGCGAGACGCTGGCCATCGGCTTCTTCGGCATCCGCGGCATGGGCAGCATCTATTACGTCGCCTATGCATTGAACGCCGCGGAATTCGACGTGCCCAACGCCCTGTGGGCGGTCACCGGCCTGATCGTGCTTCTCTCGATTCTCGTCCATGGCATCAGTGTGACGCCGGTCATGCGGCGGATCGACCGGCGCCGGCAGGCCGCGGTGGCGCCACCGTCGCCCTCCATACACCGCCGAATGGAAAAAGCGCGCGTTTCGGCCGACTCTTGACGAAAATTGTTTGTGAAGCTGAATTTCCGCTTTCCGTACAAGGCGATGCGCCTGCATAGTGATCGGGAAGGGGCGGCGTGGACGACCTGACGGTTTCGGATGAAACCAATCAGGCGGACCGACGCGACCGCCCGGGAACCGCCGGACGAACCGATCCGGACGGTCTTCCGCAACATGCGCAACGCAACGCTGTGGGGAGGAATTCACGTATGATCGCACGTCTTCTGGCCGGTGCCGCCCTTGCTGCCCTGACGATCGGTGTCATGTCCACCGGGCCCGCCATGGCCCAGCAGGGCAAGCTTTCCGGTGACATGGTCAAGATCGGTGTGCTGAATGACCGCTCCGGCCTCTATGCCGATCTCGGCGGAGAGGGGTCGGCCATCGCCGCCCGGATGGCGGCCGAGGAGTTCGGCAATAAGATTCTCGGCAAGCCCATCGAGATCATCACCGCCGACCATCAGAACAAGCCCGATATTGGGTCCAACCTCGCCCGCCAGTGGATCGACCAGGACGGCGTCGACGCGATCGTCGACGTGCCGAATTCCGGCGTCGCGCTCGCGGTTCAGGAGGTGACGAAGGAGAAGAAGAAGATCTTCCTGATGGAAGGTCCGGCGACCTCGCGCCTGACCGGCGACGCCTGTTCTCCCACCGGCTTCCACTGGGCCTACGATACCCGCGCCCTGGCGGTCGGCACCGGGCAGGCCATCGTGAAGGAGGGCGGCGACAGCTGGTTCTTCATCACCGCCGACTACGCCTTCGGCCACCAGTTGGAGGCCGACACCTCGGCGGAGGTGAAGAAGGCGGGCGGCAAGATCGTCGGGTCGGTGAAGGCGCCGCTGAACACCGCCGACTTCTCGTCCTTCCTGCTGCAGGCGCAGGCTTCGGGTGCCAAGATCGTCGGCCTCGCCAATGCCGGCGGCGACACCATCACCTCGATCAAGCAGGCGTCCGAGTTCGGCCTGACGCAGAGCGGTCAGCAGAAGCTGGCGGGCCTGCTGATCTTCCTGTCCGACGTCCATGCGCTTGGGCTGCAGGTCGCCCAGGATCTGGTGCTGACCACCGGATTCTATTGGGACCGCGACGAGGAGACCCGCGCCTGGTCCAAGAAGTTCTTCGACCGCTACGGCAAGATGCCGACGATGGTGCAGGCCGGCAGCTATTCTGCCGTCCGCCACTATCTGAAGGCGATCGAGGCCGCCGGGACCGACGACGGCCCGACCGTCGCCGCCAAGATGAAGGAGATGCCGGTCAACGACATGTTCGCCAAGAACGGCACGATCCTGCCGAACGGCCGCATGGTCCACGACATGTATCTGGCCCGCGTGAAGAAACCGTCGGAGTCCAAGGGCGCCTGGGATTACTACCAGATCCTGCGCACCATCCCCGGCAAGGAGGCCTTTGCAACCTTCGAGGAGAGCGGCTGCAAGCTGCCGAAGTGATCGCGTCGGTAAACAGGACGACAGGGCAACAGCCGTGACGTGACGGAGCGGCATCCCCGCCAGAACGGTGGTCTTCGGACCGGTGCCGCGGCGGGGATGCCGCTGAGGAGTGCGACGCTCATGATGGGAACGATTTTCGGCATTCCGCCCCAGGCGCTGTTCGGCCAGCTTCTGCTGGGGCTGATCAACGGATCGTTTTACGCGCTGCTCAGTCTTGGGCTGGCGGTGATCTTCGGCATGTTGAACGTCATCAACTTCGCCCATGGCGCGCTCTACATGATGGGCGCCTTCGTGGCGTGGCTGCTGCTGAATCAGCTCGGCATCGGCTATTGGTGGGCGCTGCTGCTGGCGCCGCTGATCGTCGGCGCGTTCGGCGTCGTGCTGGAAAAGACGCTGCTGTCGCGGCTCTACAAGCTGGATCACCTCTATGGGCTGCTGCTGACCTTCGGGCTGGCTTTGATCGTCGAGGGGGCGTTCCGTCACCAGTATGGCGTCTCCGGCCAGCCTTATCCCATTCCCGCCGAACTCAGTGGCGGCCGGAACCTGGGCTTCATGTTCCTGCCCAATTACCGCGGCTGGGTGGTGGTGGCATCGCTGTTCGTCTGCATCGGCACCTGGATCGCCATCGAGAAGACGAAGCTGGGCGCCTATTTGCGCGCCGCGACGGAGAATCCGGTGCTGGTCCAGGCCTTCGGCATCAATGTGCCGCGGATGGTCACGCTGACCTACGCCTTCGGCGTGGCGTTGGCCGGGCTCGCCGGCGTGCTGGCGGCACCTATCTATCAGGTATCGCCGCTGATGGGCTCGCACCTCATCATCGTCGTGTTCGCGGTGGTGGTGATCGGCGGCATGGGCTCCATCCTCGGCGCCGTGCTGACCGGCTACGGGCTGGGCCTGTTGGAAGGATTGACCAAGGTTTTCTACCCGGAGGCCTCGAACATCGTGGTCTTCGTCATCATGGCGGTGGTGCTGATGGTAAAGCCCGCCGGCCTGTTCGGACGGGAGAGGTAAGCGCATGAGCCTTCATTCGCAGAGCAGCGGCCGAGCGTCCGCACAGGCGGCCGGCGGACCAGCGACGGTGGGGCTGACCCTGGCGAAGGTTGGCGCGCTGGTGGTGCTGGCCGCTCTGCTGGCGGTGCCGTTCCTGCTCTATCCCGTGTTTCTGATGAAGGTGCTGTGCTTCGCGCTGTTCGCCTGCGCCTTCAATCTGCTGATCGGCTTCGGCGGGCTGCTCAGCTTCGGTCACGCGGCATTCTTCGGCAGCGCCGCCTATGTCACCGCCCATGCGGTGAAGGAGTGGGGCTGGTCGCCGGAACTGGGGATCCTGCTGGGCACCCTGGCCGGGGCCGTCCTGGGGCTGCTGTTCGGTATGATCGCCATCCGCCGGCAGGGCATCTATTTCGCCATGATCACGCTGGCGTTGAGCCAGATGGTCTATTTCCTGGCCCTGCAGTTGCCCTTCACCCATGGCGAGGATGGCATCCAGGCGGTGCCGCGCGGGGTCCTGTTCGGCGTCTTCGACCTGCACAACCCTCTTGCCATGTACTACACGGTGCTGGGCGTCTTCCTGATCGGATTCGCCATCATCTGGCGAACGGTGCATTCGCCGTTCGGGCAGGTGCTGAAGGCGATCCGCGAGAACGAGGCGCGCGCCATTTCTCTGGGCTACCGCACCGACCGCTACAAGCTGCTGGCCTTCGTGCTCTCGGCGTCGCTGGCCGGCCTGGCGGGCGGCACCAAGGCCATCGTCTTCCAATTGGCGACGCTGACCGACGTGACCTGGCAGATGTCGGGCGAAGTCGTGCTGATGACGCTGCTGGGCGGCATGGGTACGCTGACCGGCCCGGTCATCGGTGCCGCCCTGGTGGTGACGCTGGAAAATTATCTGGCGGCGACCAGCCTGCCGGTGCCGGTGGTGATCGGCTGCATCTTCGTCGTCTGCGTCCTGGTCTTCCGCCGGGGAATCGCCGGGGAGATCGCGGCGCGCTTTGGGAAGCAGAAACCGGTCAGTTGAATCACTTGTCTGAAAAACGACAAATATATTAAGAAGTGTTTCGTCCGTAAGACCTTACGGTTTCAAAATACCGCATACCCCGAAAGAACGGGTGCGCGGTTATTATTTTGCGTCCTGGAACGTTCTGCTTATCGGGTGTTATAGCTCTCAACGCGTGCGGCGGTGCAGCAAAATGACCGACGCGAGGTTTGGGAAGAAGCGTCCACCCGGACGAACGTATTCGAGGAGCATCCCGCATGGCTATGGACAAGGACACCACGACCAGCGCGCGTGAAACCGCTGACCGGGCGAAAGGCACGGTCGAGGACATGACGCGCGCCGGAGAGGCCACCACCCGCCGCGCCGCCGATGCCGCCCGCTCGATGGGTGAGAACGCGGCGGAGACCGGCCGGCAGGCCGCCGATGCCAGCCTGAACGCTGGTCAGAAGGCAATGGGGGCGGGTGCCGACATGACCCGCCGCGGTGCCGAGACCGCCGGCACCATGATGAACAAGGCCACCGATGTCGCCGGCCGCACCACCGAGCAGCTCCAGCGTGCGCTGGGCCTGTCGAAGGAGGCGCAGGGCGAGGTCGCCAGCCAGACCCGCGAAACCATGGACGTCATGGTCCAGTGCGGCAGCGTTCTGGCCGACGGCTGGCAGAATGCCTGGCGCGAATGGATGGGGCTGGCGCAGGACGTCGCCTCGCGCAATGCCGAGGGAATGAACGCGCTGTTGCGCAGCCGGACCGTCCCCGATTTCTACGCGGCGCAGAGCCGCATGCTGAAGGACAACATGCAGATGGTCCTCAGCCGCAGCGTCAAGATCTCGGAGATGTCGGCGAGCACCGCCAACACGGCGATCGGCAAGCTGAACGCCCGCCTGGAAGGTGCGGCGCAGCAAACGGAACGCCGTTTCTGAGCGTCTGGCCGACTGCACCGGCACGCCATCGATAACGAACGGTCTCCATCCTGACTGAACCCCGGCCCGCAAGGACCGGGGTTTTTTCTGCGCCGGACAGGCGGCCTACCCGCTCGTTAGGACGCTTCAGGCGTGAGCCAGCTCACCGCGGCCCCGCCGCCGGTGGAGGGCAGGCTGCCGTGCAGGGCCGGCAACATTTCCTTCAGCGTCTCGTCGAGCTTCCAGGGCGGATTGACGATCAGCAGGCCGGAGCCGTTCAGCCGCAGATGGGTGTCCTCGGGATGCCAGGTCAGTTCCGCGATCAGCACCTTCGGGATGCCGGTCTTCTCCACCGCATCCTGGAAGCGCCAGACCGCCGCACGCTCCTTGATCGGATACCACAGGGCGAAGATGCCGGTGGACCAGCGGCGGTGCGCCTGCGCCAGCCCTTCGGCCATGCGGGCGAACTCGTCGGGCTGCTCGAAGGGCGGATCGATCAGCACCAGCCCGCGCTTCTCCTTGGGCGGCAGATGGGCCTTCAGCGCGGTGTAGGCATCGGACTGGTGGACGGCGACGGAGCGGTCGCCGGCGAACTCCGCCTTCAGGCTGACGGCGTCATCCGGATGCAGCTCGACCAGCACCATGCGGTCCTGCGGGCGGAGGGCGGCGCGGGCGATGCGCGGGGAGCCGGGATACCAGCGCAGGGCGCCGTCGGGGTTCTGCGCCTGGACGGCATCCAGATAGGGCGCCAGCGCCGGATGCGGCAGGGGATGGCCGAACAGCCGGCCGATGCCCTCGTCGCTCTCACCGGTCTTGCGCGCCGCTTCGGATGTCAGGTCGTAGCGGCCGATGCCGGCATGGGTGTCCAGAACGCAGAATGGCGTCGGCTTGGCGCGCAGATGATCAAGGATCAGCGCCAGCACGGCGTGCTTCATCACGTCGGCCGGGTTGCCGGCGTGGAAGATGTGGCGGTAGTTCATGCGTCGGGGTTTACCCGATCATGCAACGCGGCGCCAGCGCTCTTGCCGGCGCGGCCGGTCGGTGGACGGATCAGTTGATCGCCGCGACCTGCTGTGCATTGTGGAAGCTGCGGCGGGTGCGCGGGGCGACGCTGACGGGATCGCTATCCTCGCAGCGGGAAGAGGCCAGCAGCTTGGCGCTCTGCGTGTCCAGTTCACCCAGGCTCTGCCAGATCTTGCAGACATAGGCCTGGGCGCGGCGACCGGAGCTGCCGTTGTAGCGGGCCAGCGCGGTCTTCCAGTTGCCTTCCTCACCATGGAAGCGGACCAGAAGCTGACCGGCGTAGAACACGTTGTCGCGCGGCTCGACGATCTTCTCCAGCGGCTGGAACTCGCCACGGTGAGTGGCGACCGACAGCTGCATGCAGCCGACATAGGTGTTGGAGCGGAGCTGGCCGCGGTGGTCGCGAAGGTGGCGGGCGGCGTCGCTGACGTTGCGGGCGTAGTAGGGACGGCCCTGCACGCTCATGGCAAAGGGATGGGGAGTGCCATCCTGGCCGCTCTCGACCAGGGCGATGGCCACCAGCATGCCGGAAGGAATGCCGAGCTTCTGTTCGGCTTCCACCGCGTGGGTGACGCAGCTTTCCTTCGAAACGGTCTGGGCCTGGGCGGTTCCGCAAACGGAGAGCGCCACCAGGGGAGCCGTCAGCAGTCCCGCAGCCAGTGCGAAGCGTCCACACGTTGTGGCGCCTACGCGCTGATTTCGTCCCCGCATCCCAAACCTCCTTCTGCTGTCGCCCCGTGTTATACGGCGGCTGTTTGACCCCCCGCGCGGGGCCGTTGTTCCGGTCACCGAGTCGCTTACGGCGACCGCCTCCTACCCAGATGTTCAGCGCCTCCCGATTGGGCGCCGCGGCAACACTTCCAAAAATTTGATCCATCGTCAACCCGCTTGCACCCTGGTAATACCACAGCTTTCGTCCGTCAGATGTCACTCGGGCTCGCCGGACGGACGGCTTAGGCGCTTCGGTCAGGTTCATAAGCCATTGAATCGCCACATTTTCCGGCAAAATCGATTGGGGTGGTGCTGCTGCCCCTCTTGACCCTTCGGATGGGGGACAAAAAAGGGGCTACTGCGACCGCGTGTCGCCCGAATCACACTTCGGAAGGATTTTCGCACCCCCCTTGCGCGGCGCAGCATGTTGGGGCAGTAAACTCCGCCGCCCTGTTTCCCTGGACTCGGTTCCCTGGACCAGGTCGGTGCCGCAGCGACGCCCGGGACGGCCCGATGGCGGGCGGAGGTGGGCTATCCGGGCCGGCGGCATTTCCCTGGCCGAAGCCCGCGATCAGAGGAACTTCATCCGTGTCCGCGGATCCCTCCATCGGCGACGAGCCGCAAATCTACAATCTCCATCAAATGTTCCGGTTCGGTTACGACCGGCTCTATGCGGGGGATAATGTCGGAGCCGCGCGCGCATTCCGCGCCGGCGTCGCCGTCGACCCCGCCCATGCGGAGGCATGGTCCGCACTGGCGGAAGCCGGCGGCGGGACCGAGGCGATAGGGCAGGTGGCCGCCTGTTTCCGGCGCGCCGTCACTCTGGAACCCGGCAATTGGGGCTGGCGGCTGATGCTGGCCGATGCTCTGCGGCAATGCGGCGAAACCGATGCTGCACACGCGTTGTTCCACGCCCTGGTGGCGGAACGGAGCGATTCGGCACCGGCGCGACTCGGCCTTGCCCGCTGCCTCGCCGCAGCCGGCCGCCAGGAGGAGGCGTTGGAGGAGTACCGGGAGGCGGTGGCGCTGCGTCCCAACGACTGCGACGCCGTCCTCGCGCTGGCGGAGGCGCTTGCCCTGTCCGGTGATGCGCTGGCGGCGGTAGAACTGCTTCAGCCGCTGGCCCGGCGGCTTGAGGATGATGCGTCCGTCCATCACGCATTGGGCCGCAGCTGGCTTGCCCTGCGCGAACCGGCGAAGGCGCTGGCCGCGTTGCGCCACGCCCGAACCGTCGCCGAAGGGGACGAGGCGGCGGCGATCGAACGCCTGATCGCGGCGCTGGAGGCCGGGGAGGGCACCGACCTGTCCGCCTCCTATGTCCGCGCCCTGTTCGACCGCTATGCCGACCGATTCGACCAGGATCTGGTGGGCAAGCTCGGCTACGCGGCACCTGAACTGCTGAGGTCGGCGCTCGACCGCATCACGCCCGGCGCTGTTGGGTTGCGCATCCTTGATCTTGGTTGCGGTACCGGACTGGCCGGCGTCGCCTTCAAGCAACTGGCCTCTCGGCTCGCCGGAGTCGATCTGTCGCCGCGGATGGTCGAGAAGGCGAGGCAACGCCGCCTTTATGATGAACTGACCGTCGGCGACGTCGTCGAGGCGATGGAGCGGACGCCCGGTGGCTGGGACCTGCTGGTCGCCGCCGACGTCCTGGTCTATATCGGCGACTTGGTTCCTGTCTTCGCGGCCGCCGCCCACGCCCTTCCGCCGGGAGGCCGTTTCGCGGCCACCGTCGAACGCCTGCCGGGCGAACCGGCCTCGCTTACGGGCGAGTCTTTCGTGCTCGGTGCGACACGCCGCTATGCCCATTCCGAACATTATGTCCGGGCAACGGCAGAAGCGGCCGGCTTCCTCATCCGCCTGATGGAACCCTGCACTCCGCGACGGGAAAAGGGCATCCCGGTCCCCGGTCTCCTGTTCGTGGTGGAACGGGCGGCACGGTAGCGATCCGGTTGCGGGTCAGATCGCCTGCGTATAGCGGCCGGTATCGCCGGGCAGGCACCAGCGTACATGCAATTGCCCCTTGGCGTCGAAGCTGCAGGCGATCCAGCCGGAACCGTACAGCAAGCGCCGGCCGCCATCGGCGAAGGGCGGCATTTCGAACCGGTGGGCGGGCAGGGGATGGTCAGGGCGGGTGGCCAGTGGTTCCGCCAGCCGCCACCTCCATCCCCCCGCCGGGGTGGTGGTCGTGGTGAAGCGCGGCGCGTAGAGCTGCCACATCTCCAGTCCGCCGCCGCGCAACACGCCCCGCGCCCCCGCCCCACCGGCGATCCCGCGCGAAGCGACCGTGATCCGGCAGCCGCTGCGTCGGGAGAATTCGGCCAGCGTGCCGATCATCCGCTCCCATTCGGCATGGCGTCCCGGTGCCGACCAGTGATCGCCGAACCGGCTGCGCAGCCGGGAGGGGAGCACGCCGCCCAGCCGGTCGAGCAAGGCGGCGGCCGGGGTCAGCAGCGGCCCGCCGCTGACCAGGATCAGGTGGCGACAGGCGGCGAAGCGGTCGAGCCAGTCCGGCAGCATGCTCCAGCTGCGTTCCGACAGCATGCGCCGGCCGTTGCGGTCGCTCCAATTGTCGAGCGTCAGCAGTCCGACTTCGCCCATGGTGAAACCCTGGGCCAGCGTTCCGCACTCCGATCCCCACAGGCAATCGGGCGGGCTGTCGGCGACGGAGCCGGTCTGGAAAAGCTGGACCTGCCGGCGGGTTGCCGCGAACAGCGGACGAAGGCTGCGCGAGGCGGCGTCGCCCTCCTCCCGGCCGCCCCAGGCGCCGGCCAGCAACCGGCCGAGATCGCCGCCGTCCCACACCATGACCGAAGGGATCGAGGCCAACGCCGACGCTGCGGCGGCACCGCTCCAAGTCCGCAGCATGCGGTCGAAGCCGGCGGCCATCAGCTCTTCCGCCACGCCGGGCAATGCGGGCCCAAGCCGGCGGGAGGCATCGGACAGCAGGGCATTCGCCTGGGGAGCCGCGGCCGTCACGGCGTCGCCGTCGATCTGTCCGCCGGCATGGACCATCAGGTGATAGCGGTCGGGGGAATGCCGGGCCAGGAGATCGGACCAGAGGGCCGGTGACGCTCCGGTCGGGCCTCCGCTCTCCGAAGCGCCACCGCCGGTCATTCCGCTTCCGTAAAGAATGGCCATGCGCGGGAGTGAATGACGACCCGGAACGACCGCGGTCCAGCGGGGGCCGTCGGGAAAGCCGTAGGTGACGTCGGTGTCGCGCATGCCGCGCGGAACGGCGAAGTCGAATCGCCAGAGCTGGCGGTGGCGCCAGTGCGTCAGATGACGCGGCGGGACGGGCAGGGTGACGCCATCCACCCGCAGATCGTCGGGTTCGACCTCCCCGTCCAGAACGAACAGTGCCGACAGCCACCAACGGTCGCGCTGCTCACCACGGAAATACAGGATGGGACCAAGCAGGATGCTCGGTTCCGCTCGTCTCGGCGCCATGCTTCATCCGTCCGAACCGGCCCTTCCCCCAAAGATGGGCCTGCCGCATGCAATAGCGCAAGGCGCCGCCGGACGGCGAAAAAAATTATCGCGCTCGTAGACGGGCGGTCAGCCGTTCCGCTTGCGCAACAGCTCCAGCATTCGGGGCGGCACCTCTTCGTTCAGGACCGGGTCGTACAGGCGATGAAGCTCCTCCACATGCTGGCGATGCTGGGCGAGCAGCGCCTTTGCGTCGGGATCGCTCTCGACCACGCTTTCGAATTCTGCGCGCTCCCGCTCGTCCAGGGCGCCGTCCAGATAGGCGTTGATATCGGTCATCGTCACACGCTTCATCTCTGTCGTTCCCGGATGGGTCGCCGGGGTTCTCCCCTGGGACACGATCAACCGTGACACGTCCGGTGGCCCCGCCGTTCCCGGAAAGCTCGGCCGAAAGGACGCATACCCCATCTTATGGGCATGATCCTCGGCCATACCAGTCCGACAAACGGCGCGATCACAGCTCACTTTCGAGGCGAGCAAACCGGCGCTGTCATCCTCTTTCGCGTCGCCCGGCCAAGTAACAGGGCGGTACAGCCGATTGTTCCGGTTTCCGTTGGTACGGAACGCCGCGCAATGGGGACTGTTGTGATTGTGCAACTCACCCCATCCGCGCCCTGACAGGGTTGCCGAAGAAGGAGAATGGCTATGGCGCAACAGGAGGGCAGACAACCGCCCCAGCACCAGAACACGCAGCCGGGCCATCAGGCACCCATGACTCCCCAGCCGTCGGAAACGCGCCCCGCCTACCGCGGCAGCGGCAAGCTGCGCGACAAGGTGGCATTGATCACCGGCGGCGACAGCGGCATCGGCCGGGCGATCGCCGTTCTGTACGCGCGCGAAGGCGCGAAGGTCGGCATCCTGTACCTGAACGAGGACGACGACGCCCGCGAGACCCGCCGGCTGGTCGAAGCCGAGGGCCAGCCCTGCACCATCCTGAGCGGCGACGTCGGCAGCGAAGAAACCTGCCGCAAGGCAGTGGAGCGCATCGTCGGCGAGCATGGCCGCCTCGACATCCTGATCAACAATGCGGCTGAACAGCATCCGCAGAAGTCGATCGAGGACATCACCGCCGAGCAGTTGGAGCGGACCTTCCGCACCAACATCTTCGGACAATTCTATATGGTGAAGGCAGCCCTGCCGCACATGCACGAGGGTGCCTGCATCATCAACACCACCTCCGTCACCGCGTACAAGGGCAGTCCGGAACTGCTGGACTATTCGGCGACCAAGGGCGCCATCGTCGCCTTCACCCGGTCGCTGTCCATGGCTTTGAGCGACCGCGGCATCCGCGTCAACGCCGTGGCTCCCGGTCCGATCTGGACCCCGCTGATTCCCTCCACCTTCGACGAGAAGAAGGTCGAGAGCTTCGGCGGCAATGTGCCGATGAAGCGGGCCGGCCAGCCGGACGAGGTGGCGCCGGCCTATGTGTTCCTGGCATCCGATGACTCTTCATATATGTCCGGGCAAGTGCTGCACCCGAACGGCGGCACGGTGGTGAACGGCTGAGGGGCTGGTTGGGAACCGTTCGTTTGACCGGGCAACGCTCACAACCTCGGGCCGATCCGAAAAGCCCCGGTGCAGGTTGCACCGGGGCTTTTCAATCGTGGAGTGTTCGTAGCTGGCGGGCGGGCCATCAGGAAAGGTGTCGGATCAGGCGGCCATCAGGTTGTTCAGCCGCTCCCGTGCCCGGCACAGGCGGGAACGGATGGTGCCGATCGATACGTTCAGCGTCTCGGCCGCTTCCTGATAGGGACGCCCTTCGATGGCGACCAGCTTCACGACCTTGCGCTGGCTGGGGGTGAGGGAGGAAAAGGCGCGGTCGACGTCGCGGAAGACCAGACGCGACATCTGCGCCGCGTCGACCGACATGGCGCCGTCCCACAGTTCCACCTTCGTCACATGGCGGTCACGCTGCAGGTTGTTGAAATGCAGGTTCTTCAGCATGGTGGTCAACCACGCCTGCATGTTCGTGCCGGGTTCGAAACGATGCTGGCGCGACAGGGCACGGGCCAGGCAGTCCTGCAGCAGGTCCTCTGCGGCGTTGGCGTCACGGGTCAGCTTGCAGGCATAGCGCTGCAGGTTCGGCATGCAGCGGATCAGTTCGTTTTCGAACGAGTACGCCATGGTCTTTCCTTCCTCCACGGTCTGTGTACGTCTCCCGCCGGCCGGGTGAGCGGCGGCGCCCTTCGCAGTACGGGCGGGGCGCAGGGCGGGGACGGCATTGGGCTTTCCGGCGCGCAAAAGCGGCGCCACCGGTTCGAAGGGCTGACGGTGTGTATGCGGTCTTGAGCGCTCGGTACGCCCTGGCGATCGGCTCCAGGGTCCTCCCGGGCCGGCCCGTCATCTGCTGCGGGTCGGTGGCCCCTGGAGAGTGTTGCGGAACGATCCGTTCGGCGGTGGCGTCATTGAGGAGGTCCCGTTGTTGCCCGTCGTTGATCGTGTCGGGAGCTAAACGCGCCGTCCTCCACGGATGTTCCACCGCAGGAACCGGAAAGAGTGACATCGGTGGCAGATTGCGGAGATTCCGGTCCCGTCTCCGCTTGCCGGGCTTACCACCATCGAACGCGCCCGCCGGTGCGGCGCTGCAACACTCAGTCGTTGGAAAACAGCGGTTTTTCCAGGCGAAGCGCCGCCATTCCATCCTCGTAGTAATCAGGATATTCCGCGAATCGGCGATAGCCGGCCGCGGTATAGAGCGCGATGGCGGCGGCATTGTCCGCCCGCACCTCCAGTCTCATTCCACGGCAGCCATGGGCGGCGGCGGCGGCCTCCAGCGCCGCCAGCAGTCGGCGGCCGATCCCCTGTCCGCGGTTCCCCGGCGCCACCGCGAATGAGGTCAGGCGGGCGAAGCGCGTGCCGGCATGGAAGCCGACCACCCCATAGGCAAGTGGCGCCCCACCCACATTCGGCACTTGGCGGTATGCCGTCAGCACCACACCTTTTGCTTTGCGGATCGCATAACGGAAGTTGCGCTGCGTCATCCGGTCGGTCGGGAAGCTTTGCTCCTCGATCGCCAGCAGCGCGGCTATGTCGGCCAATTCGGCATGGCGGATGCGGATGAATGCTGCATCGCAGTGGACAGGATCGGATTCGTGAAGCATCGTTGACGGGAAAAAGGGGAGGGGACGACAGCCTACTCCCTTTTACCACGACGAAACGACGGTGCGTTCCATCTTGGGAAAGCTTTGCTTAACCAACAGGGCAGACACTTCCCCCATGATTGGAGCGCCGTCCTTCCAGCCGCCCGCTCCTATTGGCCTTTCACGCAGAAAGTCAGGACATGGACGCTCGGTTTAAATCTCGCGACATCGAACGCCGCAGCCTTGATGTCGATGGCCTCAAACGGTCGTTCCTGGAATGGCTGGTCTACTCGGTCGGCAAGGATGCACGTGCCGCCACGCGCCGTGACTGGTTCCACACCGTGGCGCTGGCCGTTCGCGACCGCGTCGTCGACCGCTGGATGGACACGACCCGCAGCTATTACCAGGAAGACGCCAAGCGCGTTTACTACCTGTCCCTGGAATTCCTGATCGGGCGGCTGCTGACCAACAGCCTGTCGAACCTGGGCATCATGGACGAATGCCGTCAGGCGCTCGACCGTCTCGGCCTGTCGATGGATGACGTGGTCGATGCCGAGCCGGACGCGGCGCTGGGCAACGGCGGCCTCGGCCGTCTGGCCGCCTGCTTCCTCGACAGCATGGCCTCGCAGGGCCTGCCCGGCTACGGCTATGGCATCCGCTACGAGTTCGGCCTGTTCGAGCAGCGCTTCGAGAATGGCTGGCAGGTCGAATATCCGGAGCAGTGGCTGCAATTCGGCAACCCGTGGGAGTTCGCCCGTCCGGAGGTGCTGTACCCGGTCCAGTTCTATGGCCGCGTCGAGGAGTTCCGCGACAGCGTCGGCGAGCGCGCCTATCGCTGGGTCGATGCCGACCGCGTGCTGGCGATGGCCTATGACACCCCGGTCGTCGGCTTCGGCGGCGAGACGATCAACACGCTGCGCCTCTGGTCGGCCCGCGCCACCCGCGACTTCAACTTCGGCCACTTCAACGACGGCGCCTATATGAAGGCGGTCGAGCAGAAGATCCTGTCGGAGAATCTGAGCCGCGTCCTCTATCCCAACGACGCGACGGAGACCGGCAAGGAACTGCGGCTGAAGCAGGAGTATTTCTTCACGTCGGCCTCGCTGCAGGACATCCTGCGCCGCTATCTGCAGCATCACTCCACCTTCGACAATCTGCCCAACAAGGCGGCGATCCAGCTGAACGACACCCACCCGGCCATCGGCATCGCCGAGCTGATGCGCCTGCTGGTCGATCAGCACGCCCTGCGCTGGGACGACGCGTGGGAAATCACCCGGGCCACCTTCGCCTACACCAACCACACCCTGCTGCCCGAGGCGCTGGAAGCCTGGCCGGTGCGGATGATCGAGCGGGTGCTGCCGCGCCACATGCAGATCATCTACGAGATCAACGCCAAGTTCCTGAACCGGACCAAGGCCAAGGCCGAGGGCGACAACGCCAGGCTGTCGCGCCTGTCGCTGATCGACGAACGCGGCGAGCGCCGGGTCCGCATGGGCAATCTCGCCTTCCTTGGCTCGCACAGGGTCAACGGCGTGTCGGCCCTGCACACCGAGCTGATGAAGCAGACGGTGTTCGCCGACTTCCATCAGGAATTCCCGGACCGCATCAACAACAAGACCAACGGCATCACCCCGCGCCGCTGGTTGAAGCAGGCCAACCCGGCGCTGTCGGAGCTGATCACCACCCGCATCGGCGAGGGCTGGATCTCCGACCTGTCGCAAATCGCGGCCCTGCGCGAAAAGGCCGACGACGTGGTGTTCCGCGAGGAATTCCGCCGGGCCAAGCGCAAGAACAAGAAGCGTCTGGCCGCCTACATCGCCCGCCAGACCGGAGAGGAGGTGCTGGTCGACAGCATCTTCGACGTGCAGGTCAAGCGCATGCACGAGTACAAGCGCCAGCTGCTGAACGTGCTGCACACCATCGCGCTGTACAACGAGATGCGCGACAACCCGACGGTCAGCTGGGTGCCGGTGACCAAGGTGTTCGCCGGCAAGGCGGCGCCGTCCTACCACATGGCCAAGCTGATCATCAAACTGATCAACGACGTCGCCAAGGTGGTGAACCACGACCCGTCTGTGCACGACAACCTGAAGGTCGTGCTGCTGCCGAACTACAACGTCACCGCGGCGGAGATCATCATCCCGGCCGCCGATTTGTCGGAGCAGATCTCCACCGCCGGCATGGAGGCGTCGGGCACCGGCAACATGAAGCTGGCCCTGAACGGCGCCCTGACCATCGGCACGCTGGATGGCGCCAACGTCGAGATCCGCGAGCATGTCGGGCCGGACAACATCTTCATCTTCGGCATGACCGCGGAGGAGGTGAACGACCTGCGCGCCAGCGGCGGCTTCAATCCGCGCGATGTGATCGCGTCGAACCCCAGCCTGAAGCGGGCGCTCGACATGATCTCCACCGGTGCCTTCTCGCCGGACGACCGCAACCGCTACCACCCGATCGTCCAGGCGCTGACCGACGGCGGCGACCATTTCCTGGTGACGGCGGACTTCGCCGACTATTGCCGGGCCCAGGACGCCGCGATGCAGCTGTACCGCGATCCGGAGGAATGGACCCGCAAGGCAATCCTGAACACCGCCAACATGGGCTGGTTCTCGTCCGATCGTACGGTCAACGAGTACGCCCAGGAGATCTGGGACGTACACCCGGTACACCCGAGCCATGACGGCGAGGGGTTCCGGTAATTTTAGAATGGGCGAATGCGCAGGCGCTTTACAATGCCTGCGCATTCGGATAAGAAGGCCCCATGAACCGCAAGGCCATCACCACCACTACGACCAAAAAAGCGACTCGCTTCGGCGGGCAGCGTCGTGGTGCGTGCTGATCGGATCGACCAGCGTTTCTTCCACGAGGCAGGCCCCGCCGGACAACGGACGGGGCCTCGTCGTATCCGGGGTCCGCTGTCCGAACGACCGATAGGCCGGTCCGATCAACAGTGCGATAGACAGGACGGAACCCCGCCATGAGCAGCAACAACGCCTCCGCTTCTTCCAAGTCCCTCCGCGTCGCCGTGGTCGGCGCCACCGGCGCCGTCGGCCGCGAGATGGTCAAGGTCCTGCACGACCGCAACTTCCCGGTCGCCGAACTCGGCCTGTTCGCCTCCGAGCGTTCCGCCGGCAAGGTGCAGGAGACCCCCTACGGCGCCCTGACCCTGCAGGCCTTCGACGCCGCGGTGGTCAAGGGCTATGACGTTGTCCTGCTGGCGGTGTCGGGCGACTTCGCCAAGGCGCATGCCAAGGATCTGGCCTCGGCCGGCGCGCTGGTGATCGACAACAGCTCGGCCTTCCGTTACGACGCCGACATCCCGCTGATCGTTCCGGAAATCAACGCCCACGTCTTCCGCGAGGCCTACGCCGCCGGTTCGCGCCTGATCGCCAACCCGAACTGCACCACGGCCATCGCCGTCGTGGCGCTCGGGCCGCTGCACAAGGCCTTCGGCATCAAGCGCGCCATCGTCTCCACCTATCAGGCCACCAGCGGCGCCGGCGCCGAGGGCATGGCCGAGCTGGAGGAGCAGACGCGCAACCAGCTGGACGGCAAGCCGGTCACCAACAGCGTGTTCCGCCATCCGATCCCCTTCAACCTGATCCCCCAGATCGATGCCTTCCAGGAAAACGGCTACACGAAGGAGGAGATGAAGGTGACGTGGGAGACGCGGAAGATCATGGAGGTCCCGGACCTGCTGGTCAGCTGCACCGCCGTCCGCATCCCGACCTACCGCGCCCATTCCGAGGCCATCACGCTGGAAACCATCCAGCCGGTCACGCCGGACGCCGCCCGCGCCGTCCTGGCTGATGCCGCCGGTGTGAAGGTGGTGGACGATCCCGCCGCCGGCGCCTATCCGATGCCGCTGAACGCCACCGGCCAGTACGACGTCGAGGTCGGCCGCATCCGCAGCAACCTGGTGTTCGGCGACCATGGCCTCGACCTGTTCGTCTGCGGCGACCAGCTGCTGAAGGGCGCCGCCCTGAACGCGGTGCAGATCGCCGAGCTGGCTCTGTAAGACAGGCGGCCCAGCCCGATCCCAAGGCTCTGGAATCCCAGGGCCGGCACTGCTATGTAATGCGACGGGGGCCGACGGGCGTTTTTCGCCTGTCGGCCCTTTCGCCGTTCGCACCAGATAACGCCTTTCTAGTCACGGGACTTCGCGCATGTCCGAACTTCAGGACGCCGTCTCCCGCCGTCGGACCTTCGCCATCATCGCGCACCCCGACGCCGGTAAGACCACGCTCACGGAAAAGCTGCTGCTGTTCGGCGGCGCCATCCAGATGGCCGGCGCCGTCAAGGCCCGCGGCGAGCAGCGGCGCGCCAAGTCGGACTGGATGAAGGTGGAGCGCGAGCGCGGCATCTCCGTCACAGCCTCGGTCATGACCTTCGATTTCGATGGACGTACCTTCAACCTGCTCGACACGCCGGGCCACGAGGACTTCTCGGAGGACACCTATCGCACACTGACCGCGGTCGACAGTGCGGTGATGGTGATCGACGGCGCAAAGGGCATCGAGGCGCAGACGCTGAAGCTGTTCGAGGTCTGCCGTCTGCGCGACGTGCCGATCATGACCTTCTGCAACAAGATGGACCGCGAGGCGCGGGATCCCTTCGACCTGATCTCGGAGATCGAGAGCGCGCTGGCGCTGGAGGTCACGCCGGCCAGCTGGCCGATCGGCATGGGCCGCGACTTCTTGGGCTGCTACGACCTGATCCGCGACCGGCTGATCCTGATGGACCGCAGCAAGGGCGACGAGATCGACGAGGGCATCGAGTGCAACGGTCTGGACGATCCCCGTCTGGACGAGCTGCTGCCCGCCCACGCCGTCGCCAAGCTGCGCGAGGAGGTGGAGATGGCGCGCGGCCTGATGCCGGCTTTCGATCTGGAGGCCTATCGCGCCGGTCACCTGACGCCCATCTATTTCGGCTCCGCCATCAACAATTTCGGCGTGCGCGAACTGCTGTCCGGTCTGGCGGAGAATGCGCCGCCGCCGCGTCCGCAGCCGGCCGATCCGCGCACCGTCCAGCCGGACGAGGAGAAGGTCACCGGCTTCGTGTTCAAGGTCCAGGCCAACATGGACCCGAACCACCGCGACCGCATCGCCTTCGTCCGCCTCTGTTCCGGCCGCTACAAACGCGGCGCGAAGCTGAAGCACATCCGCTCCGGCAAGCTGATGGCAGTCAACAACGCCGTGCTGTTCCTGGCCCGCGACCGCGAGGTGGCGGAAGAGGCGTGGCCCGGCGATATCATGGGCATCCCCAACCACGGGTCCTTGCGCATCGGGGACACGCTGACGGAGGGCGAGGATCTGCGCTTCACCGGCGTGCCCAGCTTCGCGCCGGAACTGCTGCAGCGAGTCCGGCCGGACGATCCGATGCGGGTGAAGCATCTGCGCAAGGCGCTGGAGCATTTCGCCGAAGAGGGCGCCTCTCAGGTGTTCAAGCCGCTGACCGGCGCCGATTGGGTCGTCGGTGTCGTCGGCCAGCTGCAGTTCGAAGTGCTGGCCTCGCGGATCGAGGCGGAATACGGCATCGCCGCCCGCTTCGAAGGGGCCGGATTGGACGCCGCCCGCTGGGTCGAGACCGACGACAAGGTCCAGTTGGAAAAGTTCATCGAGCTGAACCGTTCGGCGCTGGCGGAGGACCATGACGGCGCCCTGGTGTTCCTGGCCCGCAATGCCTGGCACCTGAACCGGGCGCAGGAGGATTTTCCGGCGTTGCGCTTCCTGAAGACGCGCGAGCAGAACCGCAAGGTCCACACGGCCGCGTAAAAACGACGTCCGCCCAACCGCCCGCCCACATGCGCCACGGGCGTGGGCGGGCGTCCATTCACGAGAAAACCTGTAAAGGCTTATCAGCCGGACTGACGGCTTGACGGCGTCGGTCCGGTGGCGGACCTTGTGCAATGCGGGTGATGGTTTCGACACTGAAGCGATGGCCTCCGTCGGACGGGTATGGTCGGAAAAGAGGCGGACATGGCGATGGGATTGGACGAGCTTCTGGATAGCGGCGGATTCATACCCCATGGGGTCTGCCTGCTCTGGCGCCCCGATATCCTGATGCTGCATGTCGGGTCCGACATTCTGATCGGCCTGTCCTATTTCTCAATCCCTGTGGCGCTGACCTATTTCGTCATGCGGCGGCGCGACGTGGCCTTCGGCTGGGTGGCGCTGCTGTTCGCGCTGTTCATCATCGCCTGCGGCACGACCCATTTTCTGTCGGTCTGGACGCTGTGGACTCCCGATTATGTGCTGGAAGGGCTGGTGAAGTTCATCACCGCCTTGGCGTCGCTGGCAACGGCGGCGGCACTCTGGTGGCTGATGCCGCGCCTCCTGGCCCTTCCGAGCCCACGGGAACTGGAGGCCAGCAACCGCGCCCTTGCGTTGGAGGTGGCGACGCGCAGGGAGATGGAGACCCGCTATTCCAGCTTCTTCAACAATCTGGCCGAGGCGCTGTTCATCGTCCGCGTCGAGCCCGACGGCGAGTTCGCCTTCGAGGCGATCAACCCGGCGCTGGCGCGGGCGACCGGTCTGGATCCGGAGCGGCTGCGCGGCAAGCGCGTCAACGATGCGCTGGATCCGGAGGTGGCGGAGGCTATCGTTCCCCGCTACACCCAGTGCCGTGACCGCGGCGAGAGCATAGATTACGAGGAGACGCTGGACCTGCCGGTCGGCCAGCGGGTCTTCCACACGATGCTGGTGCCGGTGAAGGACGCCGCCGGACGGGTGATCCAAATCCTGGGCAGCGGCCGTGACGTGACCGAGCGCAAGCGGCTGCAGGAGGAGGTGGTCCAAACCTCCAAGCTGGCGACGCTGGGCACGCTGGCCGCCGGCATGGCGCACGAGATGAGCCAGCCGCTGAACGTCATCCGGCTTTGGACCGAAAACACCCTGAACCGCCTGCAGGAAAATCTGCTCGAACCCGCCCGTGCCGAAAAGGCCTTGAAACTGGTGATCGAGCAGACCGACCGCATGGGCAAGCTGATCGACCATGTCCGCACCTTCGGCCGGCGGGACGGCGGCGGCATGCGGGCCTTCCATCCGGCCAATTGCGTGCAGAGCGCCGTGGAGCTTGTGCGCCATCAATATGCGCTGGAAGACGTCGAGATCGTCGAGAGCGCCAGCTCGGCGCAACTGCCGGTAACCGGACGCCCCCTTGAATTGGAGCAGGTGATACTCAACCTGTTTTCGAACGCGCGCGATGCTATCGTCGCGCTTCGTGCAACCGGTGGGAAGGCGGGACGCATCATGGTGGCAGTCGGCGACGACCCGGACAGACAGAGCGTGGTCATCCAGGTGACCGACGACGGCGGTGGCATCGACCCCACTGTGCTGCCGCAGATCTTCGATCCCTTCTTCACCACCAAGGAGGTCGGGAAGGGATCCGGCCTTGGCCTGTCGATCGGATACGGCATCATCGACGGCATGGGCGGACGGATCGAAGCCCGCAACGTCGACCTGGAGGGCGGAGGCCGCGGCGCCCGCTTCACCATCACCCTGCCGGGCCAACCGGTCTCCTCATCCGACAGGGAGTTCTCGCATGCCTGATCCGTTGCACATCCTGATCGCGGAGGACGAGGTGCTGGCGGCGATGGCGCTGGAGGACTTCCTGACCTTCAAGGGCTTCCGCGTGACTGTCGCCGCCAATGGCGTGGAGGCGCTGGAGCGCTATGCCTGCGAACGGGTGCACGCGCTGGTGACGGACCTGCGCATGCCGCGCATGGACGGCCAGACGCTGATCCGGGAAATCCGCGAACGGGATGCGACCCTGCCGGTGGTGGTGATGACCGGGTACCTGACCCAGGACAGCGACCTGACGCACGAGCGCTGGAAGCCGCTGGAGATCTTCAGCAAGCCGGTCAACCCGCGCACCATCTGCAACACGCTGCACCGCATGCTGGGCCTGCCGCAGGAGGCGTGAGCGGGTTGTTCAGTCCTCCAGCGGTTCGACGTCGACGCTGACGGTCAGGCCATGGCCGGCTCCGCCGACCAGGACACCGCGGGCCGGGCTGACGTCGTCGTAATCGCGCCCCCAGGCCACGGTGATGAAATCGCGGTTGGCGACGCAGGCGTTGGTCGGGCAGATGTCCAACCAGCCGGCGGCGATCCCGCACCAGACCGAGGCCCAGGCATGGCTGACGTCCGCGCCGACCAGCCGCGGCTGTCCCGGCGGGGGCAGGGTGCGCAGATAGCCGGAGACATAGCGTGCGGGCAGGCCGACGGCGCGGGCGCAGCCGACGGCGATGTGGGCGAAGTCCTGGCAGACGCCGCGCCGATTGCGCATCACGGCCGCCAACGGCGTCGCCACCGTCGTCGCGGTGGGGTCGAAGGCGAAATCGCGGTTGATGCGGTTCATCAGGTCGATGGCCGCCGCCACCGCCGGCCGGCCGGGGGTGAAGCTGCCCCGGGCATAATCAAGCAGTTCCGGGCTGGAGGCGACGAGCGCACTGTCGAAGCAGTATTGCGTGATCTCCGCCCCGTCATCCGGCCCGGTCAGGCCGCGCAGACTGTCCCGCACCTGTTCCCAAGGCTGCGATTCGTTCGGAACCGGCGCCGGCAGCTCGAACACCTCCACCTCGCTTTCGGCGATCACGGAGAAGGTCCGGTGTGGTTCCTGAACCGCGACATAGGTGACGGTGTTGCCGAAATAATCCACCCGTTCGGCCCGCACCGCCGGGACCGGATCGATGGTCAGCAGGCTGCGGCGGATACGCTGGCGCGGGTGCGGCCGGGCGCACAGATGCAGCAGATGGTGGGAGATCGGCACATCCTCGCCATAGTCGTAGGCGGTGGCGTGGCGCACGCGGTAACGCGTGGAAAGGCCGCCACTGCTGGAAAAGGGGCCGGGAGCGGGGGAAGGGGGCGTCATCGCGTCAGGCCGATCGTGCGAAGGCATGGCTGAAATAGGCGTGCGCCAGGAAATTGGACACATCCGGCAACGACATCGCCAGCGTGTCGAGCAGCGTGCGCAACCCCTCGCTGGATGCCATGGCGTCGGTGCGGTCCACGCTGTTGCGCGCGGCGGCGACGATGGCCAGCGCGCCGCCGGTCGGGTCCGTCCCGGTGCCGACGCCCTGGCTGGGCAATGCCCGCAGGTGGCGGTCCAGCGCCGCAAGCTGGAAGGCCAGCGCGCGGGGGTTAGCCTCCTCCCCCAGCAGCAGGTCGAGCACGGGGGTGCGCAGCACGCTGGTCAGGTGGCGCGCGCGGTAGGTCATCACGCTCTCGCCCAGTTCCAGCAGGACCGACAGGGTGGCGGCTTGCACCGGCTCGTCCTCGCGGTCCAGGTCGGCGACATGGACCCCGCGCATCAGCGCGATCATGTGCAGCGACCGTTCGATCCGCCGTCCGATGTCGAGGAATCGCCAGCCGGCGCCCCGTGTCATGCTTTCCTGCTCCAAGCCGGAGAAGGCGGCCAGCGTGATCATCACGTCGTCCAGCCGCAGCAGCAGCGAGGCCGCGTCCATCCGGCTCTTCGGCGGCTGGGTCTGGCGGTCGATCGCCGACACCACCCGCCACATGTCCATCGACAGGCGGTCGCGCACGGAATAGGCGGTGCGGTGCAGGCGCAGCACCTGGGAGCGCAGGCTGTTGGGATGGTCCGGATCGGTCACCGCCGCGTGCAGCGCCTCGCGCAGGCCGCGATTCGCGCCGCTCTCCGTCACCCGCGCCATCTCCGCCGGGATCATGCCGAGCGAGCTGAGCAGGTCGAGCAGCGGGCGAAGCTGCAGGGTGGCGCCCGGCATGTTGCTGTCGATCAGCCGGCTCTGGGTGGCGCGCAGCAGGCGCAAAGCCCCCTCCGCCCGCTCCGCATAGCGGCCGAGCCAATAGAGGCCGTCGGCGACGCGGCTGGGCAGGTCGTTGGCGGACGGTCGGGCGCCGCTGGCCGTCGGCTCCGCCGCCAGGGCAGGGCGCGGCTGGGTGGAGGCGACGTCGGCCCGACGCGGCGCCAGGATCCAGGTGTCCTTGCTGCCGCCGCCGCTCTGCATCGACACCACCAGCCGGCCGGATTCGCTCGACACGCGGGTCAGGCCGCCGGGCATCACCGCATAGCCGCCGCTGGGGGTGGCGCAGAGGAAGACGCGCAGCACCAGAGGCCGCGGCTGCAGCCGGCCGTCCTGCCAGACCGGCGCGGTGGAGAGCGCCATCTGCTCCTGAGCCACGAAATACCAGGGACGGCGCTTGATCCGCTCGACGAGGGCCGAGCGTCCGGCGGCCGACAGCTGGGCGCCGAAGATCGGCTCGAAGGACAGCGACGGGAAGGCAGGCTTGACCACAAGCCCGTCGAGATGATCGATGACGTAGGCGCGTTCGGCGTCGTTGCCGCACCACCAGCTGGCGACGCCGGGCAACCGCAGCTCCTCCCCCAGCAGATGGCGGCAGAGCGTCGGCAGCGACGACTTCATCGCCATCGATTCCATCAGCCCGGAACCCAGCGCGTTGGCCATCACCACGTTGCCGGCCCGCACCGCCTCGATCAGCCCGGCGACGCCGAGCGAGCTGTCGGCGCGCATCTCCAGCGGGTCGGCGAAATCGGCGTCGAGCCGTCGCAGGATCACGTCCACCTGCTCCAGTCCCGACAGGGTCTTCAGATAGACCGTCCGGTCGCGCACCGTCAGGTCCGCCCCCTCCACCAGCGTCAGGCCGAGATAGCGGGCGAGATAGACGTGCTCGAAATAGGTTTCGTTGTAGGGACCCGGGGTCAGCAGGACCACGCGCGGCGCCCGTCCGCTGCCGGTGCCGCCGTTGGCGCCGCCATTCCGGGGCGCGATCGACAGCAGCGTTTCCTTGAAGGTGTCGAAGAAGCCGGTCAGCCGCTCCACCTGGCAATGGCGGAAGCTGTCGGGCAGCACCTTGGCGATCACCGCGCGGTTTTCCAGCGCATAGCCGCTGCCGCTCGGCGCCTGGGTGCGGTCGGACAGCACCCACCAGCGCCCATCGGGCGCACGGGCGAGGTCGACGGCGTAGAAGTGCAGATGCACGTCGTTCGGCACCCGGATGCCGTGGACCGCGCGGCGGAAGCCGGGGTCGGCATGGATCACCGACGGCGGAAGCCGGCCGTAACGGGTCAGCGTCTGCGGCCCGTACAGGTCGGTCAGGATGGCGTTCAGCAGCGATGCGCGCTGGATCAACCCCGATTCGACGGCCTTCCATTCATGGGCCGGCAGCAGAAGCGGCATCATGTCGAGCGGCCAGGGCCGCTCCATCCCATTGGGATCGCCGTAGATGTTGTAGGTGACGCCGTTCTGGTGCAGCAGCCGCCGCGCCTCCTCCCACCGCTGCGCCATCTGTTCGGCGTCGAGGGGGCCAAGCGTGCTCATGAAGGTCTGCCAGTGCGGCCGCAGCCGCCCTTGGCCGTTCACCATCTCGTCATAGACTTGGCCCGAGCCATAGCCGATGGCGTCGGCCTCGCCGAACAGCGATCCCTGGGTGAAAGGGACCGGCGGCATCCCCGACGGGATCACGGATGCCGGCGCGCGGAAAGGCTGATCGGATTGGGACAAGGTCGTACTGGTGCGTATTGCCTATGAAGGAAGCAACAGTCTGAACGTCCAGGCCCGGCGATGCAAGGCTGGCGGCCGGCAGATCCATCCGAAAGAGGAAAGATTCCGCCATTATCCGTTCGCAGCCGCATGGGCCGTTGGCGACCATCACGAATGAAAAAGGCCGGAGCGTCGCGAATAGCGACGCTCCGGCTTGCCGGTTGTTGCGGAAATCCCGGTAACGGTCAGAGCGTCTTCAGGTATTCCACCAGCTGCCAGCGCTGGGTATCGGTCAGGCCGGCGCCGAATTCGTGGCCGCTGTTGTGGTTGCCGGGCTTCGTCGTGTCATAGACGAAGGTGGCATCCTTGGCGGACGAATCCACACCGACCTTGACCGGGTCGATGGAGGTGCTGCCCATACGGAAGGCCACCGACCGCTGGGATGCCGGCAGCAGCATCTCGTACAGGTTGGGAACCGACCCGTTGTGCATGAAGGGCGCCGTCGCCCACACCCCGTCCAGCGGACGCGCCTTGTAGGCCAGCAGCTGCTTGATGGTGGCGGCCAGCGCCTCCTCGTCGGCGGTCGCCCCGCCGGAGGTGGACTTCGCGGGAGCGGCGGCGGCCTTCGCCGCACGGCCACCGGCGGGCACCGCGCCGACGGTCGGCTTGGTCTGGCCGCGGCCGGTCAGGGCGGCGATCACCTTCTGGTGGTCGGCCGTCATCTTGGCGCCCGGCTTCACGAAGGGCGTGGTGTCCAGCGTGCCGCCCTTCGCCTGCGATTCGGGCGACCAGCTGGCCGGCGCGCTGGCGGTCAGCCACGGAGCCGGGGCGTTGTCGCCCTTCAGCAGGTCGGCCAGCAGGCCCGGTTCGCGCACCAGATCGCCGAGGATGGCACCGATCACCGCGTTGGACAGCAGGTTCGCCGCCAGATCCGGGTTCTTCAGCGGCTTGCCGCCCAACAGCTGCGGCGGCATGGCGACGTTGGCGAGGACGCCGGTATCGACCTGACGGCACAGCGCGTCGACCGCCATCTTCGGATCGGCGGCATAATTGACCGTCACCATCCCGGCGGAGACGGCGGCATCGACGCCCTTGGTGCAGATCGTGCCGAAGGCCGCGATCACCGCCTTGGCGTCGTCAGGCTTCGCCCAGTTGAACAGCGGCACCATCTGGATCGGCGCGGTGGTGTAGGTCTCGCCGCGCGGCAGGATGGCGTGGCAGCTCTCGCAGCTTTCCTTGTAGATCGTCTCGCCGGCCGCGGCCTTGACGATGTCGACATTGCCGGCAAGGCTGTCCGGCCACACGGGCGAGCGCAGCTTGCGCAGCTGGTTCTCCATGTCGACCAGATTCTGGCCGCGGACCGTCGACTTGTAATAATAGTGCGCGGCGTCGGCCGGCGGCTTCAGCGCCACCTTGCCGAACACGCCCAGCACCTCGCCGGCATTGCGGCCCAGCGCATCGAAGGCGGTGGCGTTCGGCAGCAGGCCGTTCCACTGCACCCGCGGCTGGTGCGGCGCATCCCACAGGAAGGGATAGCTGACCGGGGCGTTCGGCGCGCGGTTGTTCTTGGGCAGGTTCAGGTCGATGGCCGAAACCCGGTTGAAGATCATGCCGAAGGCGTCGGTGCGCATCGACCCCCAGGGCGTGTCCGGGGTGCTGGCGGCGACGAAGGCGGCGAAGGACTGGTCGAAGGCCTTCAGGTCGTTGTACAGCGCCAGCTTCTGCTGATCGGTGGCGTTGGCGCCCAGCACGCGGGTCGCGAAGGGCTGGAAGGCCGCGTCGCTGGTCACCGTGGTGTGGACCGCGCCGCTCAGCCCGCTGATGAAGCCATAGAGGTCGCCGGTGGTGACCGCGCCGTCGATGCGCATGGTCTTGCCGTTCACCGTCACGTCGCCGGTATGGCAGGCGGCGCAGGTCATGCCGAACCAGGCGGTCTTGTCGGGATCGGTGTCCTTGACGAAGCCGACCGGCAGCAGATCGGGGTTCCAGCTGCTGGCGGTCCCGGCGGCATAGCCGTAGCGGGTGATGCTCTTGACGAAGGGCTGCCTGGTCTGCGGATCCTCCAGCGCCATGAACCAGTCATAGCGCATGATCTGCGAGCCCTGGGTGGTGTTGTAGTACCACTGGCGGGCCTCTTGCGACCAACCCTGGTCCAGGTACCACAGGCCGTTGACCTCGACCGGCGGCTTGACCGGCACCGGGCGCGGCGGCTGCGGCGGCTCGGCGCAGGAGCTGAGCAGCAGCGCGCTGGCCGCCAGCGTCGCGTAGAAGGGTAGCTTCATCCCCGTCATTCCCTCATCTGGTGTATGGCGCTTTGGCCTTCGACCGAAGAGGGTAATTCCGATAATCGTTATGCGGGTAGTGCTATCACGTTATGACGCTGAAAAATGGATGACGGGTCGGTCATGGGAATTTACTTCTCTCCCGGAAGCTATGGCACCCACAGAATTCCTGGCATTGCTAAGCCGCTGGAATTTAATGAAGTTTCCGTCATCCCCGCGAAGGCGGGGATCCAGGCTGTCCAGTGCAAGGGCCTGCAAAGTCTGGATTCCCGCCTTCGCGGGAATGACGGCCGAAAAAGTGATTTTATCCCAATATCTTACAACACTCTGAGATGTGTGAATATGATAGCTCCCGGAAGAGAGGTGGACCAGCCCTTGTCACCCCCGCCGCAGATCCAGGGTCATCGGGAATTGCGGATTGCGTTCCTCCGCCGGGGCGTCCATCGGGCCGGGCGTGTGGCCGAAGGGGAAGAAGCGGGCCAGACGCCGGCCCTCCGCCTCGTTGGCGTTGACCGGAAAGGTCTCGTAGTTGCGGCCGCCCGGATGCATGACGTGATAGGTGCAGCCGCCGATCGACCGGCCGGCCCAGCTGTCGAGGATGTCGAAGATCAGCGGGGTGTGGACGGGAATCGTCGGGTGCAGGCAGGAGGGCGGCTGCCACGCGCGATAGCGCACGCCGCCGACGAACTCGCCCTCCACCCCGGTCGGGATCAGCGGTACGCGCCGGCCGTTGCAGGTGATGACGTGGCGGGCGTCGATCAGGCCGCTGACGCGCACCTGCACCCGCTCCACCGAGCTGTCGACATAGCGCACTGTGCCGCCGCCGCCCGGCTCCTCGCCCAGGACGTGCCAGGGCTCCAGCGCCATCCGCAGTTCCATGGTGATGCCGCGCTGGCTGACATGGCCGTAGACCGGGAAACGGAAGTTGAAGTGCGGGGCGAACCAGTTGTCCTCCAGCGGATAGCCGTGGTCGCGCAGGTCCTGCAGCACGTCGGCCATGTCCTGCTGGACGAAGTGCGGCAGCATGAATCGGTCGTGCAGCTCGGTGCCCCAGCGGACCAGCTTGCCCTTGTAGGGATGCTTCCAGAAGCGCGCGACCAGCGCCCGCATCAGAAGCTGCTGGGTCAGGCTCATCTCCGCGTGCGGCGGCATCTCGAAGGCGCGGAACTCGACAAGGCCGAGGCGGCCGGTGGAACTGTCCGGCGAATAGAGCTTGTCGATGCAGAACTCCGCCCGGTGGGTGTTGCCCTGCACGTCGACCAGCAGGTTGCGCAGCACCCGGTCGACCAGCCAGGGCGGGCAGTTGCCGCTCGCCGCCGCCTGATCGATCTGGTTGAAGGCGATCTCCAGCTCATAGAGCTGGTCGTCGCGCGCCTCGTCCACGCGCGGCGCCTGACTGGTCGGGCCGATGAACAGGCCGGAGAAGACGTAGGACAGGGCAGGGTGGTTCTGCCAATAGGTGATGAGGCTGCGCAGCAGGTCGGGGCGGCGCAGGAAGGGGCTGTCGGCCGCGGTGGCGCCGCCCATCACCACATGGTTGCCGCCGCCGGTGCCGCAATGGCGCCCGTCGATCATGAACTTCTCCGCCCCCAGGCGGGACTGGCGCGCATCCTCGTACAGGGCGATGGTGTTGCGCACCAGATCGTCCCAGCTGTGGGCGGGGTGGATGTTCACCTCGATCACGCCGGGGTCGGGGGTGACGGCCATGGAGTTCAGGCGCGGGTCCTTCGGCGGCTGATAGCCTTCGATGACGACCGGCATCTCCAGTTCGACCGCCGTCGCCTCGATCTCCGCCAGCATCGCCAGATAGTCTTCCAGCGTGCTCATCGGCGGCATGAACAGGTGCAGGCGCCCGTTGCGCGCCTCGCAGCTCAGGGCGGTGCGCACCACCCACCAGGCCGACTTGCCTTCCTCCGGCAGTTCGTCGCGGATCTCCGCCATGATGCGCTGGCGCTGGGCGATCCGCTTGTCGGTGTGGACGCCGCGGTCGGATTCCTGAACGGCACCGCGGATCTCCTGCCGGCGCTGAACCGGATGAGGAGGAAGCGGGCCGCGATCCTCGAACGGGTCGGTTTCCCAGGCATAGGGATAGTCGGACTTCGACACCCAGGGCAGCGAGCCCAGCGGCAGGCGGTAGCCGACCGGGCTGTCGCCGGGGATCAGCAGCAGTTTCTCCTGGCGCAGCGGCCATGTGCTGGACAGCCAGACCGGCCCCTGCTGGGTCATGCGGCGGTTGATCGGCATGACGAAGCCCACCGGCTCGCTCAGGCCGCGGGTGAAGACGCGGGTCAGCCGCTCCCGCTCCTCCTTGTCGTCGAGCCTGCTGTTCAGCGGATCGACATTGACCGGAAGCTGCGCCTCCTTGCGCAGATAGTGCCAGGGGTCCTCATAGGCGCCGAGCACGAGGTTCGGGTCGAGGCCCAGCCGCTTTGCCAGCGCCATCAGGAACACGCCGGCATCCTGGGCGGTGTGGCCGTAATCGGTGTCCTCGCGCGCCAGCAGGTCGCTGTTGGCCCACAGAGCCTCGCCGTCGCGGCGCCAGTAGAGCGTCATCGCCCAGCGCGGCAGCGATTCGCCGGGATACCATTTGCCCTGGCCGAAATGCAGCAGGCCGCCGGGAGCGAAGCGGACCATCAGCCGGTGGATCAGGTCGGCGGCCATCTTGCGCTTCTGCGGACCCAGCGCGGTGGTGTTCCACTCGGCGCCGTCCATGTCGTCGATGGAGACGAAGGTCGGCTCGCCGCCCATGGTCAGGCGGACGTCCTCGGACTTCAGATCCTCGTCGACCCGGTGGCCCAGCGCTTCGATCGCCGCCCATTGCTGCGGGGTGTAGGGCTTGGTGACGCGGGGCGCCTCGTAGATGCGGGTGACCGACATCTCATGGCCGAATTCGACCTCCGCCTCGTCGACGAGACCGGATATGGGGGCGGCGGAGGAGGCGTCCGGCGTGCAGGCCAACGGAATGTGCCCCTCGCCGGCCAGCAGGCCGGAGGTCGGGTCCAGCCCGACCCAGCCGGCGCCGGGCAGGAACACCTCCACCCAGGCATGCAGGTCGGTGAAGTCGCTCTCCGGACCCGACGGGCCGTCCAGCGCCTTCTGGTCGGCGGTCAGCTGGATCAGGTAACCGGAGACGAAGCGGGTGGCCAGCCCCAGGTGACGCAGGATCTGCACCAGCAGCCAGGCCGAATCGCGGCAGGAGCCGGTGCGCTTGGTCAGCGTCTCCGCACAGCTCTGGATGCCGGGCTCCAGCCGGATGACATAGCCGATGTCCTGCTGCAGCCGCTGGTTCACCGCGACCAGGAAATCGATGGTCGGCGTTTTTTCCCGCGGAATGTCCTGCAGATAGGCGGTCAGTTCCGGCCCCGGCTCCTCCGTCTCCAGATACGGGCGCAGTTCGCGCAACAGCCAGTCGTCGTAGACGAACGGGATGTGGCTCGCCTTCTCCTCCAGGAAGAAGTCGAAGGGGTTGATCGCGGCGATCTCGGCGACCAGATCGACCTCGACGATGAACTCGCGCGTCTTTTCCGGGAAGACGAAGCGGGCCTGGAAGTTCGATTGCGGATCCTGCTGCCAGTTCAGGAAATGCTGCTTGGGCGTGACCTTCAGGGAATAGCTGAGAATCGGTGTCCGGCAATGGGGCGCCGGGCGCAACCGGATGATCTGTGGGCCGAGCGACACCGGCCGGTCGTAGCGATAGATCGTCTTATGGTTCAGCGCGACGTGGATCGCCATGGAAAACCCCGCCTCATGCCTGTTCGATGATGTTCGCGCCCCGGTTTGGTCCAGGGTCGCCGCTGCAACGGTAACACCGATAAACCCCACCCGACAGAGTGCCCCCGCACCGATCCTACCGCAGTTGCGAAAAAGTCACGAAGTTGCGGATGACGCGCGCTGCGGCTTTCTTCCGTTCGCGTTACCCTTTATATCCTAAGCGATCGGAGTATCGCGGCGGCGGGAAATCGCGTCTGGATGGTGTCGGTGGCGGCTTCTTCACTCATGGGCGGCAACCGCGGTGCGGGCGGGGCGGGCGATGCCGGTCCCGGCGGCGCCGGACGGGGCGTCGTCACCGGAAAATATTTCAATTTCAAGCCGCTGCCGCCGTCCGCCGACATTCTCGGCAATCCGCTGATCGTCCCCAACCTGCCGACGCACAAATTGCCGAAGGAAACCTTCGGCAGCCGCGTGAAGCGGTTTTTCGCCCGCATGAATCTCGGCAGCCAATCGGCCGACACCAAGCTGCGCTGGAAACTGCACGATACGATCCAGGCGACCATGGCCTCGCTGTCGCCGGCCGTCACGCTGGTGGCCGAAAAGCGGGCGCCGGCGAAGAACAGGAAGCTGTCGGTTCCGGTCGTCGTCGTGCGCCATCCCTATCACATGCGCCATGTGTTCGAGATGCTGCCGAACATCCCCGACAGGTTCGCGGTGGAGCAGCGTTTCCTCGAACTGCTGATGACCCGCGCGCTGAAGCGCTACGGCGAGCAGATGGCCCTGATCAAGGGCAGCGCCTTTTCCTTCGAACACGAGGCGAGGGAATATTTCTTCGCCGGCTTCCGCCTGGAAAGGCAGATCAAGAAAGTCAACAGCCCGGACGAGAGATTCGCGGCGTTGCAGGCGATCCACACCAACTATTTCCATGGCCGCAACTATTATTACTATGCGCTGCTGCGGCGGGAGAAGCTGGCACCGGACAACAAGCTGTTCATGCTGTTCGCCCGCGCGGTCTATTTCATGGCGCGGATCGACTGGAACGGCGAACTGCTGGAAAAGCCGAATCCGCGCATGCTGCCCAGCCGCGACGACATGCTGTTTTTCGTGGAGCGTGACAAGTCGGTCGTGACGCGCTATCGCACCGACCAGGATTTCCAGCGTCAGGTCAAGTCTGTGCTGGAGGCCTTCCCCGCTTCGTGACGTTCCGCTTCCTTATCCAAGGTTTCCTGCGATGCGCGCCCTGTCCCTGGTCGGCGGTTTCCTGGCTGCCGGCTCCCCGATCGCGGTCCTGACTCTCGCGGTCCTGACTGCGGTCCCGGCCCTATCGGCTCCGGCGGACACTCCGCCGCCGGAGGCCGCCGCTCCAGAGGCGGCGCCCGGCTGCGAGGCGGCGGAGACGCCGGCCGCGCGGCTGATGTGTCGCGATGCGAAGCTGGCGGCGGCCGGTGCGGCGATGGATGCGGCGCTGGCGGCACTGGGCGCCACCACCGACGACAGCGGCCGTGCGGCGATCGAGGACAGCCAGACCGTCTGGCGGGCGCGGCGGGACGAGTCCTGCCCGGTGACCGCGGCCGATCTGGCCGACGAGAAATCGACCAGGACGCGCGCGGATTGCCTGCTGCGCGTCGTCCGCAAGCGCACGGCGGCGCTTGAGGCGGAGCGGCAGGCCCGGTCACGGCCGGTCGGCGATCTGCCGCTGTCCGTCACCGGCGCCGCGGCCCGGCAGTTCGCCGCACCCCAGCCACCGATGCCGCCGGTCAGCCGCAAGGTCTCGCTGTCGACGCTGGCCGGCCGCTGGGCGAAGGCCGATCCGGCCGACCGCACCGCCATCGACGATTGCCGAAGCTCCTATCTGGATATCGGGACCGACCGCAGCCTCCACGCGGTGGAGCCGCGGCTGCAGCTGTTCCCGCTGGATGGCACGCTGGCGGCCGACGGCGACCCCGTGCAGGGGGTGGCGCTTCTGCCGGCCGGTCCGGTGGACGGTGCTCAGCCCGAGGCAGCGGCGGGCACTGCGCCAGGAACCCGGGCACCGCTGGCGACCCTGCGGCTTCTGCCGGCCGACTCGCCGCGTTTCGACCGGCTGATCCTGCGCATGGAACCGCCGGCCGGCTTCGCGGCGGAATTCGTCCGCTGCCGCTAATGGGTGCCGGCAGAAGCCGGGTCCGCTTGTACCGCCGATCGTGCGTCACACGGTTGGAATGGTACCGCCGTCGATGACGTATTCGGTGCCGGTTATGGTCCCGGCACGGTCGGATGCGAGGAACGCGATCAGGTTGGCGACATCATTCGGCTTCGATGGCCTCCCGATGGGAATACCGCCGAGCGAGTCCATGATGATCCGCTTGCCGCCTTCATAGTCGGTGCCGACGTCCTTCGCGAGCCGCTCGGCCAAACTTACCGCTGCCTCGGTCTCGATCCAGCCGGGCGAAACGCGGACCACGCGCACGCCCTTGGGTGAGACCTCCTTCGACAGGCTCTTGCTGTAGGTCGAGAGCGCGGCCTTCGCGGCGGCATAGGCTGTGGTCGACTGCGGCAAGGGCAACTGGCGCTGGATCGAGGTCACGTGAATGACCACACCATGGCCCTGCGCCACCATCGCCGGCACAAGCTCGCGGTCGAGCCGGATGGCGGGCATCAGATTCAGGTCGAGTTCCTTGCTCCAGACCGCGTCGTTCAACGCCGCGAATCCGCCTGCGGGAGCGGAGGATCCACCCAGCATATGAACGATGACGTCGATCCCGCCCAAGCGTTCGCGCACCGCCGCCGCGAGCGTGGCGCACCCGTCCGGGGTCGTCAGATCCACGGAGACGAACATCGCCTCGTCCGCCCTGTCGGGACGCGAGCGGGCTGCAGTCAGCACACGGGCCCCGAGTTCGCGAAACAGCGCGACAGTGGCCGCACCGGCGCCGCGCGTGCCCGATGTGACGAGCGTTCGCTTGCCGTCCAGGCTGATGAAGGGGCTCATGGGTTGATCTCCAGGCCGGCAATCCGGCTGTCCTCCACCCGGAACGCAAAGACCATCCTGGCAGGGCTGCCGGTAAATTGACCGGTCACGTTGACGAGAACTCTGGTGGTCCGGCCGTCTTTGGTCGATTCGAGCGGTTCGATCACGTGTTGGTACTTGGCCTTCGCAGCCCGCCACCACGCGCCGATCGCTTTTTGACCAACGTGAGTGCGACCTTCATCCTTGACGGCGGCATCGGGCGCGAAGGCGTCGATCAGCGCCACGCCGTCGTTCCTTCCGTCTGCATCGATGTAGGCCAAGACCGGTGAAGGGAGTGTCATCGCGCCATTCCTCCTGATCGAAGTCTCCTTGCCCTTTCCAAATTAGGTTTGGACATGTGTTTCGATAATCGGGATAAAGCTGGATGAGGCGTTTCGATTGGCGGGACAATGCGCGAGGCTGAACTGAACGATCTGGATGCGGTCATCGCCATCGCGCGACGGGGCACCTTTCGCGCAGCGGCGCTCGACCTGGGTATGTCGACGACGGCGCTCAGCAATGCCATCGGAAAACTCGAAGCGGGCCTTGGCGTTCGCCTGTTCAACCGGACGACGCGGAGCGTCTCTCTCACCGATGCCGGGCGGGTGTTCGTCGAGCAGGTTGGTCCGGCATTGCAGGATGTCCACGGCGCCCTGGAAGCCGTGCGGTCGCAGCAGATCATTCCGTCGGGCACACTTCGCATCAATGCCTTCGCCACAGCAGCGCGCGAACTCCTCTCGCCGCTGGTGCTGGAGTTCCTTCGCCGTCATCCGCAAGTCCATGTCGACCTCGTCACCGAAGGGCGGCTGGTGGATATCGTCGCCGAGGGGTTCGACCTTGGTGTGCGTGCGGCAGACCTCGTACCGAGCGACATGATCGCGGTTCCCCTGGGTCGGCCGCAGCGTTATGCAGTCGTCGGGTCGCCGGCATATTTCGCGGCGCATGAGCGGCCGCGCCGGCCGCCCGACCTGCTCGTTCACCCGTGCATTCGTGTCCGTCTGCCGAACGGAGCGCTATTCCGGTGGCAGTTCGAGAAGGACGGGCAGTCGGCGCAGATCGAGGTAAATGGACCGATCACGCTGGACGAGGCCAGTCTGGCGCGAATCGCCGTCCTCGAAGGCGTAGGCCTCGGCTTCTTCATGGAGCCGGACGTGCGGGCCGACATAGAGGCGGGGCGTCTCGTTCGCGTGCTCGATGACTGGACGCCGCCGCGTTCCGGTCTCTGCCTCTACTATTCCGGACGGCGAAACCCGTCGGCCGCCTTCAGGGCCTTCATCGGCCTTGCTCGCGAACTCGGTACGAAGGGCGGCGCTCTAGGGTCGTGACACGAGGAAACGCACGGTCATCGACAGCCGTTCACCCGGTGGCAGGGCGATCACCCCGGCATCGGGTTCCTGCGGACGGTTCAGCGCATCGGTCATGTGGGTGACCGGCTCCAGGCATAGATAGGGTTCGCCGGGCGGTGCGTAGACGATCAGGTGTCCGGCCGGACCGTCGGCCAGCATGGTCAGGCGCAGCCGCTCGCGCGGACGGTCCAGCGTCGCCGAGCCGTTCCAGCCGGTGAAGCCGTTGTCCAGAGCCACATGGTCCATGGTCACGCCATGGCGGAAATCCCAGGCGGCAGGTAGCGGCCGGTTGCGGCAGGGCAGGATGGTGTCGTCGTTCTCCCAGACCGTCCGGACGCCGGCGGTCACACGGCTCCCCGGCGACCTGACCAGATAGGGGTGCAGCCCCAGCCCGGCCGGCATGTCGCTGTCCGAGTCGTTGACGAGGTCGAGCGTGACGGTCAGTCCTTCGCCGTCCAGCGCCACCGTCTGCGCCGCGCGATAGCTCCAGGGCCAGTCGTCGGCCCGGTGGGCGAACCCCATGCGCAGGGCGTCGTCGGTGACGGCCTCCACGCTCCAGGGAGATGACCAGCCATGGCCGTGGATCCGGTGGGGCGATCCGGGATCGGTGGCGAGCACGACCTCACGGCCCTGGAAGACGAACCGGCCGCCGCCGATGCGGTTGGAAAAGGGGACCAGCGGGAAACAGGCCATGTCCGGGGCGAAACTTCCGGCCAGCGCGCGGTCGGAGGCCCGCCGGAAAAGCTCGACCGGGCCATCGGCGGTGGACAGGCTCCAACTCGCCAGCGAACCGCCGCACCGGGGGGCCGCGGTGAGTGTCATCGGCCCGTGCCGCAACGCGATGATGGTGCCCGTCCGGATCATGCGATTCTCCCATCGTCGGCGTCCCGATTCTTATCGCACATGCGAAGGCCGAAGGAAACGGTCGCCGCCGGCAAGGCGCCCGCTGCCTCGACGCTGACACAGTTCATCTGTTTTTGTCGAAAAATGTGGGTATCGTACACTCGTCATTTACCCTCGTTGCGCGACGATGCCCGTCCGGCACCGCTCCCCGGCGGATGCGGAATGCCGGTTGTATCGACAACGCGGAAGTGGCGCCGGTGTTGCAGCCCGGCTGCGCAGTCCGTCACGTCCAGGAAAGGCCCGGAGTGTCCACTCCCCAACTCAGCCGCGCGATGCCGACTTCGTCGTCGGCCATGGCCACGCTCGACGAGGTGGAGCCGTGCGATTCGCTGCCGGACTACCACGCGCTGCCGGCCCGGCTGGTGATCGGCACGGTGCTGCGGTCGTACCTGGACCCGCTGTTCCTGACCCCGACGGAAGTGATCCATCTCGCCAAGCCGCTGAAAGCCTGTCTGGAACAGGGGACATTGATCGAAGCGGCCCTGAGCAAGGTCGCGGCGGCCCAGGCCCGCGCGCCGGGGCAGGAGCAGCAGACGCGCAAACGCGCCATCCGCGCCGCGGTGGATGAAAGCTGGGCCAAGGCGCGCGCCGCCCAGGCCGCATTCGCCGCCATGCCGCGCGGCCGCAAGCCGGTGGACTGGCTGCTCTCCCAGGGAGCCAGGACTCCCACCGGCGATGCCGAGTATGACCAGCGCGTCGCCATCGCCCTGGAACTGGTGGAGATAAAGAGCTGGAACGGCAAGCTGGACCGCCTCCTCGAACTGCACCAATGGGACCGGGACGAGCGCCTGGCGGCGGCCGTCGACGGAGTTATCGGCGACGTCCTGGCCTCCACCGCCGCCGGGTCTGACCTGTTCGGAACCAATCTGCTGCCCGGAACGCTGCTGTCCACCCTCTGCGACATGCTGTTCGGCCGGATCGGCATGGAGGCCATGGGGCCGAACCGCATCGGCGTGCTGAACGCCCTGTTCCGCCAGGGCAAGCTGCCCCATGCGAAGGCCGCGGTGCTCGACCGCATCCGCCGCCAGTTGAAGGCACCCCAGCCGCTGGGCCGCGGCGCCTTCGACCAGGAGGCGGAGATGCTGAAGACGCTGGTCGGGCATCTGCTGACCCGCGACGGTCTGGTCGGCGGAGCGGCGATGGCCGATGCGCTGACCGTCCGCTATTCGCGCCGGCTGGAGCAGGGAGGGGCCAGCGCCTACCGCCGCTCCATCATCGGGATGGGCGAAGGGCAATCGGACCTGATCTGCCGAATCCATTACCTGACCCGGATCGCCGCCGTGCCGGCCGCCGAGCGCCATGCCGACGAGATCCTCGCGTCCCTCGACGCGGCGGTCTGCAACGAGCTGCTGATCGAGAACATGCTGGTGCAGACGCCGGACACGGCCCTGCTGGAACGCGCTTTCGTCCGCGCGCTGGCGGCGATCCGCGCCGCGCCGCTGCCGGCGGACGCCTGCGAGCGGATCGCCGGACGCGCCGAACGCGCGGTCGACGATTTCGTGAAGACCGGACAGCTCGCCGTTCGCCTGAAGCAGGTGGAACCGGTCCTGCGCCGCCGCACCGTCCGGCTGGCGGAGGTCGCCTGTTCCGGCCTGATCCGCGAGGACGGCGCCCTGCCGCTGATGCGCCAGCACATCCTGGAAATCGTCCGCCAGCCGCAATTCCAGGCCGAACTCGCCCAGCCCGAAAGCGAGGTCGCCCAGGCGGAGGTGCGAAGGCTGCTGGAACTGCTGGATCGGCTGCGCCAGATGGCGACCGCGCCCGCCCCGCCGCCCGTTCTGCCCCCCGTATTGCCGCCCGCTCTGCCGGCCACCGTGGAGGTGGCGCCACCGCCGTCCAGGGCGGTTCGCAACGCCGAGACAATTCTTCATCCGGCCAGCCAGCAGCGCGGTGCGGCCGGCACCACCCCCGTGGTCACCGACGATACGGCGGGACTATGCCCAAGCTGCTATTCCGCGAAAGGCCGGACGGAGATCTGCGGCGCCTGCGGTTTCCCGGCGAAATCGGACAACCGGCCGGGTGTGCATCTGGTGCCGGGGACGCTGCTTCATGGCCGCTACCGTGCCGGGCGCGTGCTGGGGCAGGGCGGGTTCGGCGCCACCTATCTGGGATGGGACGACCGGCTGCAGGTGAAGGTGGCGATCAAGGAATACTATCCATCCAACCTGATCTCCCGCGTTCCCAACGCCGCCGCCGTCTCCCCCTTCTCCGACGAGCATGCCGAGACCTTCGCCGCCGGCCTCGCCAAGTTCCTGGAGGAGGCTCGGACGCTCGCCCGCCTGCGCGACGTGCGCGAGATCGTCGGCATCCAGGATTTCTTCGAAGAGAACGCCACCGCCTATCTGGTCATGGAGCTGCTGGAAGGCCGCACCATGAAGAAATACCTGGCCGACTGCGGCGGCCGGATCGACGTGAAACGGACGCTGTCGGTGGTGATGCCGATCGCCAAGGCGCTGCAGGCTATTCACGAGCAGGGACTGATCCACCGCGACATCAGCCCGGACAACATCTTCCTGACCAACGCGGGCGATCGCAAGCTGCTGGATTTCGGTGCCGCGAGGCAGACCGCCCGTCCAGGCGCAGGCCTGACCGTGATCCTCAAGCCCGGCTACGCCCCGCCGGAGCAATATTCCAACGAGGGGCGGCAGGGGCCCTGGTCCGACGTCTATGCGCTCTGCGCCACGATCTATCTGGCGCTGACCGGCCGCACCCCTCCCGATGCCACCTCCCGTTTCATGAACGACAAGGTGCCGAAGCCGTCCGAGTTGGGCGTGGCGCTGGCCCCCGGATTCGAGAAGGTGCTGCTGTCCGGGCTGGCCATGCGCTGGCAGGACCGGCCGCAATCGATGAAGGATCTGCTGCGGGCCATGACCAATTCGCTCGCCGGCGGTTGACGGACGAAAACCGGCGCCAAGAAAAAAGGGACCGGCGCACCGGTCCCCCTTTCCCTGAACGGCTGCGGAGGAGGCGTTACTTCACGTCGGCCGCGACCTGCATCTTGATGATCTTGTCCGGGTCGGTGACCTGTCCGTTGCGGGACTGGCTGCCCTTCTTGATCATGTCGACGAATTCCATGCCCTCGACCACGCGGCCCCAGACGGTGTACTGGCGGTCCAGGAACTGGGACGGGGCGAAGCAGATGAAGAACTGGCTGTCGGCGCTGTCCGGATCCTGGGCGCGGGCCATCGACAGGGTGCCGCGGATGTGCGGAGCGCTGGAGAATTCGGCCTTCAGCTTCTTGCCGGAGCCGCCCATGCCGGTACCGGTCGGGTCGCCGGTCTGGGCCATGAAGCCGTCGATGACGCGGTGGAAGACGACGCCGTTATAGAAGCCCTGGCGGGTCAGTTCCTTGATGCGGGCGACGTGGTTCGGCGCCAGGTCGGGCCGCAGTTCGATCACCACGCGACCGTCCTTCAGGTCGAGGTAAATGGTGTTTTCCGGATCCAAGGCCTTCGCCTCCCCTTGAGAAACTGTAAAGAACGAGACAGTGAAGATTGTGGCGAACAGGGCCGCCAGCAACGCGCGGGTCCACCGCTTCATGCGAAACACTCCGATGAGCCGAAATCCGCGCCACGGACCATAGGGGAAAAGCGTCGGAATGCAAAGCCGCGCTGGCGGGGATGGCGATCCGCCGAAAGTCTCCGCCAAAAGTCACGGATGACAGCCACTCGTCCGGGTGTTCATCCGGACATGGACATGGCATGCCGGTCATGACGGAATTTTACGGAAAGGGCATGGGCTTGAGGCTGGGACGGGCGATAGCCGGCACGGTGGCGGTCACGGTCACGCTGGCCGTGGTCGGGCTGGGCGGTGCGATCCTGGCCGGTCCGGCGCTGATCGGCGGGATGGCCACGCAGACCTTGCGCGACGCCGGCTTCACCGGGGCCGCGATGACGGTCACCAGCCTGCGCATCGCCGATGGCTGGCGCGGCCTGCGGCTGGAGTTCGCCGTCGACAGCGGCCCGCTGGAGGCGGCGGCCCCGGCGCTCGACCTGCCGATGTCGGGGCGCGTGACGCTGTCCGGCGCGCTGGTGATCGGGATGGACGGCGGCGCGGTGACCGTCGCACCCGTCGGCTGCCTGCCGGCCAAGGCGGAACGGCTCACGGTTGCCGGGCAGCCGCTCGGCCTGCCGCAGGGGGCGACGCTGTGTCCGGTGGGCGAAGCCGTGCTCGTGCGCTGGTCGCCCGACGCCATGACAATCATGGCGGAGTTGCAGGCGCCGCGTCTCGATGCCCCCGCCAGTGGAGTGCGCGCTGAAAAGGTCCTGCTGCGGCTGGCGCAGGATGGCGACGGACGGCACGCTGATGCCGTGGTCGGGCAACTGACCAACACCGCCAAGCCGGCGCCCGTCGTGCCGCTGGCCGTCACGGTGCAGGCGGTGCAGGCAGGGCAGGGGCCATGGGCGATCGACGGCACCGCCAAGGGCGCGAACGGGCTCCTCTCCCTCACGCTCGACGGCACCTATGACCAGATCGCCGGCACCGGCACGCTGCAGGTGGTGGCGAAGCCGTTCCGCCTTGCCCCCGATGGCCCCGGCCTCGGCGCCGTTTCGCCGCTCGCCGCGACGTTCCTGGAAAAGGCGTCGGGCACCCTGTCGGGCAAGGCGACGGTCGCTTTGACGGCGAAGGGCGTGACTACGGCCGGACAGGCGGTGGTGAAGGGACTTGCCGGGGCCGCCGGGCCGGTGACCGTCGCCGGGGTCAGCGGCACCATCGCCTTGTCCAGCCTGTCGCCGCCGGTGATCCCGGATGGGCAGAAGCTGTCGATCGGACTGTTGGACGTCGGCATACCGCTGACCGACGGCACGCTGCTGTTCGGCTATGGCCGCGACGGGCGGCTGGATGTGGACAGGGCGGAATGGAACTGGGCCGGCGGCCTTCTGCGCGCCGACCCGTTCGTGCTGTCGCCCGAGAAGCCCAAGGGGCGGGTCACCCTGCATGCCGACGGCATCGATGCCGCCAAGCTGCTGGACCTGATCGCGCTCGACGGGCTGGCGGCCAGTGGCACGCTGGCGGGATCCCTGCCGGTCGTGTTCGCCGGCGATAAGGTGACGCTCGACGGCGGCGTGCTCGAATCGGCGGGCCCCGGCACCCTGCGCTACGACCCGGACAAGCCGCCACCCGCCATGAAGGGGGAGGAGGGCAGCCCGACAGCCATGTTGATGGGGGCGATGACCGATTTCCATTTCGACACCCTGCGGATCACCATCGACGGGCAGGCCGGCGGCGAGCTCAGCGCCGGCCTCTCGCTGCGCGGATCGAACCCGTCATTCTACGATGGCTATCCGGTCGCGCTTAACCTTAAGCTGTCCGGCGCGCTCGACCGGATTCTGCGCCAGAACCTCGACGTCTACCGGATCCCCGACACGCTGCGGGACCGGATGACCGGCTTCGACCAGAAGGACCCCTGACCGCCATTATGCAGACCAAAATCCGACCTGCCAAAAATCCACCTGGGGCCCTCGCGGCTGCTCTGCTGATCTCGGCCGCCGCTGCCGCCTGCTCCCCGACGGTGAAGATCGAAGCGCCCGACAAGCCCATCGAGATCAACCTGAACGTCCGGATCGAACAGGAGGTGCGGGTCAAGCTGGAACGCGACGTCGACGACGCCATCCGCAACGATCCCGCCCTGTTCGGCCTGCCAACCGACTCCACGACCTCTTCCACGAAGGGGAAGAAGTGATGAAGACCGATCCCATCAGCCGCCGCCGTTTCAACCGGCTCGCGCTGTCCGCGCTGGCCGCCGGACTGCTGGTGTCCGCCCTGCCGCAACTGGCCCTGGCGCAGGATGCGCTGGCCGCCGCCAAGGCCGCCGGTCAGGTGGGCGAGCGTCCCGACGGTCTGGTCGGCGTCGTCCCCGGCGCGCCGGCCTCGGCCCAGGCGCTGGCGCAGCAGGTGAACGCCCAGCGCCTCGCCCGTTATCAGGAAATCGCCAAGGGCAACGGCACGGCGCTGGACAAGGTCCAGGCGGTCGCCGGCCAGCAGTTGATCGAGCGTACCCCGGCCGGCCAGTTCGTGATGACCGCCGCGGGCCAGTGGCAGCGCAAGTGACCTCCGCGTCTCTGCCCGGCCAGCGCGCCGTCGCCGATCTGCGCCGCCGTCTGGCCGGCAAGCCCGGCGACGGCGCGCTGATGTCGGCCCTGTTCTCGGCCCTCGACACGTTGGGGCAGGCCGGCACGCCGGAGGAAGCGGTCGCCCGCTCCAATCTCGGCGAGGCGTTGCGGCGCCAGGGCCGGCTTGCGGAAGCGGAATCGCATCACCGCAAGGCGCTCGCCTGGCTGCCCGATTTCGGCGGCAACCATTACAACTGGGGCGTGACCCTGCAGGCGCTGGGCCGTCCGGCTGAGGCGGCGGCGGCCTATGGCGAGGCGGCCCGACTGATGCCGCAATTCGCGCCCGCCCCCTGCAACCAGGGCGTCCTGCTGCGCGACCTCGGCCGGCTCGACGAGGCCGAGGCGGCATTGCGGCGGGCGCTTGCGCTCGACGCCACCCTGGTGCCGGCCCGGCTGGCTCTGGCCGCCCTCCACCGCGACCGCGGTGACATGGACAGCGCCGTCGCGGCATTCCGCGCCTGCCTCAGCCTGCGGCCCGATCTGGCGGAGGGGCAGGCGAACCTCGCCCTGACGTTGAAGGAACGTGGGCAGCGCGGCGGCCCTGCGGAAGACGGCGCGGCGAGCATCGTCGGCTTCGAACGCGCGTTGCGCATCGGTTTGCCCGACGTCGGCGGGGTGCTTGCCCAGCTGGTTCAGCAGCGCCGCCACCTCTGCCGCTGGGACGGGCTGACCGCTTTATCGGGCAAGCTGGTCGAACTGGTGCGGGAGGGGAGGACGCAGCAGGCCCATCCCTGGATCTTCCTCGGCGAAGGGGCGGGACCGGCGCTGGAGCGCGCCTGCGCCGAACGCTATGCAGCCTGGAAGACGCGTGGCATCCGTCCGGCCTTTCCGACCCGCAGCATCCGCGGACCGAAGCTGCGCATCGGCTATCTCTCGGCCGACTTCCACGAACATGCGACCGCGGTTCTGATCGCCGAACTGATCGAACGACACGACCGCGACCGCTTCGAGGTCGTCGGCTGCTCCTATGGTCCCGACGACGGCGGTCCGTTGCGCCGCCGTCTGGTCGCCGGGTTCGACCGCTTCATCGACCTGTCCGCCCTTACCGACGAGCAGGCGGCCGGCCTGATCCACGAGGCCGGCATCGATATCCTGGTGGACCTGAAGGGCCACACCCAGAACGCCCGCCCCGGCATCGCCGCCCATCGGCCGGCGCCGCTGCAGGCGCAGTGGCTGGGCTATCCGGGCACGCTGGGCAGCCCGGCCATCGACTATGTCATCGCCGATCCAATCGTGGTCCCGGCCGACCATCAGCGCTTCTACAGCGAGCGAATCGTCCATCTGCCCGACAGCTACCAGCCGAACGACCGCAAGCGCGCCATCGGTCCGGTGCCGGCCCGCGCCGATTGCGGGCTTCCCAAGGAAGCGGTGGTCTTCTGCGCCTTCAACGCATCCTACAAGATCGGTCCCGAGCTGTTCGGCCGCTGGTGCCGGATTCTGGAGCGCGTTCCGGGATCGGTGCTGTGGCTTCTGGAAGGACCGGCGGAGGTCGCGGTCAACCTGCGGCGTGCGGCGGCGGGGCGAAACTTGGCGCCGGAGCGGCTGGTCTTCGCCCCGCGCCTGCCGGGTCCGGCGCATCTGGCGCGCCACCGGCTGGCCGACCTGTTCCTCGATTCGAGCCCGGTCGGCGCCCACACCACTGCGAGCGACGCGCTGTGGGCCGGTCTGCCGGTGCTGACGGTCCTCGGCCGCTCCTTCGCCGGGCGGGTGGCCGCCAGCCTGCTGCACGCGATCGGATTGCCGGAGTTGGCGGTGTCGGATTGGGACGCGTATGAGGCGACGGCGCGGCGCTTGGCCGAACAGCCCGCCGAACTGGCGGCGTTGAAGCTGCGGCTGGAACAGGCGCGGGCGACCGCCCCGCTGTTCGACACCGACCGCTTCACCCGGTCCATCGAAGCGGCCTATGCCACGATGTGGGACATCCACGCGGCCGGCGAGCCGCCGCGCGGGTTCGCCGTCCCGCCTCAGGGATAGGCGCAGCGGTCGGCGGTGACCTCGACGAAGGAGCGCTGGGCGGCGGCGATGGTGAAGCGGTATTCGCTGTTGTCTACCACCAGCGACTGGTGCAGCGGCAGGACGCCGCTGACCGTGGTGCCCTTGCCGCCCATGCCGGTGATGCGAATCGTCACCGGCTGGCCCGGATCGAACCAGCTTTCGGCGTTGCCCTGGGGGTTGTGGGCCGACTGACCCTCGCCGGTGACCGTGACGGTGCCGTTGCCGAATGTGACGCCGCGAGCGCCGCCCTTCAGCAGCGGCGTGCTGAGCGTGAAGCGCTTGGTGTCGGTCGGCTGGCAGTTGCGCGGAACCTGCGCCTGCGAAATGACGAAGGCGAGGCGGTTGGCGTCCAGCCCACCCTTCAGCCGCTCCGCAACCAGTTGGGTCAGCTTGGCGAGGTCGCCGGTCGGCACCTCGCGCTGGAGACGGCCGTCAAGTTCGGCCACGCGCGCCTCGGCGGTGCGGGCGGCGTGCTGCATCTGGCTCGCCAGCAGCTCCAGCTCGGCCTTCTGGCGCGACAGGGTGGCGATCTCCTCCCTCAGGGTGACATCGCGGCCTTTCAGCTGCTCGATCCCCATCTGGTAGGAAAACAACCCGACACCGAGCACCAGTGCCGCCAGCAGCGCGAACTTGATCACGCCGGCCCGCATGCGTTTGCGGTAGCGTCTTTCGTAGTCGTAACGTCCCAGGGTCATGATTCCGGTCGCGGCGGGCTGTCTCGTCGGGCGTTAATGGCTAACGGCAACGGCCAAGGGATGCAACCCCCTGGCCGTCGGTAACTGCCGCCTTTTCCCACCGATCCGCGCTTACTGGTTGGCCGAACCGCCGCCCAGGAAGCTGGCGTTGATGCCGGGGCTCTTGAACTCGCCGACATTCTTGAAGACCAGACGGAAGAAGATGGTGTTGCCGTCCTTCTCACCGGTCGTGCTGACGGTGTAATCGCGGCGCGCGATGGTCTGGAAGACCAGGCATTCGTCGGAATAGGACAGCACGGCAAGGCTGGAGCGCGGCCCCGGCTGCGGCTCCATCGCCTGGGTGTGGCTGACGCCCAGGCTCCAGTAATCGGTGAACTGCGACGACACCCCGAAGCTTGCCTGCTCCACCCGGTTGCGGGTCACCGCGTTGCGCGCGGTGGTCTGGTCGACATAGGTGTAGGAGGTCGACAGCCGCAGAAGCGGCACACCGGCGGATGCGTTCAGCGAATGCCGACGCGGACGGAAGGTCTCGTGGTCGACGCGGAAGCCGTAATTGACGTCCAGCCAGTCGGCCGGCTGCAGGTCCAGGCGGCCGACATAGTCGGACACCCGCTCTTCCAGGCCGGAATCGCCGGTGAAGCCGACATTGCTGTCGGTCAGGCGGATGCTCTGGCCCAGGAACAGGCTGGCCGACCCCTGGGTATGGCCGTAGATCGCCGTGCGCAGGCCATAGGTGAAGCGCATGCCGTCGTCCAGCCGGTCGATGCCGGTGAAGCGGTTGGGCTGCAGCAGGTTCACATCGTCGAATTCGACATCCAGGCTGTCTTCGTTCGGGAAAACGCGGCCGTTCGGCAGCTTCGGCGCGAAGGTCAGCTGGCCGATCGGCTCCACCAGCTGGGACGAGCTTTCGCCGTAGCGGACGAACGGATAGCGGACGGTGGCCTGCCCCTGCGGGAAGAAGCGGAAGCGGCTGACATTGTCGTTCCCGCGGGTGGTGGGATCGGCCGTGTTGAACTGTTGCGCCGTATAGCCTGCGACCAGCACGCTGCCCGACAGGGTGGTGACGAAGCCGGCATTGGAGACGATGTTGCGCTCCCACCCCGGCTGCGCCATGAAGCGCTGCGTGTCCGGGCCCGCATTCTTGAAGCGGGACACCGCCAGCAGGCTGGTGTCGAACGACCAGCGGCCGCCCAGCAGGCTGCCCGGCTCGCCCAGCGCGTTGTACTGCGCATAGGGCAGGGCGACCGGCTCGGGAACGGTGTTCCCGTACCGCATGTCCTGGAAGCTGTAGCCGGTGACCGCCGCATAGTTCCGCCCGCGGAAGCCCTCCACGTAGGCCTTGCTGGTCAGGTAGTCTTCGCGGAAATCGTAATAGCGGCGCAGGAAAGTCGGATCGCTGGCCCGCTTCACGTCGAACCCGGCGCGCCAGGTCTCGTCGATGTCGAACAGGCCGCGCGCCGCGACATAGCCGCGGGTGCGCGTTTCCTTCGGCACGATGGTGGTGTTGGCCACGTCGCCGCGGGTGATGGCGCCTTCCAGTTCCAGGCGACCGCTCTCGAACCGCTTGCGGTACTGGCCGCCGAGCAGCGGCCCCTGCTGCGAGTAGTAATGCAGGTCGAAGGTGGCGTCCTGGTCCGGCGCGATGTCCCAGTAGTAGTGGGTCTTGAGGATCGCGCCGAGATTGGAGTTGTTGCCGAAGGACGGCGTCAGGAAGCCGCTCTTGCGGTCCACCGACGGATCGGGATGCGACAGGTAGGGCGTGTAGGCGACGGGGATCCCGAAGATCTCCATCGTCGCGTCCTTGTAGCGGACCTCGTGCTCCTCGTTGTCGTGAACGATGCGCACGGCGCGGATCTGCCACAGCGGCGGACGGGTCGGGTCTTCCTTGCAAAGGTCGCAAGGGCTGTAGACGCCGCGGTTGACGCGCGTCAGCCGGCCCTCGCGCCGCTCGCCCTCGTTGCCGGCCATGCGGCCGTTGTCGGTCATCAGGACGCGGATGTTCTCGATGAACACGTCCTTCAGGTTGTCGGTCAGTTCGGCATAATCGGCGAAGATGATGTCGCCCGACGGCTCCACCAGGCGGATCTTGCCTGTGGCGGTGACGACCTTGGTCTTCTGGTTGTAGGTGATCTTGTCGGCGCGGACGCTGCGCTTGCCCTGCGCAAGCTCCACATTGCCGCTGGCGGTGACGACGCTGTTCACCTCGTCGAAGGTGACCTGATCGGCGGTCAGCAGGACCGGTTCCTGCTTGGACGCAGTGCCGTCGGCGCTTCCCCGCACGGCCGCGGCGTCCGGCTTCGTTCCCGGAACCTGGGTCGCGGGCGATTGGGCGTTCGCCGGATCCGGAATGGCCAGATCCACCACGGCAATCCCGCAAGTCGCCATGAGCCCGACGATGCCGGAGCGCATGATGAGGGTGGCGGCGGTCGGAGCTTTGGCGCGGGCGCGCCGGGAGACGTGCTTGGGCATGGCTGAACGATTGGGGGAAGCGAAAGCCCAAGTCAACGGTTTCAAAGCCCTTCGGCGGGCAATGTCACCGTGTCGCCATGCGCCCTGTGGCAGCACTGCCGCAGCCGACGCCGCCGACGGGGCAGCGGGGGCTGCGGCACTTCATCCGATTTCTCTCAAACGACCCGGAAGTTCTTGAACTGCCAGGGGTCATCCTCGTCGATGTCCTCGGGGAACAGGACATTGCGGTCCTGCAGCGGCGTCCAGTCGCCATAGGCGCCGACCACCTCGCCGAGATAGGGGTCGGCGATGTCCAGCACCCTGCGGAAGTCCACCTCGTCCGGTTCGACCAAGCCCCGATTCGGGTTCTCCAGCACCCAGACGATGCCGCCGAGGACGGTGGAGGTCACCTGCAGCGAGGTGGCGTTGTTGTAGGGGGCCAGCGACCGCGCGGTGTCGATGTCCAGCCGCGAGCCGTACCAGTAGGCGCCCTTGGGATGCCCCATCAGCAGCACGCCAAGCTCGTCCATGCCGCCGGTGATCTCGTGCATCATCAGCCGTTGTTCGGCCTGGATGTTGAAGTTCTTGCCGGCCAGTTCGTGCAGCGACATCACCGCATCGTCGCAGGGATGATAGGCATAGTGGCAGGTCGGGCGGTAGACGACGGTGTCGCCCTCGCGCACGGTGAAATAGTCGGAGATCGAGATCGCTTCGCTGTGGGTGATGAGGAAGCCGTGGAACGGCCCCTCCAGCGGGGTCCAGGTGCGCACGCGGGTGGCCGCGCCCGGCCGCATCAGATAGATGGCGGCGTCGCAGCCGAACTCGTGCCGGCGGCCGTCGGGCGGCAGCTGCTTCTCGTGCGTGCCCCAGCCGAGTTCGGCCGGCTGGCAGCCTTCGCTGACGAACCCGTCGATCGACCAGGTGTTGACGAACTCGCCGATCTGCTTGGGCTGGTTCGACACCTGGGTGTCGCGCTCCGCCACATGGATGGTCTTGATACCCAGCTTCTGCGCCAGCCGTCCCCAGCCGTCGCGGTCGGTGGGGACATCGGTCTCGACCCCGGTGTCAGCGGCGATGTTCAGCAGCGCCTGCTTGACGAAATGCGAAACCAGACCCGGATTCGCACCATGGGTGATCAACGCGGTCGGGCCGCTCTCATAGCGGCTGCGCAGCGCCAGCGCCGATTCGCGCAGCGCATAGTTGGAGCGCAGCGACGGCGACAGGCTGGAATCGGTATAGCCGCCGGCCCACGGTTCGGTGCAGGTGTCGGTGTAGAAGGCGCCGACCCGCTGGCAGAATTCGATCAGCGCGATCGACGACACGTCGACCGACAGGTTGACCAGGAAATCGCCCTTGTCGATCAGCGGCTTCAGAACCTGGAAGAAATTGTCGTTGTCGAGCGGATTGTTGTGGAACGCGACGCCGTAAAGCTCCGCCTCCTCCCGTCCGCGCTCCTCGGCGGTGACGATGGTGATTCGGTCGGCCGTAAGTCCGTCGATGTGACGGAGAAGCAGCGGCAAGACACCCTGGCCGATCGAACCGAATCCAACGATGACCATGCGGCCTGTGAACGTGCAGAGCTTCGTGTCCAGGGCCATGATTTTTTGTCTCCCCGAGGTAGTTTAGGCCAACGACATGAGCCGGCGCGCCCGCCCACTTCGGAGAAGAGGAAACGGGGCGCGCCGGGCCACTGAATGTTACGGATGTCTTTACGCTTTATCCACAGAATCCGGCTTCTTTTTCAGGCCGCGCAGGAGCGCAGCACGTAGCCGGGGGTGGCGAGCAGCGGCGCGTCCGACACCTCGACGACACGCGCCTGATCGAAGCCGTTGAAGGCGGTGCGCAGGCAGGAGCCATAGGCGCCGAGCTGGCCCAGCTCGATCCAGTCGCCGGCCTTCACGTCGGCCGGCAGGTGGAACGGGCCGGCCATCTTGTCGGCGCTGTCGCAGGTCGGGCCGTAGAAGCTGAAGGCTTCGCTCTCGGCGTCGGTCATCGCCTCGAACGGGCGGATCAGCCGCGCCGGGAAGCGGAAGCCGGGCACGCCGGCATCCGACAGGGCGCCATAGACGCCGTCGTTGATGAACAGCTCGGCTCCGCGCCGCTTCACCACCTGCACCACCAGCGAGACGCCGGGGGCGACCAGTGCGCGGCCGGGCTCGCACCACAGGCGGCAGTGCGCCGGCAGGTCGAGGGCGGCGATCCCGCGGGCGATGGCGGCCATGAAGTCGCCGAGCGGCGGCGGGGTGATGCCCGGATAGGACACCGGGAAGCCGCCGCCGACATCCAGCACGTCGATGGCGACGCCGCTCTCCGCGATGACGCGGCCGGCCAGCGCGATGGCGCGCTCGTAGGCCGACGGGTCGAGCATCTGCGAGCCGACATGGAAGGACAGCCCGACCTTCGGCGCCACGGCGCGGGCGGCGCGCAGCAGCTCCACCGCATCGGCCATCGCGGCGCCGAACTTGCCCGACAGGTCGTAGACCGCGTTGCCCTTCGGCAGGGCGAGGCGCACGACGAGGCCGAGGTCGGCGGCACCGTCCGTCTCCTCCAGGATTTTGTCCAGCTCCTCCCGGCTGTCGAGCACGAAGTCGCGGACGCCATACTGGTGATAGGCGTTGCGGATCGCCAGACGGCCCTTGACCGGGTGCATGTAATGCAGGACGGCGTCGGGGAACATCTGGCGGATCAGGCGGATCTCACCGGGGGAGGCGACGTCGAAGCGGCGCACGCCGCCGGCCCACAGGGCGCGCAGCACGGCCGGCTCAGGGTTGCACTTGACGGCATAGAGCACGTCGCCGCCGCGGCCGACCGCGTCGGTCGCCCCGTTGAAGGCGGTCAGGAAACTGCCGGCGGTGTCGGCCAGCACGCCGGGGCGGATGCAGTGCATCGGCTCTTCCGGGCGGTGCAGGGCGACAGCCTGGGTCACGGTCGAGCGGCGGCCGGTGGACAGCGAAACGACGCTGCTGTCGTTCAGGCCGACGCGGCGGAGCGGGGTGACGGCGGAACGGGAACGCAGGAAACCCATGGCGCACTCCTATCCCCGGACAGCGGCGTGCAGGCCGGCCCGGTGAGCAGACGGCGATCCCCAGCCGCGTCACGAACCGGCCAGCACAGGGCTGGGGCGCGGGTGGCGCAGCGGAATCGGCGGTTGATCGGATTTTGGAAAGGGGGAGACGGAAATAGCCGGTGCGAGCAGCGGCCCCGGGCTGTGAAGCTCCAGGCAACAGCGCGTCGTTTACCGGCTAAAGGGCTACCGTCTCACAGCCCCACCGTGGGCAGCGTACATACTGACCTCCCTCTCGGGACCGGCCCACTGGAATGGCCGGTTCTGCCAAAAAGGACGCGGTACGTCGTAGCATAACCACAGAGGGCCATAGGCACGTGCGGGTGCGTCGTGTCGATTGATTTACGCTTTTCCGTCCGTGATTCAAGTGAATTTTTTGGGACGGAAATGGGGCGGAGTCAGGCCGCCTCCACAGCCTCCGGTTCGAAAAGCGGGAAGCGCGCGGCGATGGTGTCGCCGGTCGGCGTCGCCATCCAGCCTTCGGGGCGACTGAAGAAGCGGATGGTGGTGAAGCGCGGCCGCGGCCCCATGTCGAACCAGTGCGGCGTGCCGGCGGGAATGCTCAGCAGGTCACCCGCCCCGCACAGCACGCGGAAGACACGGCGGTCGAGATGGATGTAGAAGGCGCCCGCACCCTCCACGAAGAAGCGCGCCTCATCCTCCGCATGGGTGTGTTCGTGCAGGAACTTTGCACGCAGGGCCTCGACACCCTCGGTCTTGGGAGTGACGCGAACGACGTCCGCGGTGCAGAAACGGCGGGCCGCCTTCAGCCGGTCGATTGGCGCGGCATAGGCCCGCTGCACGGTGTCGGCGTCGGCGGAGGCGGGCAGGGAGGTGTCGGCGGTCCAGCGTTCGTACAGGATTCCGATATGGGCCAGATGGCCGGCCATCAACGCCGGGTCGGCGGTGCGGAATTCCGGGCGGCGGGCATCGTTTTCCAGATAGACGGTCAGGTCACTCACCCTGCGCACTCCTGCCCAACGAACCCTTCCAGCCTGATGCGCGCCCGTGCGCAACGCAATATGGCGAACGACAAGCGCGACCCTTCGCCGCGCCGTCAGCGGCTGCGCTGCAGCCCGGCCGTCACACCCACTGCGATGAGGATCAGCAGCCCGACGAAGGCGGCGACCCCGGTCCAGCCGAAGCCGTGCCAGAACAGCCCACCCAGCGTTCCGGCGACCGTCGAACCCAGATAGTAGCAGAACAGATAGATGGACGAGGCCTGCCCGCGCGCCACTGCCGCGCGCCGCCCGATCCAGGCCGACACGATGGAATGGGCGCCGAAGAAGGCGAAGGTGAACAGGGCGATGCCGGGGGCGATGGCGAACAGGCTGTCGATCTCCATCAGCGCCAGCCCGCCCACCATCAGCGCCACCGCCGCCGCCAGCGTACGGTGCGATCCAAACCTCCCCGACCAGCCGCCGAACAGCGGCGAACTGACGACGCCGAAGCTGTAGACCAGGAACACCGCGCCGACGATGGCCGGCCGCAGTTCGAACGGCGGCTCGCTCAGGCGGAAACCGATATAGTTGAAGACGGTGACGAAGCCGCCCATCAGCAGGAAGCCGAGCGAGAACAGTCCGAGCAGCGCCGGATCCGTCAGCAGCCCGCGCCACGCCCGCACCAGTGCCGGCAGCCCGGCGGCGCGGCGGACGAAATGGCGCGACGGCGGCAGCGCGAGCCAGACGGTGAAGGCCGCTGCCACCGCCAGCGCCCCGACCACCCCCACCGCCAGCCTCCAGGTGCCGAGATCGGTGACCACAGCGGTCAGCACTCGGCCGGACATGCCGCCGATGGCGGTGCCGCCGATATAGAGCCCCATGGCGACGCCGGCCGATTTCGGATCGACCTCTTCAGAGACATAGGCCATCGCCACTGCCGGCAGGCCGCTCAGGGCCAGCCCCTCCAGCGCCCGCACCGCGAGGAATCCGTGCCAGCCCGGCATCAGCGCGCCGATGATCCCGAGGATGCCGGCGCCGAGCAAGGCCGCCACCATCACCGGCTTGCGCCCGATCCCGTCGGAGATGGCGCCCGCCACCAGCAAAGCCACCGCCAGCACGCCGGTGGTCAGCGACAGCGACAGGCTGGATTCGGCCGGCGTCACCCCGAATTCCTGCACGAACTCCGGCAGCAGCGGCTGCACGCAGTACAGCGTGGCGAAGGTGGAGAATCCGGCGACGAACAGAATGCGACTGGCGCGGCGATAGGCGGGGGTGCCGGCCTGCAGATAGGCGACCTCTGCATCGGTCTCAGCACCGGTCTCGATCTCGTCGCGCACGCGCTCGGCTCCGTTTTTCTGGCATTGGCGCCGTCCACTGCGGCGCACAACGGACATTGCCCTGTCGTGCCCGTCGGTTCCAACAACAGCCGGGGCGCAGCGGCCATGCCGTCCGCGCAGATCCCTTTTGCGCAGATCCCTTTGGATCATGTCGATGGACGGGCTTGCACTGGACCTTGGCGGGGTCGCGCCGTATAACCAATCCCCCACACAATTCGTTGATTGTTCGAGCCATGCACGACCTTCGCGCCATCCGTGAGAATCCCGAAGCCTTCGACCGCGGCCTTGGCCGCCGGGGACTGGCGCCGATGTCGTCCTCCGTGCTCGACCTCGACGGCCGCCGCCGTGCCGCGCAGACCCAGATGCAGGAGATGCAGGCCCGCCGGAACGAAGCGGCCAAGGAAATCGGTCTCGCCAAGCGCGAGGGCCGCGACGCCCAGCCGATCCTCGACGAGATGGCGACCCTGAAGGAGCGGCTGCCCCAGGTCGAGGAGGAGGAACGCGCGCTCGGCGCCGAACTCGACGGGCTGCTCGCCGGCCTGCCCAACATCCCGGCCGACGATGTGCCGGACGGGCCGGACGAGACCGCCAACGTCGAGGTCCGCCGCTGGGGCACCCCGCCCGACATCGCCAACCCCAAGCAGCATTACGAGCTGGGCGAAGCGCTGGGCCTGATGGATTTCGAGGCGGCGGCCCGCATGTCCGGCGCCCGCTTCACCGTGCTGAAGGGCAGGCTGGCCCGTCTTGAGCGCGCGCTCGCCGATTTCATGCTGGACATCCACACGTCGGAGCACGGCTTCACCGAGATCGCCCCCCCGCTGATGGTGCGCGACAACGCGCTGTTCGGCACCGGCCAGCTGCCGAAGTTCGAGGAGGATCTGTTCAAGACCACCTCGACCGACCATTACCTGATCCCGACCAGCGAGGTTCCGCTGACCAATCTGGTCAACGACCAGATCGTGGCGTCTGAGGAATTGCCGCTGCGCTACACCGCGCTGACCCCCTGCTTCCGCGCCGAAGCCGGGTCGGCCGGGCGCGACACCCGCGGCATGATCCGCCAGCACCAGTTCTGGAAGGTGGAGATGGTCGCCATCACCACGCCGGAACAGTCGGAGGACGAGCACCAGCGCATGACCCGCTGCGCCGAGACGATCCTGGAGCGGCTGGGGCTGCCCTACCGCACCATCGTCCTGTGCACCGGCGACATGGGCTTCTCCTCGCGCAAGACCTATGACGTCGAGGTCTGGCTGCCCGGCCAGAACGCCTACCGCGAGATCTCCAGCATCTCCAATTGCGGAGATTTCCAGGCGCGGCGGATGAAAGCCCGTTGCAGGCCGAAGGGCGAGAAGCAAACTCAATTCGTGCACACCCTCAATGGATCGGGTGTGGCGGTCGGGCGCTGCCTGATCGCGGTGCTGGAGAACTACCAGCAGCCCGACGGTTCGATCCTGGTTCCCGAAGCGCTCCGCCCCTACATGCGCGGAGTGGAGAGGATTTCCATCTGATGTTCGACCTGCCGCTCGACCTGTCCCGGACACGCATCCTCGTCACCAACGACGACGGCATCCATGCGCAGGGATTGAAGGTCCTGGAAGCCATCGCGCGCGAGCTGTCCGACGACGTCTGGGTCGTCGCGCCGGAGATGGAGCAGTCGGCGGCCAGCCATTCGCTGACCATCAACCGGCCGCTGCGCCTGCGCAAGCTGGACGAACGCCGCTTCACCGTCGACGGCACGCCGACCGACTGCGTGCTGCTGGCGGTCAACCATGTGATGAGGGACGCCCGTCCGACGCTGGTGCTGTCCGGCGTCAACCAGGGCTCCAACATCGGCGAGGACGTGACTTATTCCGGCACCATCGCCGCGGCGATGGAAGCGACGCTGCTGAACGTCCCGGCCATCGCCATGAGCCAGCATTACGAGCCGGGCCAACCCATCGACTGGTCCGCCGCAGCGGCCCATGGCGCCGACGTGGTGCGCAAGGCGGTGACGGTGGCCTGGCCGAAGAACGTGCTGCTGAACGTCAACTTCCCGGCCCGTCCGGCGGCGGAGGTGACGGGCATCCAGGTGGTGCGTCACGGCAAGCGCAAGATCGGCGACGAGCTGTTCGAGCGTGTGGACCCGCGCGGCAAGCCCTATATCTGGATCGGCACCCTGCGCGGCGAGGCCGACGTGGCGGACGACACCGACATCCATGTCGTGTTCAACGGCGGCATCTCGGTGACGCCGGTCTATCTCGACCTCACCCACACGCCGACATTGCAGACGTTGAGGCAGGCTTTCGTGTGACATACAACCCGCGCAAGATCCGCTTGCTGATGGCCCTTCGCGGGGCCGGCGTCACCGACACGAAGGTGTTGGCGGCGATCGAGCGGATCCCGCGCGAGCTGTTCGTCCCGGAAGCCTTCCAGGACCGGGCGTGGGAGGACACGGCGCTGCCGATCGACCTTGGCCAGACCATCAGCCAACCGCTGGTGGTCGGGCTGATGACCCAGGCTCTGGAGCTGCAGCCGCGGCATCTTGTCCTGGAGGTCGGTACCGGCTCCGGCTATCAGGCGGCGGTGTTGTCGCGGCTCTGCCGCCGGGTCTTCACCATCGAGCGGCTGAAACCGCTCCTGTGCGAGGCGGAGGCGCGGTTCAAGGCGCTCGACATCGGCAACATCACCACGCGGCTCGGCGACGGGACGCGGGGCTGGCCGGAGCAGGCGCCCTTCGCCCGTATACTGGTCACAGCCGCCGGTGGGCCGGAGCCGCCAAAAGACTTGACGGATCAACTCGCCGTTGGTGGTGTCTTGGTCATTCCGTTGGGGACCGATCACCGCGGCCAGAGGGTCGTGCGTTTCCGGCGCTCCGAAGCTGGCCTTATCCGGGAGGACCTGTGGCCCGTCCGTTTCGTTCCGCTGCTGTCCGACCCGCCGCAACCGGTCCGTTCCGCATGAAATCCGCCATGCCCAAGCACCTGCTGTCCGCAATGGTCCTGTCCACAGCCGTCCTGGCGCTTGGCGCCTGCGAACGGGTGGGCGGGCTGGCGCCCTTCACCACCGTCTCCGATGTGCCGGATTCGGCCGGCGGCGCCATCACGGTGCAGAAGGGCGACAGCGCCTACAGCCTGTCGCGCCGGTACAATGTGCCCCTGCGCGACCTGATCGAGGCGAACAAGCTGGCGGCGCCCTACCGGCTGGAGGTCGGCCAGCGGCTGGTCCTGCCGACCTCGCGCCAGTACATCGTTCAGAAGGGCGACAGCCTTTACAGCATCTCCCGCATGTACAATGTCGACGTCAGCGAACTGACGCGGCTGAACAACCTGACGCCGCCCTATGCCGTGAAGGTCGGCCAGCCCCTGCGTCTGCCGGGCGCCAACGACGGCAGCGGCACCATGATGGCATCCGGCGGCGTGGCGAGCGGCGGTGCCGTCGCCCTGACGCCGCAGGGGAATGCGCCGGGTGGCTCGACGGCCGGGCATGGCTCGATCCAGTCGGCCGACCTGCCGCCGCCGGGTGCATCCTCCCCGTCGGGCGGTATCTCGGCCACGCCGCTGCCGCCACCGTCGAAGCCGGGTACCGTGCCGGAGCCGTCCGTCCAACAGACGCCGTCCGCGCCGTCCGTCCAGGGTGACACGCCCTACCAGCCGGGGCAGGCGCCGACCATGCTGCGCCCGCCCGGCAGCAAGCCGGCTCCGACGCCGATCCCGGCCCCGGCGGCAACCACGCCGCCCCCGGCGGCGCCCCAGCAGGAGGTGGCCACCGCCGCGCCGCCGCCCAAGCCGGAGCCGAAGGCCGAAGTCGGCGCGCCGCCGCCGCGCGGCAGCGCCCGCTTCCTGTGGCCGGTGAAGGGCAAGCTGATCTCCGGCTTCGGGCCGAAGCCCGACGGGCTGCACAATGACGGTCTGAACATCGCGGCGCCGAAGGGCACGGCGGTGGTCGCCGCCGACAACGGCGTGGTCGCCTATGCCGGCAACGAGCTGCGCGGCTTCGGCAACCTGCTGCTGCTGAAGCATTCCGACGGCTGGATCACCGCCTATGCCCATCTCGACAAGATCGAGGTGGAGCGGGGAGCCACGGTGAAGCGGGGACAGGTGATCGCCCGGGTCGGCCAGACCGGCGGCGTGTCCTCGCCCCAGCTTCATTTCGAGCTGCGCAAGGGCAGCCAGGCCGTCGACCCGAGCGACCAGATGGACCGCAAGGTCAGCGAAGGGGCTTCCCGAGGCGGCCAGCCAGGTCCTGGATGAACTGCCAAGCCACCCGGCCCGACCGGCTTCCGCGCGTGACCGACCATTCCACGGCCTCCGCGCGCAGCCGGTCAGCCGGGATGTCCAGGCCGAAATGGCGGACATAGCCCTCGATCATGGCGAAATAGGTGTCCTGGTCGCAGTTGTGGAAGCCCAGCCACAGGCCGAAGCGATCCGACAGCGACACCTTCTCTTCCACCGCCTCGGCCGGGTTGATGGCGGTCGACCGCTCGTTCTCGATCATGTCGCGCGGCATCAGGTGGCGGCGGTTGGAGGTGGCGTAGAACACCACATTGTCCGGCCGCCCTTCGATCCCGCCGTCCAGCACCGCCTTCAGCGATTTGTAATGGGCGTCGTCATGGTCGAAGGACAAGTCGTCGCAGAACAGGATGAAGCGGCGCGCCTCGCCTTTCAGCCGGGTCAGCAGGCGGGGCAGGGTGGGGATGTCCTCGCGATGGATTTCCACCAGCGCCAGTTCGCCCGGCCGCTCGGCGCAGATGGCGGCATGGGCGGCCTTGACCAGCGAGCTTTTGCCGGTGCCGCGCGCTCCCCACAGCAGGGCGTTGTTGGCGGGCAGCCCGGCGGCGAAGCGGCGGGTGTTGTCCAGCAGGATCTCCCGCTGCCGCTCGATCCCCTGCAGAAGCATGATGTCGACGCGGTTGACCACCGGCACCGCTTCCAGCCGGTCGGGATCGGGATGCCAGACGAAGGCGTCCGCCGCGCCGAAGTCCAGCGGCCGGTCGGGCGGCGGGGCCAGACGCTCCAGCGCCTCGGCGATGCGGGTCAGCAGGGGGGCGAGCGACTGATCTGCACCAGCGCCCATGCCTGAGCTATTGACGGATTGCGACATAATTTTCCGGATATTTTTTCAGGATGTTCCATGGAAAGTGGGCGCCCGCGCAGCCATCTTTCCGACGCCTTCGCACGGTAACACAGCAGGGCAAGCACACAAGCTGTGGCCGCCCTGCGGATTGTGGCGCATCACCATTGCATCCCGATCATGGGCGGCTATAGTCGCGGCGTCCCGGCGGAACGCCGATCCGGTGCCGAGACCAAACCTGTAAGGAGCTTCCAGATGTTCGTTTCGACGGCTTATGCACAGACGGCGGCCCCGGCTGGCGGCGGCGGTGACATGCTCGTCCAGTTTCTGCCGCTGATCCTGATCTTCGTCGTCTTCTACTTCCTGCTGATCCGTCCGCAGCAGAAGAAGATGAAGGAGCATAAGACCATGCTGTCGGCCATCCGCCGCGGCGACCGCGTCGTGACCGGCGGCGGCATCATCGGCACCGTGACCAAGGTCGGCACCGACGACGAGATCACCGTCGAGATCGCGGAGAACGTGCGCGTGCGCTGCCTGCGCTCCACCGTGAACCTCGTGCTCGCCAAGACCGAGCCGGCCGGCAAGTCCGGCGGCGACGCCACCCCGGCCACCGAGGGCGAGGCCAAGCCGGCCGAGACCCCCGCCGCCGGCGGGATCGGCAAGCTGTTCGGCCGCAAGTAAGCCGCAGCCGGGCCCCTCTTCCGCGGGTCGGCCCGAAGGCGCTTCCCGTCCGGCCCGGCCGTCGTCCGCCCGCAAGCGGCGGACCGGTCGCCCGGACCGGGTGTCTGATCGGATTCGAGTGACGCATGCTCTATTTTTCGCGCTGGAAGATTTACCTGATCCTGGCGACCTGCATCGCCGGTTTCATCCTGATGCTGCCCAACTTCCTGGGCCGCGACACGTTGGCGGCGCTGCCGTCCTGGTACGCCAACACCCGGGTGTCGTTGGGTCTCGATCTGCGCGGCGGATCGCATCTGTTGCTTGAAGTCGATATGGCCACCGTCATCCGCGACCGGGTGGAAGGTCTGGTCGACGGCGCCCGGCAGCAATTGCGCACCGCCAATGTCGGCTACACCGCGCTTAACGCCGGTGAGCGCGCCGTGACCGTCCAGCTGCGCGACCCGGCCCAGGCCGAGGAGGCGGTGAAGGCCCTGCGCCAGCTCGCCAGCCCGGTCGGCCGCACCGGTCTGGGCGGTGGGCAGCCCGACCTCGAGGTGACCGTGAATGGCGGTACGGTGACCGTGGCGTTGAGCGAGGTCGCGCTGCGCGACCGCGCCACCCAGGCCATCGAACAGTCGATTGAGATCGTCCGTCGCCGCATCGACGAGACCGGCGTGAACGAGCCGACCATCGCCCGCCAGGGCAACGACCGCATCCTGGTCCAGCTGCCCGGCGTGGAGGATCCCGACCGCATCAAGCGGCTGCTGGGCACCACCGCCAAGATGACCTTCCGTCTGGTCGACGTGAATGCCGATCCCAACACCGGCCGCGCCCCTCCGGGTTCGGAGATCCTGCCGTCGGCCGAGGGCGATCGCTACCAATCCAAATACGTCATCCGCAAGAAGGTCGAGGTCGACGGGGCCACGCTGCAGAACGCATCGGCCGGCACCAACAGCCAGACCGGCGAGTGGGTGGTGAATTTCGAGTTCAACAGCGCCGGCGCCAACCGCTTCGCCGAAGTGACCAAGCAGAATGTCGGCCGGCCCTTCGCCATCGTGCTCGACAACAAGGTCATCAGCGCCCCCGTCATCCGCGAGCCGATCACCGGCGGTCGCGGCCAGATCAGCGGCAACTTCACCGCCGCCGGCGCCAACGACCTTGCCGTGCTGCTGCGCGCCGGCGCCTTGCCGGCCCCGCTGAAGGTGATCGAGGAACGCACGGTCGGTCCCGACCTTGGCGCCGATTCCATCCGCGCCGGCCTGACCGCCGTGGTCGTCGGCTTCCTGATGGTCTGCGTCTACATGATCGCCTGCTATGGGCTGTTCGGCGCCTTCGCCTGCTTCGCCCTGCTGGTCAACATCGTGCTGACCATCGCGGCGCTGTCGCTGCTGCACGCCACGCTGACGCTGCCGGGCATCGCCGGCATCCTGCTGACACTGGGTCTGGCGGTCGACGCCAACATTCTGATCAACGAGCGCATCCGCGAAGAGACGAAGAAGGGCCGTGGGGTCTTCGCGTCGATGGAGGCCGGTTTCAGCCGCGCCTACAGCACCATCGTCGACTCCAACCTGACGACGGCCATCAAGATGGCGCTGCTGTTCATCTTCGGCACCGGCACCATCAAGGGCTTCGCCGTCACCATCACCTTCGGCATCCTCATTTCCATGTTCACCGCGACGGTGCTCGTGCGCCTGATGATGGTGACGTGGCTGCGCCGGACGCGTCCGGCCGTGTTGCCGGTCTGAGAGGTCATCCGATGTTCCATCTCCGCCTCGTCCCCGACAACACCAAGATCCCGTTCATGAACGGCCGCATCGCCGGCCTCGTGGTGTCGGCGATCCTGTCCATCGCATCCGTCATCCTGTTCTTCCACCCCGGCCTGAATTACGGCATCGACTTCCGTGGCGGCATCGTCATCGAAGCCCGCACGCCCCAGGCCGCCGACTTCGCGTCGCTGCGCCACACACTGTCCGGCCTCGGCATGGGGCAGGTGGCGTTGCAGGAGTTCGGATCGACTCAGGACGTATTGATCCGCCTGGAACGCCAGCCCGGCGACGATGCCGCCCAGCAGGTGGCCGCCGACAAGGTGCGCAACACGCTGGCGCAGGCGATCCCCGGCACCCAGGTGCGCCGCGTCGAAGCGGTCGGCGCCTCGGTCAGCGGTGAACTGTTCGCCAACGGCATGCTGGCGCTCGGCCTCGCCATGCTGGCGATGCTGGTCTACATCTGGTTCCGCTTCGAATGGCAGTTCGGCTTCGGCGCGGTGGTGACGCTGATCCTCGACATCACCAAGATCGTCGGGTTCTATGCCATCACCGACATCCAGTTCAACCTGACGGCCGTGGCGGCGATCCTGACCGTCATGGGCTATTCGGTGAACGACAAGGTCGTGGTCTATGACCGCATGCGCGAGAATCTGCGCATCTACAAGAAGATGCCGCTGCGCGACCTGATCGACATGTCGATCAACGAGACGCTGAACCGCACCGTCGGCACCTCGGTCTGTACCCTGCTGTCCATCATTCCGCTGGCGCTGTTCGGCGGCGAGGCGCTGCAGGACTTCGGCATCGTGCTGATCTTCGGCGTTATCCTTGCGACCAGCTCGTCGGTGTTCATCGCCGCACCAATCTTGCTGTTCCTTGGCGAGAACCGCCTGCGGCGCGGCACTCCCGATGCCGCCTCGGCGGGCAACACTCCGGCAACCACGCCGTAAGGCCGGGCGTTTAGCGAAGGAGAGGGCAGCATGGCCGACATCATGCCGATGATCCCGTCGGACCGTCAGGTCATCGACGGCTACGGTCCGGGACAGTTCTGCATTTCCGGCCAGTGGCGCGTTGGCGCGGTGATCGTCCTGCCCGACCGCACTCTGGCATGGGAGGCGACCGATGCCGCCTCCCTGTCGGTGGGCGACTTCTCGTCCGTGTTGGAGGCCGAGCCGAAGGTGGAAATCCTGCTGCTCGGCACCGGTCCCACCATGCGGATGATCCCGAAGGACCTGCGCCTCGGCTTGCGCGAACAGGGCATCGTGGTGGAACTGATGGACAGCCGGGCGGTCTGCCGCACCTACAACGTCCTGCTGGCCGAGGGTCGGCGCGTCGCCGCGGCGATGCTGCCGGTTTAACATCCATTGAAGCTGTAGCGACCGGGTACTAATGTAAGGATGTTCCTTACCGCGGTGCCCCCCATGATCACCAGCAAGCTGACCAGCAAGGCCCAAACGACGATTCCACAGCCGGTGCGGGCTGCGTTGGGTCTGCATGAGGGCGACGAGATCGCCTATCGCATCGAAGACGGCCGCGTCATCCTGACCCGCGCCGCTCCGGCTGCTGCGGACGACCCGTTCCGCTGCTTCACGGAATGGGACAGCGAAGCGGATCGGCAGGCCTATGCCGACCTTTGAAACCTGGAACGTCGTCAAGGTCCCGTTCCCCTACGCCGACCGTCCGGTTCGCCAGCGTAGACCGGCATTGGTCGTCGCGGCCGAAGACCTGCAGGCAAGTCACAGCCTGCTATGGGTTCTGATGATCACCAGTGCCGAAAACCGCGGATGGCCATCGGATGTGCCTGTCGGCGACCTTGAAACGGCAGGGCTTCCGGCCCCCTCCGTCGTGCGCACGGCCAAGGTCGCGGTGATCGACGCCCGTGATGCTGAACTGCTCGGCTCGCTTGCCGCCGGTGATCGCGGGGCCGTCAGCCGGCAGGTTGGCCACCATCTTGCCGGGATGCTGAAGGCGGGCAGGGACGCTTGACCCCGGAAACGACAAAGGCGCCCTTTCGGGCGCCTTTGCACTCACAACCCTCGACGGGAAGGATCACGCGGCCAGCTGCTCGGCGGCGAAGTCCCAGTTGGCGAGGTTGTCGATGACCGCCTTGACGAAATCGGCGCGGCGGTTCTGGAAATCGACGTAGTAGGCATGCTCCCACACGTCGATGGTGAACAGCGGCTTCTGGCCGTGCGCCAGCGGGGTGTCGGCGTTGCCGGTCTTGCCGACCTTCAGCTTGCCGCCGTCCAGGTACAGCCAGGCCCAGCCCGAACCGAACTGGGTCAGGGCGGCCTGGGTCAGCTCTTCCTTGAACTTCTCGACGCTGCCGAAGTCGGCGACGATGCGCTGCTCCAGGGCCGCCGGCATCTTGCCGCCGTCCTTCTTCAGGCACTGCCAGAAGAAGGTGTGGTTCCACACCTGGGCGGCGTTGTTGAAGATGCCGACCTTGGACGCATCGCCGGCAGAGGCCTTGATGACCTCCTCCAGGCTGGCGTTGGCCAGCGGGGTGTCCTTGGTCAGGTTGTTCAGGTTGGTGACGTAGGTCTGGTGGTGCTTGTCATGGTGCAGGTGCAGGGTCTCCGACGAGATATACGGAGCCAGAGCGTCGTACGCATACGGAAGCGGCGGAAGTTCGAACGCCATTTGATTTACCCTCTCTTCTTTGATTGTCCTTCCGGGCCGGGCCTTGCGAGCACGGCACCTCCGTCCGTCCAAATAGGCCGATGACGGAAGCTTGTGAAGGCCGGAAACACTCTCGAACGTCGTATAGGGTTATTTCCGTTCGACAAAGTGACCTCGGCCGCCCGGTTTCCCGAGCGCACGGCTGCCTCCAACGTCGCGGGAAGCCCCGTTTCCGTCCAGTCGCCGGCCAGCGTCAGATTGTTCCAGCGGGTGCGGGCACCCGGACGGCGCGCCACCGATTCGGGAGACTGATCCGGCGTCGCCCGCCGCTCCTTCACCACGCGGAAGGGAGGAATCGCACCCCCGAGTCGCAGGTGAGGGGCGACCTCCGTCCACAGCCTTGCGGCGATCTCCTCGGCCGGCAGGTCGGCCAAGGCGTCGGCATCGCTCACGGTGACCGACAGCAGGTCGTCGCGGGCGAACAGCCATTCCGCGGTGCCGCCGACCAGCCCGGCGAAGGGGAGGCCGCCCGGCAGCCGCACCGGCCCGTCCAGCCGGACATGCAGGTTGACGATGGCCGCGCCCGGCGGCGGCACGGCCAGCCCCGGCACCAGCCGCGCCGACACCCAGGCCGGAGCCGCGAGAACCACGCTGTCGAACGCACCGAGCGTCACGGCATTGCCGCCGGCGGAAAAGCCGGTCACGCGGCCATCGTCGAAGGTCAGCCCCTCCACCCGCGCGCCCAGATTCAGCGCCGCACCGGCGGCCCGCAGCCGCGCCAGCGCCGGGTCGACGAAGGCGGCGGACAGGCCCCGCGGCGCCAGTACCGGCCGGCAGGCCGCCTCGCCGCGCAGCAGCGTCTCTCGCAGCACCGCACCGAACAGCCGGGCGGAGACACGCTCCACCGGCCCGTTGAGTGCGGAGACCGCCAGCGGGCGCCACAGCGGCTCGAACAACGCTCCGTCGGGTGACAGGCAATCGGCGACCGACTGCCCGCGCCGGGCGGTCAGGCAACGCAGGGATGCCAGATAGTCGAGCGGCCGGCTGCCGGGCACCCGACGGGCCGGATCGAACAGCCACAACCCGCCGGGGCGCAGCGTCCAGGCGGCGCCGGTGCGCAAGTCGAGGAAGGGAAAGGCGGCCGGGCGCAGTTCCTCCAGCGCATCGCCGCCGCCGGTGCGACGGGCATAGTCGAGCAGTTCCCGGTTGCCGCTGAGCACCATATGGCTGCCATTGTCGATCGACCGGCCGAGCGTGGCATCGTGGAAGCTGCGGCAGCGCCCGCCGGCCTGCGGTGCCTGCTCATAGACCGCGACGCGCCGGCCCGCCTCCACCAGTCTGATGGCGGCCGCCAGCCCGGCCAGCCCGGCGCCGATCACATGGACGGTGCCAACCTTGCTCATCAGGCGGCCGGGGGAAAGCCGAGCATGCAGCGCACCGCCACCCAAGCGCTTTCACGCCGGCCAACCCGGACGCGCGCGTTCAGATCGCGCCAGCCGGCCGCACGCAGCCGTCTCAGCAGCCGGTGATACAGCACCATCATCGCGGTGGCCGCCCACAGCGATCCGCGCCCATGGCCGGCGATGGCGGCCCGCGCCTCGGCAAAACGGGCCTCCGCCAGTTCGGCCAGCGCTTCGCAGGCGCGGGGCAGGGCGGGGTGGGCCAGGACTTCGTCCGGGCGGTCGCCGTCGATGCCGGCGGCCAGCAGGAGTTCCCGCGGCAGGTAGAGCCGGTCGAGTTCCGCATCCTCGGCCAGATCGCGCAGGATGTTGGTCAGTTGCAAGGCCTCGCCCAATGCCAGGGCGAAGCGCTCGGTGGCCGGATCGGCGCGGTCGAACACGCGGATGGCCAGCATGCCCACGGCACCGGCGACCCTGCGGCAATAGAGCCGCAGCGTGTCGAGGTCAGGCGCCCGCATGCCGCAGGAACCGGAGTCCTCCCCGGCGACATCCATCGCCATGCCGTCGATCAGCGCCTCCAGCTCAGCCCGCGGCAGGCCGTACCGTTCGATCGCGCCTTTCAGCGCGGCCGTCAGCGGTCCGCTGGGAGCCCCGCCGCCATAGAGATCGCGGATGTCGCAGCGCCAGAGGTCCAGCGCCGCCCGTTTGGCGGCGGGCTCGCCCGGTTCGTCGGCGATGTCGTCGATGCGGCGGCAAAAGGCATATATGGCGAACATCGCCGCCCGCTTGGAAGCGGGCAGCAGACGCATCGGCCAGTAGAAGGTGCTGCCCGACTTCGCGGTGACGCTGGTCGCCGTATCGGGTGCCTTGTCGTCCGGCAACGTCGTGGATACCGGTTCCAGCGGGGCCGTCTCCAGCGGCGGAGGGGTCATCTGTAGCATCCTGGGCATTGCCCGTCCTGACGTGCCTATAGCGACATGTCGCGACGTGTGACCCCGGAGTTTATGCGGCGGAGAAGCTCCGCGCCAGCCCCCGTGCCACCGCGGCCAGCTTGTGGTGCGTGCCCAGCGTCACGCGCGCCTTCATCGGGTCGCGGGCCTTCAGCCGGCGCGACAGCGATTCGGCGAGGCTGAGGATCACCGCCGCCTCCATCCGCAGGCCACGATGCTGGATCAGGCCGGGCAGGGCGGCGGCACGCTCCAGCAGCCGGTCGGTATGCTCCAGCGCCTGATCGAAGATGGCGCGGAGGCGGACGTCGCTTTCGACCTCCACCAGTCGTTCGACGCTGATCCCGGCCTCGTCGAACCAGCCCAGCGGGATGTAGCAGCGGCCGAGCTGGGTCCAGTCCTCCCGCGCGTCCTGCAGATGATTCAGCACCTGCAGGGCGGAGCACAGCGCATCCGACGCCGGCCCGGCCGCCACGCCCTCGCCATGCAGATCCAGCAGGTAGCGGCCGACCGGGTTGGCGGAGAAGCGGCAGTAGAGAAGCAGATCGCTCCAGCTGTGGCAGCGGGCACCGACGGAGTCGCGGCGGAAGGCGCGCAGGATCTGGCGGGCATGACGGTCGCTGACGCCGGTCTTCTGCAGGCTCTCGCGCAACTCGGTGGCCGGCTTCAGATAGGCGTGCTTGGCTTGGCCGGAGGTCAGCGCCCGTTCCAGCGCCTCCAGATAGGCCAGCTTGGTCTCCGGTTCGAGATCCGGATCGTCGGCGATGTCGTCGGCCAGACGCACGAAGCGGTAGAAGGCGATCACATGCGGACGCAGGTGCTTCGGAATAAGGCGCGAGGCGACCGGGAAATTCTCACCTGTCTCATCCTTGCGGGCGACCGGGCCGGTCTTGCGGGGTTTCGTCGGGGCGATGTTGAAATCCGTCATGGGATCCCTGCCTGCTGCGCGTCGGGGCTGGCGGTGCGACCGTGTGTGCTTCATATAGGCGTAGCAACAGGCTTTGGCCCGTCCTTCCAACGCTCCTCCCCTCTTTTTCCAATCGGGCATCCCATGGTGAAGGCTGCGACCGACCTGTCCTATTGCGGACGGGAGGTTCGGAAATATGACAACGACCACTTTCTGGCAGGTCTGTTCACCCCCGCCGACAGGCGCGAGGCGACATTCGCACTCTACGCCTTCAACCTGGAGATCGCGAAAACGCGGGAGGTGGTCAGCGAACCGATCCTGGGCCAGATGAGACTTCAATTCTGGCGCGACGGCATCGAAGCCGTCTATGAGGATGGACCCGTACCGCGGCATGAGGTGATGGAGCCGCTGGCGCAAGCCGCCCGCGGGCTGGAACTGAGCCGCACCCTGTTCGACCGGCTGATCGACGCGCGCGAGGCAGACCTGGACGACACCCCGCCGGCCGACCTGACCTGTCTCGTCAATTATGCCGAGGTGACCGGGGCGCCGCTGGTCCAGCTGGCGTTGGAGATCCTGGGTGTGCGGGACGCGGCGGCGATGGCGGCCGGGCGCCATGTCGGCATCGCCTACGCCCTCGCCGGCATCCTGCGCGCGGTACCATTCCTGGCCCGCCAGAATCGCCAGCGCCTGCCGGAAGACCTGATGCAGCGGCATGGCGCCAAGAGCGAGGACCTGTTCGCCGGCCGCTCGACGCCGCAGCTGCGGCCGGTGGTGGGGGAGGTGGCCGAGGTCGCCCGCAAGCATCTGGCCGAGGCCCGCGCCCTGCGTCGCGAAGTGCCCAAGGCCGCCGTCCCGGCGCTGCTGCCGGCGACGCTCGCCGACCTGCATCTGGGCGTGATCGCGCGGGAGGGCAACGATGTGTTCGCCCCGCGCGTGATGCTGGCCAACCCATTCCGTCAGCTTTGGCTGGGCTGGGCGGCGATGCGCGGGCGCTACTGACGCCCGCGCTTGCGGTTGCCAGTCAGCCCTTCAGCCAGCCGTCGAGATCGGCCAGCGCCCGGCGCGTGTAGGCCAGCTTGCGGTCACGCCCGCGGATCTTGTCGTCCACCGGGGGGAACAGGCCGAAATTGACGTTCATCGGCTGGTAGGTCTCCGCCTCCGCCCCGCCGGTGATGTGGCCGAGGATGGCGCCGAGCGCCGTGGTCACCGGCGGCGTGCTGATCTCCTGGCCCATCCGTTCCGCCGCGGCGAAGCGGCCGGCGAGCAGGCCGACGGCGGCACTCTCCACATAGCCCTCGCAGCCGGTGACCTGCCCGGCGAAGCGCAGGCGGGGCAGCGACTTCAGCCGCAGGGCGCCATCGAGGATGCGCGGGCTGTTCAGGAAGGTGTTGCGGTGCATGCCGCCCAGCCGCGCGAACTCGGCATTCTCCAGGCCGGGGATCATGCGGAAGATGCGGGCCTGTTCGGCATGGCGCAGCTTGGTCTGGAAGCCGACGAGGTTGTAGAGCGTGCCAAGTGCATTGTCCTGGCGCAACTGGACCACCGCATAGGGGCGTCGTTCCGGCTTGTGGGGGTTGGTCAGGCCGACCGGCTTCATCGGGCCGTAACGCAGGGTGTCGACACCGCGCTCCGCCATCACCTCGATCGGCAGGCAGCCCTCGAAGTAGGGGGTGTTCTTCTCCCACTCCTTGAAGTCCAGCTTCTCGCCCTCGATCAGGGCAGCGATGAAGGCGCGGTATTCGTCCTTCTCGAAGGCGCAGTTGATGTAGTCCTTGCCGGTGCCGCCGGGGCCGGGCTTGTCGTAGCGCGACTGGAACCACGCCTTCGACAGGTCGATGCTCTCCAGATAGACGATGGGAGCGATGGCGTCGAAGAAGGCCAGCGACTCCTCGCCGGTCTGGGTGCGCACAGCCTCGGCAAGGGCGGGCGAGGTGAGGGGGCCGGTGGCGACGATGACGCTGTCCCACTCCTCCGGCGGCAGGCCGGCGACCTCCTCGCGCTGGATGGTGATGAGGGGATGGGTGGAGACGGCCTCCGTCACCGCATCGGCGAAACCGTCGCGGTCCATGGCGAGCGCGCCGCCGGCCGGCACCTTGTGCGCGTCGGCGCAACGCAGGATCAGCGAGCCGCAGCGCCGCATCTCCTCATGCAGCAGCCCCACCGCGTTGTATTCGGCATCGTCCGACCGGAAGGAGTTGGAGCAGACCAGCTCCGCCAGCTTGTCGGTGTCGTGGGCCTCGGTCTTGCGGACCGGCCGCATCTCGTGCAGCACGACGGGCACGCCGCGGGAGGCGAGCTGCCACGCGGCTTCCGAGCCGGCGAGACCGCCGCCGATGACGTGGACGGGGCGAAGGGTGTCGGTCATTGGACTTTCCAGAACACTGTGCGATGAGCGGAGGGGCGAAGAGCAGGCGGATCAGGGGCGGGTTATGGCGCTCTGCATCGCCGAGATCCAGGATTCAATGAGCGCGGCGTGGGCGGGAAGGCGGGAAAACAGCGGACTTATGTAGCATCCGCCACTATGGCCGGCGGGTGAGCTGGCCTGGTGAGCACAAATCATGAACTTGATGATTC
>NZ_VTTK01000015.1:0-146119 GCF_008365135.1 Azospirillum sp. Sh1 | reverse complement strand
ACGTGGGAGAGTAGGTCGCCGCCAGGTCACTCAGCCTCAAGAGACGCATAACACGAAGCACAAGCTTGCATCTTCACACCATTTCGAAACGCCCCGGTTCATCAGAGCCGGGGCGTTTCGGCGTTTGGGGCGCTGAGACACAATTCGAAAGCAAGCGGCGGAGTGTGCCGTTCCTCCTGACAGTTCACATTGCTCCCTCATCTCGCCACCGAGCCTGTAAGCTTCATGCAGGGAGAGGGACACATGACCGTTGCACCCGACACGACCATCTCCGGAGCGGGCATCTCCGAAGCAGCCGACTCCGATAGCGACCGCTGGGAGGCATTGCGCCGCCGCGATCCTGCCGCCGACGGGCGCTTCGTCTATGCGGTCCGCAGCACCGGCGTCTATTGCCGGCCGAGCTGCGCCGCGCGGCCGGCACGGCCGGAGAATGTCGTGTTCTATGCCGGCAATGCCGAGGCGGAGCGGGCGGGGTTCCGGCCCTGCAAACGCTGCCGGCCGGATGGGCCGAGCCAGAACGACCGCCGGGCCGAGGCTGTGGCCCGAGCCTGCCGCCTGATCGAGGAGGCGGAAGAGGTGCCGCCCTTGGAAGAACTTGCAGCGGCGGCGGGGATGAGCCCGCATCACTTCCACCGTATTTTCAAGCAGGTGACCGGCGTCACGCCGCGCGCCTATGTCCAGGCCAACCGTGCCACCCGCGTCGCCGGTGCTTTGCAGCAGGCCGGCAGCGTGACTGAAGCGATCTATGAGGCCGGCTATGGCTCCTCCGGGCGGTTCTACGAGACCGCGGGGGCACGGTTGGGGATGACGCCGACCAGCTACCGCAAGGGCGGGGCGGGGCAGACGATCCGTTTCGCTGTCGGAGTCTGCTCGTTCGGTTCGATCCTGGTGGCGGCGACGGAGCGCGGGGTATGCGCGATCCTGCTGGGCGACGATCCCGAACTGCTGCTTCGCGATCTGCAGGACCGCTTCCCCAAAGCCGAGTTGATTGGCGGGGATGCAGCCTTCGAAGCGACCGTGGCGCAGGTGGTGGGGTTCGTAGAGGCGCCGGGGACGGGGCTCAATCTGCCATTGGACATCGGCGGCACCGCTTTTCAGCAGCGGGTGTGGCAGGCGTTGCGCGCTATTCCGGCCGGCCGGACCGCCAGCTATGCCGAGATCGCCGGCGCCATCGGCGAGCCGGCGGCCGTGCGGGCGGTGGCGCGGGCCTGCGGTGCCAACCCGATCGCCGTGGCGATCCCCTGCCATCGGGTGGTGCGGTCCGATGGCGGCCTGTCCGGCTATCGCTGGGGCGTGGAGCGCAAGCGGGACCTGCTGGACCGCGAGCGCAAGGAGGCGGCGCAGTGAGGATGCTGGAGACGCTGGACTGGACACGCATCGAAGCAGAGCTGGAATCGGTCGGTCATGCGGTCGCGGGGCCACTGTTGGACGCGGAGACCTGTGGCGCCTTGGCGGGACTTTATGAGCAGGACACCCCTTTCCGCAGCCGGGTGGTGATGGAGCGGCACGGCTTCGGCAAAGGGGAATACAAGTATTTCACCCACCCTCTGCCTGAGCCGATCACCGCCCTGCGCGCGCCGCTATACCGCCGGCTGGCTCCGGTCGCCAACCGCTGGGCGACGGCGATGGGGCTCGACACCCGCTATCCGGCGGATCACGCGGAGTTTTTGGAGCGCTGCCATGCGGCTGGACAGGCACGCCCCACGCCGCTGCTGCTGAAATATGGTCCCGGCGACTACAATTGCCTGCATCAGGATCTGTATGGCGAGACGGTGTTCCCGTTGCAGGTCGCCATCCTGCTGTCGGCGCCGGGATCGGACTTCACCGGCGGCGAATTCGTCCTGACCGAGCAGCGGCCGCGCATGCAGTCGCGCGCGACCGTGGTGCCGCTGGGCTTGGGGGATGCGGTGATCTTCGCGGTGGACCAGCGTCCGGTCCAGGGCACCCGCGGCATCTACCGTGTCCGGCACCGCCATGGCGTCAGCCCGGTGCGCTCAGGCGCGCGCCACACGCTGGGCATCATCTTCCACGACGCGGCGTGAGGCGTCATCCTGCCGCCGACGGCGCCCGTGATCCCATGCCGCGCGCGGGGGAATAGCCGCGCACCGCCAGGGCCGCGAACAGCAGGGTGGCGCCGGTGACGACCGCCAACGCCAGACCGTCGATCCGGCCGTAGAGCGCGAAGCGGATCAGCTCCACCCCATGGGTGAAGGGATTGAGGCTGCACAGCCACCACAGCAGCGGGCCGGCCTCCTCCATGCGATAGAGCGGATAGAGTGCGGAGGAGAGGAAGAAGAGGGGGAAGACCACGAAATTCATCACCCCGGCGAAATTCTCCAGTTGGCGGATGGTGGAGGCCAGGACCATGCCCAGCGCCCCCAGCATCAGCCCGTTCAACAGCAGGGCCGGCAGCACGGTCAGCGGCGCCCAGAGCGGAAGGTCGATGCCGTAGAGCCGGACGATCAGCAGGAAGGCCGCAACCTGGAGAACCGAGACCACAACGCCGCCCAGCAGGCGGGCCAGCAAAAGGAAGGCACGGGGCAGCGGGCTGGTCAGCAGGATGCGCATGCTGCCCATCTCGCGGTCATAGACCATCGACAGCGAGCCTTGCATGCCGTTGAACAGCTGGATCATGCCGATCAGCCCCGGCACGATGTAGACCTCGTAGGGGATGTAAGTCTCGTAGGGTGGGATGATGGCGATGCCGAGCGCGGCCCGGAACCCCGCCGCGAAGACGAACAGCCACACCAGCGGCCGGACCAGCGCTCCGAGGAAGCGTTCGCGTTGATGCACGAAGCGCAGCACCTCGCGCGCGACGATGCCCTGGAAGGCGATCCACCATCCCCCGAACTGCCGGCCGGTCATGCTGCGGTCTCCACCTCGGCGGTGGGGCGGGCGGCGGTCAGCCGGTCGAAGCTCTCCGCCACGGTGGCGCAGCCGGTCTCTTCATTCACCGCGGCGACCGGCCCATCGGCGCGAACCCGGCCGCGGTGCAGGACCACCACATGGTCGGTCGCGGGGTCGATCTCGTCGATCAGATGGGTGGCCCACAGCACGGCGATGCCATCCTCCGCGCACAAGGCATGGACATGACGGATCAGGGTGCGGCGGGCGGGGATGTCCAGCCCGACCGTCGGTTCGTCCAGCAGCAGCAGGGTGGGGCGGTGCAGCAGGGCGCGGGCGATCTCCACCCGCCGGCGGTGGCCGCCGTTCAGCGCGCGGACCTTCTCCGCCCGCCGTTCGAACAGGGACAGGCGGGTGAGTTCCGCTTCGATCCGCCGGTCGGCCTCGCGCCGGCCGATGCCGTGCAGGGCCGCGAAATAGCGCAGATTCTGCACCACCGTCAGGTCGAGGTCGAGGGTCGGCTGCTGGAACACCACGCCAAGATGGGCCAGCGCGTCGCCAGGTGCCTGTGCGATGTCGTGGCCGTGGATGCGCACCCGTCCGGCGGTCGGCCGCAGCAGGCCGGTGGCGAGCGCGAACAGCGTGCTCTTGCCTGCGCCGTTGGGGCCGAGCAGGCAGGTGAAGGCGCCGGGCATCACGCGGAAGCCGACATCCTCCAGCGCGAGGCGGTTTCCGCCATAGCTGTGGCGCAGTCCATCGACCTCCAGTGCCGGTACCGTCATTCCACCGTTCCTCTCCGCCTCGGCCCCTGTTCGTCTCACCCCTTGACCGCCACGCCCCAGGGATAGCGGCCGACCTTGACCGTCTTCGTCACCTTCAGGCCGTCGACGTCGATCACAGACACGTCGCCGCTGACCCCGTTGGTGGTGTAGAGCGTCTTCTGATCGGGCGTCAGCGCCAGTTGCCAGACGCGGCGGCCGACCAGCAGGTAATCCTTCACCTCGAAGGTCTTGGCGTCCACCACCGCGACGTGGTTGGCGGGCCCGAGCGCCACAAAGGCATAGCGGCCGTCGTCGGTCAGCTTGACACCCACCGGCTGGATGCGGTCCTTGGCGATGCCCTTGATGTGGAAATCGACGACCTTCGTGACCTTGCGGGTGCCGGTGTCGATGACGCTGACGGTGCCGCCGATCTCCGACGAAACCCACAGCTGCGACCCGTCCTTGGTGAACTGGGCGTAGCGCGGGCGGGGGCCGACCAGCGTGTTGTCGACCACCTGCCGCTTTTCCATGTCGATCCAGTGGACCATGCTGGTCGTTTCGGAGGTGTTGACGCCCCAGCGGCCGTCGGGGCTGACGTCCATCCCCTCCGGCTCCACCCCGACATCGACCTGGAAGGCGACCTTGCGCGTCGGCACGTCGACCACGGTGACGATGTTGCTGTCCTCGTTGGCGATGATCAGGCTCTTGCCGTCGGGGCTGAGGGCGAATTGTTCGGGATCCTCGCCGGACGGCAGGTTGTGGACGACCTTCTTGCTGGCGAGGTCGAGAACCTGCACCGCATGGTCGTCGCTGGCGCAGATGAACAGCTGGGTGCCGTCCTTCGACAGGGTGATGCCGCGCGGGCGCTTGCCGACCTTGATCGTGTCGGTGACCGCCATGGTCTTGCCGTCGATCACCGACAGGGTGTTGTCCTTCTCGTTCGACACATAGATGGTCTGGGCCGAGGCGGCAGACGCCAGGAAGGCGGTGGCCAGGGCTGCTAAGGATATGCCGGTGAAGCGGGCGGCGGTCATGGCGTGGTCTTTCCTCGTGTCTTGCAGAGCGTTTCCGGTTGGTCGTAGCCCAGGCTGTCCAGTTCGGTGCGCGGGTGCAGGAAGCCCTCCTGCGGCGATACCGACACCACCGAACGGTCGGCGGCCAGCAGCACCGGCTGGCGCAACTGCCCGTCCCAGGGCCGCAGGCTGAGCGGTGCGCCGCGGAAGGCCGACATGGTGAAGTCGGGCGACTGGATGAAGGCGATCAGGCGGTCGGGATCGGCGGAGCGGGTGCGGGCGGCAGCCTCGCCCACCACGCGGACGGCGGTCCAGTCATTGTGGTCGCGCGTGGTCATCGGGCGCTTGGCCGCGGCCTTGAAGCGGGATTGCAGCTGTGCTGCGCCCCATTGCTCGTGGGTGCGGTGCCAGACGGTGGGGACCAGCCCCTGGGTGCCGGCGACCGGGCGCGGGTCGGCGGTGCGGTAGGACAGGTAATCGCCGAATTCGCCAACCTCGTCGGCGACGATCAGCACGTCGTAGGCCTTGGCCTGGGTGAAGACCGGGATTTCGGATTCGGCGGTGCGGTTGACGTCGCTGTCGGCGGTCCATTGCTTCTCCGCCACGATCTGCGCGCCGACGCGCTTGGCGGTGCGGCGGATCGCGTCGGCATACAGCTTGTCCTCCGGCCGGCGTCCGGTGACCAGGAACCAGCGCGGCCAGCGCTTCTTCACCAGATATTGGCCGAGCGCGTCGGCCAGCATCGCCCGGCTGGGCGCCACATGGACGAGGTTCGCGGCGCATGCGCTGCCGCGCAGAACGTCGTCGGGCGCGTTGGCGTTCAGCAGCAGCAGGTTGCGGGCCTCCGGCAGCTTCGACAGGGCCTCCACCGTGGCGCCGGGGGCATCGACGATGACGAAGCGGTCACCGCGACCAGCCAACTCGCGCAGGGCCGCGGCGGCATCGCCGTCCGGCGGCACCTCGACGCTGTCGAGCAGGAAGGTCTGCTTAAGGAATTTGCCGGTCGTGTTGTTGTCGGCGATGGCGAGCGTCGCGCCGGCAACCCCGTCGTCGGCCGCTGGCTCATCGGGGTTGGAAACCGAGGGCGGCGGTTCCGGCGTCTGCGACAACAGGCCGATGCGGATCTCGGAGATGGAATCGGCAACGGCGGTCTGGGCGGCGGCGCCGGCACCGGGCGTCCCGGCCAGCAGGACGGCGGCGAGTGCGGCCAGCGATGCGCTGCGGAGAAGGCCGGGAAGGCGGGGCTTGGTCATCATATCCGTCGGAACGCCAACTGTTTGGTGTGCAGCCTATCGGGCGAACCCGTACGGCGGAATGCGACTATGGAAGGATGGACAGGCGACGGCAGGGGCGTGGCCCCATCTTGTACGAAAGTCCAATTATTGGCGTGACGGAGCGATGGCTATCCTGGCAGCCCGTTCCATGATGAAACCACCACTGCCGGGACTTGCCATGGCGTATGTGACCCGCCGCCGATTCCTGTCCAGACTGGCCGCAAGCTGTGCCGCTGTCGGAATCGCGTCCGCATTCGGCGTTCCGCGGAGTGCGGACGCCCGGCCGCTGGACGAGGTGATGGAGCGTGGCCGGCTGCGCGTGGCGGTCTACCGCGACTTCCCGCCCTTCTCCTTCCAGCGCGACGGCAAGCTGGTGGGTATCGACGTCGATCTGGCCAAGGCGATCGCGGAGAAGCTGGGCGTCAAGGCCGACATCTACGAGCAAATTCCCGGCGAGACGGTGTCGGACGATCTGCGGGTGGCCGTCTGGCGCGGCAGCCTGTTCGGCGGCGAGTTGGCCGACATCATGATGCACGTCCCCTATGACAAGCAGTTCGGGCTGATGAATCCGGAAGCGGTGCTGTTCGGTCCCTATCATCACGAGGTGTTCGCCCTGGCCCGCGACCCGCAGCGGGTGCGCTCCGCCGTGCTGGCGACCCTGCCGGACGAACCGATCGCGGTGGAGATCGACAGCGTTCCCGACTTCTTCCTTCTGGGCCTGCAGGGCGGCCGGCTGCGAAGCCGCGTCATCCATTGCCCGACGCCCGAGGCCGCCATCGAGAAGCTGACCTCCGGCGAGGCGGCGGCAGTGCTGGCGCCGCTGAGCCAGGTGCAGGCGGCGCTGGGTGCGCGGGCCGAGCAGTTCCCGGTCACCACCGTGACCCTGCCGGGCATGATGACCTCCAACTGGAACATCGGCATGGCGACCAAGGAAAACGCCCGCGACCTCGCCTACAGCGTCGGCGACGCGGTGACGGCGCTGACCGAGGACGGGACGATGGGCCGGATCTTCGCCGCCTACGGCGTCACCCACACGCCGCCGCCGCTGGTGGAGTGAGCGGAACGGACGGAAGTTGGCCGGTCGGGAGGAGATGGATGGGACACGCCCTTTACCAAGCAGGATTGGCCGGCGCGATGATCGTCGTCGCGGGCGCCGCGTTCGCCGCAAACTCTCCATCCGATCCGCTGAACTCGGTGATGTGGGAGGCGCTGCGCGACCAGTATTTCGCCGGCGCGCCGGTCGTTTTCGACGATGCCGTCAGGGTCAATGCGCCGGCGGCGGCGGAGGACACGCGCGCGGTGCCGGTTTCGGTCGATGCCACGGCGCTGGGCCATGTGGTGGAGATGGTGGCCATCGCCGACCTCAACCCCTTCCCGCTGGTGCTGCGCTACCACCCCGGCACAGCCGCGCCCTACATCGCCACCCGCATCAAGATTCAGCAGGCCACCGCCGTGCGTGGCGCGGCGCGGACCGCGGACGGGGTGTGGCATGTCTCCGGCGTGATGGTGGATGCGGCGGGTGGCGGCTGCAGCGCACCGCCGGCCTCCTATGCCCAGAAGGATTGGGCCGACCATGTCGGCGAGGTGCAGGCCCGGCTGTGGCCGGCGGACGCCGATGGGGTGGCGCGGCTGCGACTGCGCATCCGCCATCCCAACGACACCGGTCTGGTCGACGGCATTCCCGCCTATTTCATCGAGACCCTTCAGGTCGATGCGCAGACCCCCGGCGGTTCGCCGGAACTTGCGCGGATCGACAGCCTGGAACCGGTGTCGGAGAACCCGGTCTATTCGCTGGACGTTCGTCCGCCGCCCGACGCAACGGCGCTGGTGCTGCGCGGCCGGGACAACCAGGGCGGCGAGATCCGCGCGACGATCCCGATGCCGCCGCCCGGCGCCCAACCTGCGATGAGGCCGGCGAGGTCCTTGAAGCCCGCCGACCAGCCCTGGAGTGTCGGGCAATGAGCATGCCGCTTCTGCGCCGGCTGGCGCTGACCACCGCCTTTGCCGCTGCCCTGATGGCCGGTGCGGCGACGGGATCGGCGCGGGCCGCCGGGCCGCTGACCTATGATCTGAAGCCGACCCGCATCGCCCCCGACACCTATGTCTTCGAAGGCTCGACAAAGCATTTCACCCGCGCCAACGGCGGCAACATCCTGAATTCCGGATTCATCGTCACTGCCGACGGGGTGATCGTCATCCAGACCGGCCCGTCCCGCCGCTATGGCGAGGAGATGCGCGCGGCCATCCGCAAGGTCACCGAAAAGCCGATCCGCAAGGTCTTCATCAGCAACCTGCACCCCGACTATTGGCTGGGGTCCCAGGCTTTCGCCGATGTGCCCATCGCGGCCCTGCCCGGTACCATCGCCGGCATCCAGGAGGAGGGGAGCGGCATCGCCGACAACATGTACCGGCTGGTCGGCGACTGGATGCGCGGCACCGAGGTGACGGTGCCGACGGAGCCGGTCTATGGCTCGACCGTCAGGTTCGGCGACCACCGGCTGCGGTTGATCCCGTTGAGCGGACACACCGCCGCCGACCTGATGATCCTGGATGAGACGACCGGCGTGCTGTTCGCCGGCGGCGTGGTCTTCTGCGACCGCACCCCGACGACGCCGCACGCCACCGTCGCCGACTGGTTGAAGGAACTGGACATGGTCGATGGCCTGGACATCCGTTTGCTGGTGCCCAACCACGGGCACATCCGGTCGGACAAGGCCTGCGTCGCCCAGACGCGCGACTGGCTGACCTGGCTGGACGGCACGCTGCGCCATGCGGTGGACTCGGGCCTCGACATGGCGGAAGCGTTGGAACTGCCGATACCTGAGCGATTCGAAGTGCTGGACGTGCTTCGCGAAGAGTATCGCCGCTCCGTCGCCCATCTCTGGCCGAAGATCGAGCAGGCTGCTCTGCCGCGGGTCAATTGAAGTGCGGGGGTGAAGCGCGGGGGTGAAGCGCGGCGGGCTGACGTTTACGCCTGCTACTATCCGACAATTTACCCAACCGATCATCCGTCTACACTGCCGATATCGTAAAGCGACGCGGTCCCTTCGGCCGCCAAAAGCTTAAAAAGCCGCCCCCGATCCCGCTATCGCCCGCCGGACCCGCCCGTCCGGGGGCAACGGACGGGTCATGCCCCGGGCGGTGCCGTCATCATCAGTTTTGGGAGGCAACCGCATATGAAGCGCCTGGTTACAAGTCTCGCCCTGGCAGCCTCGCTGACCGCGTTCAGCGCCACCGGCGTCCTGGCCGCCGACGCCGCCGGCCCCTCCAGCGACGATCTGCTGAAGAGCGCCACCAACACCGAAGCGGTCCTGACCTATGGCATGGGGCCGCAGGCCCAGCGCTTCAGCCCGCTGACCGATCTCAACGCCGACACCGTCAAGAAGCTGGTCCCGGTCTGGTCCTTCTCCTTCGGCGGCGAAAAGCAGCGCGGCCAGGAAGCCCAGCCCATCATCTATGACGGCACCATCTACGTCACCGGCTCCTACTCCCGCCTTTATGCGGTCGATGCCCGCACCGGCCACAAGAAGTGGGAATACAACCATCGCCTGCCCGACGGCATCATGCCCTGCTGCGACGTCGTGAATCGCGGTGCTGCGATCTACAAGGACAAGATCTACTTCGCCACGCTGGACGCCCGTCTCGTCGCGCTGAACCGCGAGACCGGCAAGGTGGTGTGGAACAAGAAGCTGCAGGAATACAAGGAAGGCTATTCCAACACCGCCGCCCCGCTGATCATCGACGGCAAGATCATCACCGGCAATTCCGGCGGCGAGTTCGGCGTCATCGGCATGGTCGAGGCCCGCGATGCCGAAACGGGCGAGCTGGTCTGGCAGCGCCCGACCATCGAAGGCAACATGGGCACGCTGAACGGCAAGGAGTCGACCGTCACCGGCAAGACCAATGCCAGCTGGCCGGGCGACATGTACAAGACCGGCGGCGGCGCCACCTGGCTGGGCGGCACCTATGACCCGGAGACCAAGACGCTGTTCTTCGGCACCGGCAACCCGGCACCCTGGAACTCGCACCTGCGCCCCGGCGACAACCTCTACACCTCGTCCACGCTGGCCATCAATCCGGACAATGGCGAGATCAAGTGGCACTACCAGACCACGCCGCATGACGGCTGGGACTTCGACGGCGTGAACGAGTTCGTGTCCTTCGACCTGAAGAAGGACGGCAAGGTCATCAAGGCCGGCGGCAAGGCCGACCGCAACGGCTTCTTCTACGTCATCGACCGCACCAACGGTAAGCTGATCAACGCCTCGCCCTTCGTCACCAAGATCACCTGGGCCAAGGGCATCGACATCGAGACCGGCCGTCCGATCTACATCGACGACAACCGGCCCGGCGCGCCCGCCACCGGCGATGCGCACGACGCAAAGGGCAAATCGGTCTTCGCGGCTCCCGCCTTCCTGGGCGCCAAGAACTGGATGCCGATGGCCTACAACCCGCAGACCGAGCTGTTCTATGTCCCGGCCAACGAGTGGGGCATGGACATCTGGAACGAGCCGATCACCTACAAGAAGGGTGCGGCCTATCTCGGCGCCGGCTTCACCATCAAGCCGCTGTATGACGATTACATCGGCGCGCTCCGCGCCGTCGATCCGAAGACCGGCAAGATCGTGTGGGAATACAAGAACCCGGCCCCGCTGTGGGGCGGCGTCCTGACCACCGCCGGCAATCTGGTCTTCACCGGCACGCCGGAAGGCTATCTGAAGGCCTTCGACGCCAAGTCCGGCAAGGAAGTCTGGAAGTTCCAGACCGGCTCCGGCGTGGTCGGCAGCCCGGTGACCTGGAAGATGGACGGCGAGCAGTATGTCGCCGTGGTCTCCGGCTGGGGCGGTGCGGTGCCGCTGTGGGGCGGCGACGTCGCCAAGCTGGTGAAGGACATCAACCAGGGCGGTTCGCTCTGGGTCTTCAAGCTGCCGAAGGCCTGACCGCAAGAGCGGCCAAGCGGGACGGGGGCGGGCCGGAGCAATCCGGTCCGCCCGTTCCCGTGCCTGCTCCTATTTAGATGATTTCGTTATCTTTTTAACGATGTCCTACCATAGTCCAATTATTCGTAGGTCCCACTGCTGATAACGTCTGCTCATGCGAAGCAAAGGCCGCAGGGCGGCTAGAAACAGAGGGAACGTCTTTCTCATGAATGCACGGATTATTCGACTCGCCGCCGCCGTTGGTCTGATCGGCGCCGTCGCTCTCCCCGGTTTGGTCTATGCCCATGGCGATGTCGTTCCCCAGCCGGTCGACACCACCGGGCTGGAGAAGCTGGGCGAGACTTGGCGGGACAGCAATCCCTACCGCGGCAACGAGCGCGCCATCGAGATCGGCGCGTCGGCCTTCAACCAGAATTGCGCGCGCTGCCACGGCCTGGGTGCGGTGTCCGGCGGTATCGCTCCCGACCTGCGCTATCTGGAAAAGGGCGACGCCGGCGACGAGTGGTTCAAGGAGCGCGTCACCAACGGCTCGATCCGCAACGGCGTGACCTACATGCCCAAGTTCGGCGAGGCGCTGGGCCAGGAGGCCCTGTGGTCGATCCGTTCCTGGCTGGAAACCGTGCACGAGGAATGACCCCTGCCGGATCAATGGCTCTTCCCTTCCACGCTTCACATCCAAGGTGGTCATCCATGATTCGCAGAACCGCATCCCTGGTCGCCATCGCGGCCGCCCTGCTGGCCGCTCCCGCCTTCGCAGCCGATCACGCCACGCCGGAACAGGCGAAGTCGCTGGTCGCCGACGCCGTCGCCTACCTGAAGGCCAAGGGGCCGGATGAGGCGACCAAGGCCTTCCAGGACCCCAAGGGCAGCTTCCGCCGCGGTGAGCTGTATGTCTTCGTCTTCGACACCGACGGCCGTTACGTGGCCTCCGGCGCCAACCCGAAGCTGGCCGGCACCGACGCCGCCAATCTGAAGGACGCCGAAGGCAAGCCCATCGTCCAATCGATGATCTCTGAAACCAAGGAAAAGCCGAACGCCGTCATCGACTATGTCTGGCTGAACCGCCAGACCAACAAGGTCGAGCACAAGCATTCCTACATCACCCGCGATGGCCGTTACATCGTCGGGGCCGGCACTTATGACCAGTGAAGACTGACCCGTGACCGCGTGACGCGCCGTTCGCGGCCGATGCCCTGAAACTTGACCGCCCGGTTTTCCCACGAAGCATTGTTTCGTGGGAAAACCGGGCGGAACTGTTTTGGGGAACCGGCGGGGTGTCGTCTCAGAACAGTCCCTGCGCCTCGCGCGCGTAGTCCAGCAGCCGTTCCACCGACCGTGCGCGGTCGGCCGTTTCGGCAAAGCGCGTCCGCGCCGCCTCTGCAGCCTGCGCCCGTGCGGCGGAGTCCTGCCCAAGCGCCACGGCGCGCTCCAGGAAGGCCGTCTCGTCGGTGACGGTCATGGCCGGCCCGACGACGCCGGCGACATCGCCCCGGGCGTAGGCCACCACCGGCAGGCCGTCCGCCAATGCGAATGCGGCGCTGCCGCCGCCGCCCTGGCGCGGCGGGTTGAGGTAGACCGTTGCCACGCCGTACAGCCCGCGAATGCCTTCGACATTGCCCAGTGCATGCATCCGCGCCGCGTTGCGGGCGGCGGCGATCCGGGCGGGCAACTCCGTCACTGCGCCGGCGAAGGCGACCTGCCCATCCGGCACGCGGTCGAGAAGGCGGTCGAGCGTCTCCAGGAATTCCGGCCCGACCTCCTGGTCCAGGCGGTTGCCGACCACGACGTAAAGCGGCCCGTCCGCGGGCAGGCCGAAATCCGCGCGGCTGCGTGCGGGACCGGCGGCCGGCAGCGTCCAGCCGAAGGAGAAAGGACGGAAGCGCGCCCGCGCCTCTTCCGGCCAGCCGGCGGCATCGTCCTCCGGCGCATAGCCCAGCAGAAGGGTGGCGAGCGAGGGCGACAGGCCGCTGGAGGTTGGCAGGAAGACCACCGGGCGGCTGCCGGCGAACAGGTCGGCCACGGTGTTGGACCCGCCGAAGGCGACGATCACGTCGGGGTCGAACCGCTCCACCGCGTCGACGATGGCGGTCAGCTTCTCCTCGTCGAAGCGCGGCTGCGGGAAGGACAGCATGCGGACGTTCGCGCCCTGGGCGGAGATGGTCTGCTCGCCGTCATAATCCTCGGTGACGTTGTAGCTGTATTCGGGGACGAAGCCGTTCTCCCCCTCCACCGCCATGGCGTTGGGATTGACGATCAGCACCTCGCAGCCATGGTCGTCCTGCAGCCGCCGGGCGTAATCGAAGGCATCGGCCGTGGGCTGGTGGCCTTCGCCCAGCATCTGGTTGGTTATCAGCGCCACCCGCTTCACCGCCGCGCGCGGAGATGTCCGGCGCAGGCGGGCCTCCAGGGCGTAGCGGCGCGCGGTCTCCTCCACCAGAAGCCGGTAGAAACGGCGGAACTCGCCATTGGTGAAGGCGCCGACGTCGCCCTTGCGCGCATCGCCCTGGAACAGCCGCAGGGCGATGCCCCAATAGGCGTAATGCATGGAGGGCACGGAGAAGCGCAGGGGGTCTTCCAGCGCCGTGTTCACCAGATTGCGGTAATGGGCGATGTCACCGCTCAGCAGGAACAGCAGGGACTGGCGCCGCATCACGTCGCTCATCGTGTAGCGGGAATCGACCTCCGCCGCGGCGTCGGCACGGATGTCGTCGTCATAGCGGCGGATCAGATTCGCAAGCGCGCCGACATTGCCCCAGCCCTCGCCTTCGTTGGTCAGCAGGCTCAGGGCGCGGGCGAAGCTGAGCGCCGCCTCGCGCTGTCGGCCGGAGGCATGCAGGGCGTGGCCCAGATTGGCGTGGAACAGGGGAGAGCTGTCGTCGCCGGCCACCGCCTGGGCGATTCGGTCGACCGCCTCCTCCGCCCGGCCGGATTGCAGGGCGATGACCCCAAGCAGATGGAGGGCGTCCGGATGGCCGGGCGAAGCGTCCAGCACGTCGCGGTACAGCCGCTCGGCCTCCGCGGTGCGGCCGGCGCGGTGGTGTTCCGTCGCGACGGCCAACGTCTGCTCGATCTGGTCCATGATGCACGTCCTTGCTGTCGGGGCGGCCCCCATCTCCCGGAGACCGTCGTCCCATGCTGTTTACTCTGTTTTAGGGGACACGCGATCAACTTTCCGCATGCGTAGACCTACGACCATTCGGGGAGGCTGCGGCCGCGGCATCAGCCCCCGACCGACAACAGCCATTGCGGGCATCCTGGCGCGGTGTCTTTTCTGGGGCCTGCTCGCCATCGCGGGCGCCATGTTGGGCGCCATGGGGGCCGCCATGGGAGCCGCTGCGTCCCCGCCGATGGAGGGGACGGTCGGGGAGGCCACCGGCGGCCCGTCGATCGCCATCAGCCTTGCAGATCGCCGGCTGTACCTGACCGGTTCCGACGGCAATGTCCGCAGTTTCCCGGTCGCCATCGGCCGTCCCGGCGTGCCGATCCCGGTCGGCGACAGCACCATCCTGCGCAAGCGTCGCGATCCGACATGGCGGCCGACCGCGCACCAGCGGCGCGACAAGCCATCGCTGCCGCGGGCGGTGCCGCCGGGGCCGAACAACCCGTTGGGCAAGTTCGCGCTCGACCTCGGCTGGCCGGCCATCGCCATCCACGGCACCAACGAGCCGGATTCGGTGGGCAGGCGGGCCAGCGGCGGGTGTTTCCGCATGCTGCCCGCGGACATCGAAACGGTCTTCGCGGCGACGGAGGTCGGCACGCCGGTGCGTGTGGTACGGGGCTCGCTGGGCGGGAGCATGCCGGAACGGCCAGCGCTCCCGCCGGCGCCCACACCTGCGATGACGCTGCCGGCTGCGGTCAAGGCGGTCCCGCCGTCCGCAGTGCGCCCGCAGCCGGCAGCCGTCGTACCTGCTTCCACCATGCCCGCTGTGCCGGCGCCGGAGCCGCCACCCGCGCCGGTCGCCGATCCGCGCTGCGCCACGGTGACGGCGCCGCTGCGGCGGATGATCTGCGACGTCCCTGCGCTTACCCTGCTCGACGGCCGCGCCCGTGGGGCGCAGGAGCGGTTCCTGGCCGGCATCGTCGATCCGGCGGCCCGCGCCGCGGCGTCCTACGACCTGATCCAGGACGAACGCCGCTTCCACGAGCGGGTTGCCGCGCTGTGCTGGATCCGCGCCGGGACCGAGGGCGACCCGGCGGTGGCCGCGGCGGCGCGGTCCTGCCTGACCACGGCTCTCGAACGCCGGCTGGCGGACGTGGCGGAACGGATCGCCGGCTTGCGGCGCGGGATGCGGCTGGCGGGACAGCCATAGCCGGAAAGGCAGATTGCAGGCCGCCGCGGTCATTCTGGCTTGCCTGCATGCCTGCGGACTGCTAACCCGCAGAACCTAACCGTTCGGACAATCCGCCGCCCATGCCGATCGACTATTATTTGAACATCGCGGCCTCCGGCCTGCTGACCGGCCTGGTCTATGGGCTGGCGGCGCTCGGCCTGTCGGTCATCTTCGGCGTGGTGCGCGTCGTCAACTTCGCCCATGGCGAGATGATGGTGGCGGGCATGTACGGCGCCGTGCTGCTGGGCGGCTGGCTCGGGCTGGACCCGCTGCTGTCGGCGCCGATCATGGCGGCGCTGCTGTTCGTCTGCGGCTGGCTTCTGCAGCGCGGGCTGGTGAACAAGTTCGTCGAGCGGCCGGAGCATATGCAGTTCATCTTGCTGCTGGGCGTCGCCACCATCCTGGTCAACGCCATGCTGATGCTGTTCGGCCCCGACGCCCGCAACGTCCAGGTGCCCTACAGCTTCGACACGGTGGAGATCGGGCCGATGCTGCTGGATGCCGTGCGGCTGCGCGCCGGGGCGGCGGCCATCGTGGTGGCGGCGGCGCTGTTCGCCTTCTTCCGCTTCAGCCGGACCGGCAAGGCGATCCGCGCCTGCGCCGACAACCCGCTGGGCGCCCGGGTGGTCGGGCTGAACATCGACGGCCTCTATGCGCTGACCTTCGGCATCGGCGCCGCCGTGGTCGGGGTGGCCGGCGCGCTGATGACTCTGCTGGTCGATGCCCGGCCGCAGCTGGCGCCGGAATACACGCTTCTCAGCTTCATCATCGTCATCGTCGGCGGGCTGGGCAGCCTGCCCGGCGCGTTGCTGGGCGGCGTGCTGATCGGCATGTCGGAGGCGCTGGCCGGCTTCCTGCTGACGCCGTCCCTGAAATCCCTGTTCAGCTACGGGGTGCTGATCGTGGTGCTGCTGCTGCGCCCGCAAGGGCTGTTGGGGAAACGGTCATGAGCGGCCAATCGGGAGTGATGTCTTCGGGAGTGACCGGACGAGGGATGGTGCTGCTGGTGCTGGCGGCGCTGGGTCTGGCGGTGGCGCCCTTCGTCGCCGACCGCTATCTGGTGTCGGTGCTGACCACCGTGCTGTGGTTCGCCTATGTCGGGCAGGCCTGGAACGTGATGATGGGCTTTTCCGGCCTGCTGTCGCTGGGCCACGCGCTGTATGTCGGCCTGGGCGCCTATGTCAGCGCCGCGCTGTTCGTTCATTTCGGCGTGGGCCCTTGGGCCGGCATGGTGCTGGCGATGCTGGTGGCGGTGGTGGCCGGCTGCATCATCGGCTTCCTGGGCTTCCGCTTTGGGGTGAAGGGTGTGCATTTCGCCCTGCTGACCATCGCCTTCGCCGAGGTGGCGCGCATCGGCTTCGACCACATCACCTGGGTCGGCGGCTCCGGCGGGTTCTTCCTGCCGGTGGAGGCGGGGGCGAGCGATCCGCTGAACCTGCGCGGTTCCCCCATGCTGTTCTATTACGTGGCGCTGGCGCTGGTGGTGGGAGCGCTGCTGCTGTCGCGGGTGCTGCTGCACAGCCGGCTGGGCTACCAGTGGCTGGCGGTGCGCGAGGAGCCGGACGCGGCGGAGGCGTCGGGCGTCGACCTGTTCCGCGCCCGCATGACCGCGGTGGCGGTGTCTTCCGCCCTGACCGCGCTGGGCGGGGTGTTCCAGGCCTTCTATTTCAACAATCTGTTCCCGGAGCAGGTCTTCTCCATGGGCCGCTCCATCGAGATCATCCTGCCGGCCATCGTCGGCGGCATCGGAACGCTGGTCGGGCCGATCCTGGGCGCCTTCATCCTGACCCCGCTGGGCGAGGCGCTGACCTTCCTGATCGAGGCCGGAGGGCTGGATTTGCCCGGCCTGAAGCAACTGTTCTATGGCGCGGCGCTGGTGGTGATCGTGGTTTTCCGGCCGGAGGGCGTCTGGCCCTGGCTGGCCCGCCGCCTGCGTCTTGTCCGCCAGCCGGGGGAGGGTGCCTGAGATGGCCGCATTGCTCGAGGTCGAGGGCCTGTCGAAGCGCTTCCGCGGGCTGAAGGCGGTGTCGGAGGTCAGCTTCACCGTGCCGGAGGAGCGCATCCTCGCGCTGATCGGCCCGAACGGTGCCGGCAAGACCACCACCTTCAACCTGATCGCCGGCGTCTTTCCGCCCGACGAGGGCCGTGTCACGCTGAAGGGCCGCAATCTGACGGGGCTGAAGCCCAATCAGGTCTGCGCCGCCGGGATCGGCCGCACCTTCCAGATCGTCAAGCCGTTCGGCCAGTTGACGGTGGAGGAGAATGTCGTGGTCGGTGCGCTGGCCCGCGAACGGTCGGTGGAGACCGCGCGCATCCAGGCCCGCGCGGTGCTGGAGCGGCTGGAACTGGCCGACCAGGCCAACCGCCCGGCCCGAAGCCTGACGCTGCCCGACCGCAAGCGGCTGGAGGTCGCCCGCGCGCTGGCCACCCGTCCGACCCTGCTTCTGCTGGACGAGGTGCTGGCGGGACTGCGTCCCACCGAGGTCGACCGCATGGTCGAGGTCCTGCGCGACCTGAACCGGCGCGAGGGGCTGACCATCCTGATGATCGAGCATGTCATGCGCGCGGTGATGGCGCTGTCCGACCGCGTGGTGGTGCTGGACCATGGCGAGAAGATCGCCGACGGCGTCCCGGCGGAGGTCGTCGCCGACCCCCGCGTCGTCGAATCCTACCTGGGCGCCGAAGCGCTGGACTGAGCCCGGCTCCTCAGTTGCTGAGGTTCGCCGGGTCCTCGCGGAAGGTGACGGAGGCGACCTCGGCCGTCAGGGGATGGCCGGGATAGGTGAAGCGGCGCAGCCACTGGGTGTCGCCGGACGCACTCCAGAAGCGCAGCATCAACCGGCCCGGCATGCGCGGCAGTTGCTCCGGCCGGCCGGAGACCTGGTGAACCGGCTTGCCGTCAACGGTCCAGACGATGCCGTCGGGCTTCCAGTCGAAGCCGTAGCTGTGGAAGCCCTTCGCGGCGTCGAACCCCAGATCGACCACCGCATTGCGGTGCCCGACGCCGTTGACGACGTAGCTGATCTCCAGCTTGGTGGTGTCCTTGCCGGCGATGCCCAGCGTGATCTCGTCCCAGGGATCGCCGAAGGGCGGGCCGGTGTAGTGGGAGACCGAGGTCATCACCCCGTCAGCCTTCACCGCCTTCAGCGACACCGTGTAGGCGCCATAGCCGTAGAAACGGTGCGTCGAATATTCGCCGCAGGAATAGCGGTCGTAGCCGGTGATGCGGTCGTCCACCGTCAGGGCGAGGTGACCCTTGCCGGAGGTGACGTTGGCGCGGCTCCAGGTGCAGTTCATGTGCCCGCCCGCCTTCCAGCCGTCCGACCGCTGCCAGCGCGAGGGATCGAAGGAGCCCGACGTCTCGCTGAAACTGCCGCCGACGTGGCTGAACAGGGAGTCCGCCAGCGCCGGTCCACCGCCGGAGAAAAGAGAGCTAGCCAGCAAGGCCGCAAGGCCCGCGCCGATCAGGGTGGTCCTCCGCACGCCATTTCCCGTGGCGATTCTCCGCATGGCCGTTCCTCCCGCTGCTGCCGGGCCGACCCGAAATTTCGGTCGGCCTGCACCCCGATATCGCAAGAGCGGGGCGGGGCGGCAACCGCGCGGGTGGGGTGCGCCCAGCCGCCGGCCGGCGTACCTCAGCCGATTGGTATCGGACCGTCAGACGTCGGTGACGCCGCTTTTGGGGATGCGCACGTCGCGGTGGACCGACATGCTGAGCAGAAGGCCGACGCCGATCATCAGCGTCATCATCGCCGAGCCACCGTAGGACACCAGCGGCAGCGGGATGCCGACGACCGGAATCAGCCCCATCACCATCGCCACGTTGACGAAGACGTAGAGGAAGAACTGCGCGGTCATGCCGACGGCGACCAGCCGGCCGAACTGGCTGCGGCTGTTCAGTGCGATCACCCAGCCATAGATGAACAGCAGCACGTAGAGCGCCAGCAGCGTGGCGGCCCCGACCATGCCGAACTCCTCCGCCAGGACGACGAAGATGAAGTCGGTGTGCTTTTCCGGCAGGAACATCAGCTGGCTCTGCGAGCCGGACATGAAGCCCTTGCCGAACAGCCCGCCGGAACCGAGCGCGATCTTCGACTGCAGGATGTTGTAGCCGGCGCCGAGCGGGTCGGTCTCCGGATCGAGGAAGGTGTAGACGCGCTGCTTCTGGTAATCGTGCAGGAACTCCCAGGCCACCGGGATGGCGCCGAGGCCGCTGCCGATCACCAGCAGGAACTTCCACACCCGGACGCCGGCGGCGAAGAAGATGGCGCCGCTCCCCATGATCAGCAGCAGCGAGGTGCCGAGGTTGGGCTGCATCAGCACGAAGGCGACAGGCGTGAAGACCAGAAGCAGGGGCGGGATCAGCAAAAGCGGCCGCCCGATCTGGTCCAGCGTCACCCCGTGGAAATAGCGGGCGAGCGCCAGCGTCAGCGCCGGCTTCATCAGCTCCGACGGTTGCAGCTGGAAGAAGCCGAGGTCGATCCACCGCTGGGCACCCATGCCGATCCGTCCCATCAGCTCCACCGCGATCAGAAGGCAGAGCACGACGAAGAAGATGACGTAGGCCGATTTCATCAGGTGGCGGATGTCGACCAGCGCGATTCCCAGCATCAGGACCAGGCCGGGAATGGCGCGGACCAGCTGCGGCTGGGCCCAGGGCTTCCAATGGCCGCCGGCTGCGGAATAGAGCAGCCCGACGCCGACCCCGGTGATCGTGCAGATCAGCAGGACCAGCCCCCAGTTGATGAGCCTGAATTTCGTGCCGAGCGTCAGCTGCGACCGCTGCGGCTCCAGGCCGCCGGAGCCGAGATTGGAAAGAACCACGACCTTACGCCGATGTTGCCGGAAGGGACGGAGCCGGATCGGACCCGGCGGATCGGACCCCGAAAGATCGGGCGGGGCAAACCGTCCGGGGGGACCGGCGCGGATAATGCGGCAAGCGGTCGCGCGGGTAAAGGCGGCCGTGCGCCGGCCGTTTTTTCTAACCGGCTCCGCTTGCCGGATCAGGCGGGCGTCAGGCCGGCATGGGCACCGGATGCGCCGCTTCGGGGAAGAAGCGCACCTGATTGCGACCGGCGTGCTTGGCGTCGTAGAGGGCGGTGTCCGATTGGGCCATCAGATCGGAAAATTCGCTGTGCTCCCTGGTCAGGCTGACGCCGCCGATGCTGCAGGTCACCGCCACCCCGGCTTCCGTACCAAGCTGGGCCAGCTGCCGTTCGATGGCACAGCGCAGCCGCTCGGCCAGCATCCGGCCGGCCTCCGCCCCGGTTTCGGGCAGCAGGATGGCGAACTCCTCCCCACCGATCCTGCCCAGGGCATCCTCGTGCCGAATCTGCCCGGTGCAGCAATCGACCACCGCCTGGATCACCCGGTCGCCGAACGGGTGGCCGGCGTGGTCGTTGATCGATTTGAAACGGTCGATGTCGAGCACCAGCACGGTCAGGTCCCGCCCATATCGACGGGCCCGGCGGAATTCGACCTCCCCCATTTCGAACAGGCGGCGGCGGTTCAGGGCGCCGGTCAGCCCGTCGGTGTGGGCGAGCTTGGACAGCTCGCGGTTGAACTCGTCGCTGGCCATCAGGACATAATTGATTGCTCCGATCACGGTCGCCAGCATCGTCAACAGGAAGGTGACGCGCTCCACCCTGTCGTCGATCATGGTGCCGACCGGAGCCTCTTCCTGCATCACGCCGGCAGTCATGCGGAGCAGATAGACCATGGTGATGGCCACACATATCACGCCGGTGACATAATGGGGGACTCCGCGCCCCTCGTAGCGGACGAGCACCTCGTATGCGATGGCCAAAAGCACCGCGGAGGTCGCCGCGCTCGTCAAAATCCGAACCGATGCGATGCCGCCGCCGGCAAGCAGAAGCAGCAGGCAGAGCGATGCCACCACCAGTCCGACGACCACAGGCAGATAGGGCCGGGCCGGACGGCTCTGCAGATGGCGGACACTGGTGTAGTTCATCGTCAGTCCCGCCAGCCCCATCCCGTTGGCGAGCGGAATCAGAAGTGCCGGCGCCTGACCGTCGCGCAGTCCGGCGATGAGGAAGGCGGACCCCAGCAGGAATTTCCCGTAGGAGTAGGAACGAAGGGAATTGCGGATATGACTGGGATAGCGGCCTGAGGCAACGACGATCGACAGCCCAACGGCAAAGCCAATGACGGTGATGACCTGCGCGATGAAGGTGGTCTCATAATCCATCGGCGAATCCGTCACGCACCGTTACGCGGGTATGCCATGGGCAAGCTATAGGAAGCCTTTGCCGGTGACAAGCCGAAGGGGCGAATTCTGCGCGTGGATTCCCGGTTAGTGCCTGTGGATTGCCGCTGGCGCCAACCGCGCGTCGTGAACGCTTGCCGTCAACTCTTGTCCGGGGCATAGCCCTTGGCGAACAGGTCGACGGCGGCGTCGACATAGCGTTCCAGTTCCTGGTCGCTCGGCCGTTCGCTCAGGCACAGCAGCAGCTTCATGTGCATGTTGGACTTCAGCAGCCCGAAGAACTGATGGGTGGCGAGATCGCAGTCGGTGATCGCCAGTTCGCCCTTGTCCGCCATATGGGCCATGAACTGGCGGGCGCGCTGGAAGGTCTCGGCCGGGCCGCTTTCATAGAAGGCCTGGGCAAGCTGCGGCTGGCGCAGCACCTCGCCCAACACCATCCGGTAGACCCCCAGCGCCTTCGGCGAGGCGATGAAGCGGACGAAGGTGCGGCCGATCAGGCGCAGGCCGTCAGCCGCCGGCAGGTCCATTGCCTCGTCCCAGACGCTGCTCATGACGGAGTTCGCGCATTCGCAGGCGACCATCGCCCGGAACAGCTCCTCCTTGCTGCCGAAATGCGCGTACAGGGTCGCCTTGGACACGTTCGCCTTCTTGGCGACCGCATCCATGCTGACGGCGCTGTAGCCATGTTCCAGGAACAGGGTGCCTGCAGCCTCCATGATCTGGGCCTGCTTCGATCCCGCTTCTGGAGTGGGGGCAACCAATGTGGTCATGCGCGCCTCGCCGGAGTCCATGCTGCCTCGGTCCATGTTCCTGGCCCCTACCGCGTTCCGCATCGCCCGACAAGCCCCCTGACATCAATTGCCAAAAACTAAACCGTTCAGTTCGGTCTTGACAAGAGATAGGCCGTCCGCCATCTTCCGGCAAGGCTAAACTGAACGGTTCAGTTTCTTTCCGTGACGGCGCCGGAAAGAGCGCATCGGCGGATTGCGGATCGGACCGCGGTGGATTGGGGATAGAGACAATGGCGAATGGCGTACGGAAGATCGTGCTGTCGGGCGTTGCGCTGGCTGTGCTGGCAGGTGGCGCCGTCGCCGGCGAACATTGGTGGACCACGGGCCGGTTCCTGGAGTCGACCGACAATGCCTATGTGCAGAGCGACATCACCGTCGTCAGCCCGAAGATTTCCGCCTATGTCCGCGACGTGAAGGTCGCGGAAAACCAGCTGGTGCGGACGGGCGACGTGCTGGCGGTGCTGGACGACCAGGATTTCCGTGCCAAGGTGGCGGAAGCCGAAGCCGCCGTCACCGCGCAGAAGGCGGCGCTCGGCACGCTGGACAGCAAGCTGGAGCTTCAGCGCACGGTGATCGACCAGGCCGCCGCCACACTGGCGAGCGCCGAGGCCGAACAGCGCCGCGCCCAGCAGGAGTTCGAGCGCAGCCGGTCGCTGGCCAGCGACAGCTGGACCAGCCGGCAGAAGCTGGAGACCGCCGACGCCGACCTGCGCAAGGCGGTGGCCCAGGTGGCGAAGGCGCGGGCTGCGCTGGCGTCGGAGAACGAGCAGGTCAACGTCCTGCACGCCACCCGGACCGAGACGGAGGCCCATCTGGCCCAGGCCCAGGCGACGTTGCAGACCGCGCGCAACGATCTGGACAACACCGTGATCCGCGCGCCGGTCGATGGCGTGATCGGCAACCGCGGCGTCCAGGTCGGCCAATATGCGCGGCCGGGCGTGCAACTGCTGTCGCTGGTGCCGCTGCCCGACGTCTATGTGGTCGCCAACTTCAAGGAAACCCAGCTGGCGCACATGCGTCCCGGCCAGCAGGTCAGTATTTCCGTCGATGCCTTCCCCGACCGCCATCTGACCGGCACGGTGGAGAGCTTCGCCCCGGCGTCGGGGTCCAAGTTCTCGCTGCTGCCGCCGGAGAACGCGACCGGCAACTTCACCAAGATCGTGCAGCGGGTGCCGGTGCGGATCGCGCTGCCGCGTGACAACGCGCTGGCCGGCCTGCTGCGTCCCGGCCTGTCGGTGGTGGCGGAGGTCGACACCCGCGGCGCCGATGCCCAGCCGCATGTGGCGAGCGGCGGCGTGTTCGGCGCGCTGTCCGACAAGCAGGCGGTGGCCGCCAGGTAAGCGGCGGTCACGCTCTGGCGGGGACGGCGACCCTTCTCCCCCTTCGGGGTCGGCGTCCCCGCCATCAATCCGAGTGACAATCAGGCCGGAGCCGCGCCCTCTCCCTTTTGGGGGCGGCAGTCGTTCGGCCGCGACGGAAGGCAGCGGTTCCATGGCGACACCGGCCCAGGGCATGCGCCCGCTCACACCCCGCGACATCGCCGGCTTTTTCGCGATGGTCGTCGGCATGTTCATGGCGATCCTCGACATCCAGATCGTCTCCAGCTCGCTGTCGGAAATCCAGGCGGGGCTGGCGGCCAGCGCCGACGAGATCTCGTGGGTGCAGACCTCCTACCTGATCGCGGAGGTCGTGATGATCCCGCTGTCGGGCATCCTGTCGCGCATCCTGTCGACGCGTGTGCTGTTCACCGTGGCCGCCGCCGGCTTCACCCTGACCAGCGTCGCCTGCGCCTTCGCCGGCGGCATCGAATCGATGATCGTCTGGCGTGCGCTCCAGGGCTTCATCGGCGGCGCGATGATCCCGACGGTGTTCGCCACCAGCTTCATGATCTTCCCGCCGGAAAAGCGGGCGGGCGTGTCGGTGATGATGGGGCTGGTCGCCACCATGGCGCCGACCATCGGCCCGACGCTGGGCGGCTATCTGACCCAGCACATGTCCTGGCACTGGCTGTTCCTGGCCAACGTCATCCCCGGCATCCTGGTCACCTCGCTGGTCTGGTTCCTGGTCGATGTCGACCGGCCGAATCCGGAATTGCGCAAGGGCTTCGATTTCGTCGGGCTGGCGCTGATGGCCGCCTTCCTGGGCAGCCTGGAATATGTGGTGGAGGAGGGGCCGCGGAACGACTGGTTCGACGACGAGGCGATCTTCGGGTTGGCCGTGGTGGCCGCCGTCTCCGCCGTCGGATTCTTCTGGCGGGTGCTGTCCTACCGCAATCCGATCGTGGAGCTGCGCGCCTTCGCCGACCGCAACTTCGCCATCGGGTCGCTCTACAGCTTCATCCTGGGCATCGGCCTCTACGGGTCGGTCTATCTGCAGCCGCTGTTCCTGGCCCGCGTGCGCGGCTTCAACAGCCTGCAGATCGGCGAGATCATGTTCGTGACCGGGGCCTTCCAGTTCATGTCGGCCCCCATCGCCGGCGCCCTGTCGAAGCGGATGGACCTGCGCGCCATGCTGGCGCTTGGGCTGATCCTGTTTGGCACCGGCGTCTGGCTGAACAGCCATTTCACGGCCGAGACCGGATTCTGGGAGCTGTTCCTGCCGCAGGCGGTGCGCGGCATGTCGCTGATGCTGTGCTTCATCCCGATCAACAGCGTGGCGCTGGGCACCTTGCCGCCGGACAAGCTGAAGAACGCGTCGGGCCTCTACAACCTGATGCGCAACCTGGGCGGCGCCATCGGTCTTGCCGCGATCAACACGGTGCTGACCGACCGCAACGCGCTGCACCTGAACCGGCTCGGCGACAACGTCAACCTCGCCCGGCCGGAGGTGCAGCAGATGGTCGACAACCTCAGCCAGCGCTTCGATGGGCTGGTGGCGGACCCCACCGCCGCCGCGATGGCCCGGCTGGTCGGGCTGGTCCAGCGCGAGGCGCTGATCCTGACCTTCAACGACGCCATGCTGCTGATGTCGGCGGTGTTCTTCGGCGCACTGCTGTTCATGCCGCTGGTGCGGCGTCCGGGCGCCCCGGTGAAGGCTGATCACTGAGCATGGGATAGGTTGCAGCCCACGGGTTGTGCTATAGCATGACGGAGCATTCGAACGTCCGCCCGAACGCCTGCACAACCCCTGCCGAGTCCCATGAGCAAGCGCCAATACACCCGAGCCGAGGTCAAGGAACTTCTGGGCGCGCTGGAGCGCCAGTGCCGTGAAGCATCGAAGCTGGCCCAACTGGCCGAGCATGAGGCCAGCAAGCACAGCTTCGGTGCCTATCGCGACTTCCGCGACAAGGTGGGCGAATTCCAGGCGCTGGTCATCCTGATCGAACAACGTCTGCGCAATCTGGTCGACGCCCGCTCCGACGACCTGCGCGACCAGTTCGAGAAGTTGGACATGGTGATGCTGGCGCTTCTGGTGCGGGCCAGCATGCGTTTCTTCTTCGTGCTGTCGGCCAACCCGATCCTGCCGATGGGCGCCCGCGAGATTTTCGTGGCCGAACTGCGCAGCCTGCACGACGCGGCGGAAAAGCTGAAGCGGCCGAACTATGCCGGCAAGCTGGGGCCGGAGCTGGACCGCGATCTGGAAACGGCGTCGCTGATTCTGGAAGAGATCATCGACAAGGCGCCGAGCCTGCTGAACTTCCGCGGGGCGCCGATCGCGGATTAGAGGGGGCACCCGCAAAGGCGCCCCCACACCACTCACTTCGCCAGGAACTGCGCGATCGTGTCGCCGGCCTTGCCGATGTTCACCACGCCGTCGAGATGGCCGAGGGTGGAGGTGATCGACTCGGTGTACTCCACCGTGTTGCCCTGCTTTTCCAGCCGGTCCTTCAGCGGGCGCATGTTGCGGTCGGGCGGGAAGACGAGGTCGTCGGCCGACGGGATCAGCAGCACCGGCGCCTTGATCTTCGCAAGACCATCCTCCAGCGATCCGCCGTTGCCGGTGACGAAGGTCTGGTTGGCCTTCACCAGATAGAGGAAATGGTTGGCGTCGCTGACCGCGGCGCGGCCCGCGGCGGCCTTGTCCAGCCAGGCTTCGATGGCGTACTGGTTGCCCATCGCCGCCTTCGGGTCCTTGCCGTCCTCCGCCCATTTGCGGCCGAAGGCGGCGTCCGCCCATTTCCAGTGCCGCGCCTGCAGGGTGACCAGCTTCAGCGCCTCGGTCAGGCCGGCCTTCGGCTCCGCCTTGCCGTAATAATCGCCGTTGTTCCAGTTGGGGTCGAGCTTGATCGGCGCGGCCCACAGGTTCAGCCAGCCGATCAGGAACGGATCGGTCTCCGGGCCGCCGATGGCGGCGATGACGCGCTTGACCATCTCCGGATGGTCGGCCCCCCATTCGAAGGCCTGGAGCGACCCCATCGAGCCGCCCATCACCGCCTGCAGCGTCTTGATGCCCAGGCTGTCGATCAGCGCCTTCTGGACATTGACGAAGTCCTGGATGGTGACGATGGGGAAGCTCATGCCATAGGGCTTGCCGGTGTCCGGATTGATGCTGGCCGGGCCGGTGGTGACGACGTTGGGATCCTTCGGCGACAGGTTCACCAGCGTGTCGGAACTGATGATGAAGTATTTGTCGGTGTCCAGCGGCTTGCCGGGGCCGATGATGCTGTCCCAATAGCCGGGCGCGGCGTCATCGGCCTTGTATTTCCCGGCGGCATGGCTGCTGCCGCTGAAGAAATGGGTGACGAGGATGACGTTGTCCTTGGCCTCGTTCAGCTTGCCGTAGCTTTCCCAGCCGATGCGGACGTTCTTGATCGTCCCGCCGCCGGTGGTGGTGTAGGACGGCATCTCGAAGACTTTCTTCTCGACGATGCCGTCCAGCGCCAGCGCCGGCAGGGCGCCGAACAGACAGGCCGCCATGGCGAGGCCGCCGAGGCAACCGGACCAGATGGAACCGCGGACAACCCCACGCATGAGCATCCCCCTCCAGAATTGTTCGCCTGACACTCTATTCCGGTGGCGCAGTCTACCCATAAGGTTGCGGCTGTCCAGCCGCCATCGGTGACGCTTACGGTTAGGCAACCCGGCCAGGCGAGTGGGAGGGGAGGGGCGTCAGCGCAGCCGGACGGCGGTCCCGTTCACCGACACCATCAGCATGCCGTTTTCCTTGCCCAGCACCTCGTAGTCGACATCCACGCCGACCACGGCATCGGCGCCCAGCGCGCGGGCCGACTCCTCCAGGTCGGCGAAGGCCGCCTCGCGCGCGTCGCGCAGCGCCGCCTGATAGCCGCCGGCCCGGCCGCCGACGATGTCCCGCACGGAGGAGAACAGGTCGCGGAACACGTTCACCCCCATGATCGCCTCGCCGGCGACGATGCCGAGATACTGGGTGATCTGCCGGCCTTCGACGGAATCGGTGCTGGTGACGATCATGGTCGCATCTCCCACGGTTGTTTCGCTGCCGCACAGATGGGGCCGCCAAGGCAGAGTCCAAGGCGGCACTGCGAAATCGCAGCGGTCTTGAGTCCATCGCGCCTTCCCCCACCCCGTCCGTACCGTGTAGGACAAGGTGGGGAAGGCGAGGGGGAAAGGCGATGGACGACACGCGGCGAGCCATCCTGCGCTGGATGACCGGCGTCATGGAGGCGAAGGGCTGGAGCGCCGGCGGCTGGGCGCGGCTGGCCGGCGTCACCGCCACCAACCTGACCCGCTTCCTGCGCGATCCCGTGATGGGCAGCGTGCCCAGCGCCGACACGCTGGCCCGGTTGGCCCGCGTCGCCGGGTCGGAGCCGCGATTCCTCGACGATCACGCCTATGCGCCGGTCTCCCGCGTGCCGGTGCTGACCCTGGAGCAGGCGCACATCTTCCTCGATCTCGGCCGCAGGGCAGGGGAGGCGTTCCTGGCCGGGGCGCTGAAGGACGGCGCCGCGTCGGTCGCCATGGACGGCCGCACCTCCCGCCGGGCCTTCGCGCTGCGCATCCTGTCCAAGAGCCTGGACGCCGCCGGCGTGCTGCCGCGCGACTGCGTTGTGCTGGAGCCGCTGGACGTGCTGACACCGCAGACGGGCGACGTGGTGGTGACGGTGGGCGAGGGCACGATCTGCGGATACCGCTTCTTTCCGCCCCATCTGATGCCGGTTTCAACCGATCCCGACTGCCGACCCACCGCCTTCGACAGCGCCCATGTGGCCGGAGTCGCCGTCCACGTGGTGCGAGCGCTTCGCATGTAAAAGGCTGCCGCGGCACGAGTCGCGGCGCACGTTCCAATCCCCCGCGACTCGCAAAAACGGACGTCTCTACTCCGTCCGTTTTGTCTTGTGACGACTCTTGTCAGAAGATACCAAATATAGCGTGTTTCCAGGACTTTGGGTTGGTCTACGGCCAAGCCAAAGGTTCACGTTTTGTTCTTGAAAGCTGCGTGTTCGCATCCCATATTCAGGGTCCGGTAAGGCGGTTCCAAAACATGCTGCGAAGTTGCAGCAATGGTCTCGCTTCGGGGTCTGGAAGTCGGGAAAAGCATGGCGATCACTCAGGCACAGCGGGAGTTGCGGGCGGGGCGGATCGGGTCTTCGGATGCGACGCGCGTGATGGCCGGCGACTGGCTGTCGCTGTGGCGCGAGAAGACCGGCCGGGTCGAGCCCGAGACTCTGGACCTTGTCGCCGCCGTGCAGATCGGCATCGCGACCGAGCATCTGCACCCGCGCTTCGTCACCCATGCCACCGGCCGCCCGTGTGTGGCCGCTCCCGACACCTATCGCCATGCCGAGCATGACTGGATGGTCGCCCATCCCGATTTCCTGACCAGTGGCGCGACCGGCGGTACGCTCGACACCATCGTGGAGGCGAAGTTCAACAGCGGCTTCCAGAGCGATGCCGACCTCGCCCGCCGCTACCACTGGCAAATCCAGCATCAGCTGGCGGTGGTCGGTCTGGACCGCGCGCTGCTGTCGATTTTGCGCCCCACCGGTCACAGCCTGATGACGGTGGATCGGCACCCGGACGATGTCGAACGGCTGGTCGAGACGCTGGAGGCCTTCTGGTGGCACGTCGTCAACGACGTCGAGCCGTCGGACCCGCTGCCGATGGACGGCCCGTCCTATGAGAATGGCCGGGTCTTCGACATGGGGCGGCACAATCGCTTCCGGGCGCTGGCCGACCGGCTGGTCGCCAACCGGGCGGCGGCGCTGGCGGTGAAGGAGGACGAGGCCGCCCTGAAGGCGCTGATGCCGGAAGACGCCCGCATCGCTTTCGTCTCTGTCGATCAGGCCGATGGCCGCTCCGGCGGCCTCTATCTCGCGCGCGACCGCGAGGGCCGGCTCAGCCTGCGCTATGGCGCACCGCCGCGCCGTTCCCTGGCCGACGCGCAATCCTGGGGCCCCTCCGCTGACCCGAACGCGGTGGAACTCAGCCTGGAAACAGTGCTGACCGCCGGCTGGGGTGAGGGGAGAGCCGAAACGTTTGGACAAGAAGGACCCAAATCATGGGACGCATGAGTAAGACCGACCACCTCGTCGCCGATACCGAAACGCCTGAGTCGAGCGCTACTGAAACCAGCGTGGCCGAGTCCAACGTGACGGAGACTACCCAGGCCGAGCCGAAGACCGGCGGCAGCCGCGGCTCCCAGGGTTCCAAGGGATCCACCGGCGGAGCCAGGCCGGCCGAGCCGCAGCGCATCGACACCATGTTCCTGTGGAACCGGCTGAAGCGCACCGACCCGAAGGCAACCAAGCCCTTCACCCGTTCCGGCGGCTTCCGCGGCACGCAGATCGACCCGACCTGGCGCTTCCAGATGATGACGGAGGTGTTCGGCCCGATCGGCAAGGGCTGGGGCTATGAGCAGGTCGATTGGACCATCGCGGAACGGATGATCTTCATCTGCGCCCGCGTCTGGTACATCGACCCGGAGACGAAGGAGAAGTGCTTTACCGGCCCGCAGTGGGGCGGGACCGAGATGGTCCGCCGCCGCAACGGCATGGAGATGCCGGACGACGAGTGCTTCAAGATGTCGATGACCGACGCGGTCGGCAAATGCCTGCTGCAGTTGGGTCTGGCCGCCGACGTCTATATGGGCCAGTTCGACGACAGCAAGTACCGGGAGGAGTCGGAGGCCTTCTATGCCGCCAAGTCCAACCCGGACCTGCAACCCGCCGCCGTCGAGGCTTTCGAGGCGGAGGTGAAGCGCCGCCTGGGGGCCTGCCTGGACCTGGACGACCTGGAAGAGGTCTGGCGGTCCGGCGTCTGCACCCGGCTGCGCGAAATCGGCGCAGTGGACCGCGCCGCCCAGCATCGCATCACCGGCCTGTTCGCCCAGAAGAAGGCCGAGATTCTGAAGCGCGAGGAAGAGGACGGGCGGGAAGCCGCCTGACGGACGTCCCATGATCCAGACAACTACCCAGACGACTCACAGCACCGGCGACCGGTCGCCCAGCGGTCTTTTCCGCATGAGCGCCTGGGAAGGCGAGTTCGAGCGTGCCAACGCCCAGCTGCCGCGCTGGTATTGGAACCGCGACCAGCGCCGCCGCCACTACGCCCGTTGGGTGGAGGCGGAGGCCGAGACGCTGGCGATGCGGCTGTCGGGATTGCTGCGATCCGACACGCCGGCTGAAACCGCAGGGGCGGCCCGCGTTCTTGTCGAGTCGCTGGCGCGTGACATCGACTGGGCCCGGCGGTTGGAAGACTCGGATTTGGAAGACGGCAAGTTCGCCCACGCCGCCTGACCGCAGGCGGCATCAAGGGAAGGATATCATCCCATGACGATAGAAGAGGTCCAGGCGCGTCTGCGCGCCGCTCAAGCCCGTCTCGGGCGTGAGGGCCGCTTCGCCCTCACCCTCAGCCTGGACGGGCGCGAGGAATGCTACATCACCCATTGGTTCCGCCCCGAGCCGCACGCCTTCGAGGACTGCCGCGCGGTCGGTTCCGGAACCCTCAGCGAATGCCTCGACGCGCTGGACCGCTATGTGGCGGTGAACCGGGTGCGCGACGAGGCTCCGGTGCTGATGGCCGCCGAATGACATCCCCGTAACGGCCAAGCCATCGGCCATTGTCCCCTCGTTCCCCCCGCGGGCGAGGGGACTTTTTTTGCCCGCCCCTCGCGCGCCGTCGTGGTTGTGTTATCGTCTTTGCCTTCAAGTGGAAGGGGAGCGATCATGGATCCCGTACTTGCCTTCGCCAGCATCGTCGGCGCGATAGCGGTCGGCGCCGCCAGTCCGGGACCGAGCTTCGTGCTGGTCGCCCGCACCTCCATCGCCGTATCCCGCCGGGCCGGTCTGGCCACCGCGCTCGGCATGGGGATCGGCGGCGTGTTCTTCGCCTCTCTGGCGCTGTTGGGGCTGCATGCGCTGCTGTCGCAGGTCGGCTGGCTCTATGCGGTGCTGAAACTGGTGGGTGGCGCCTATCTGCTCTACCTCGCGATCCGCATCTGGCGCGGAGCCGCGGAGCCTCTCGTGATGGCGGAGGAAGGACAGACGGCACCCGCCGGGCTGATGCGGCCGCTGCTGTTCGGGTTGCTGACGCAACTGAGCAATCCGAAGACGGCGCTGGTCTATGGCAGCATCTTCGCCGCTCTGATGCCGGCCGAACCGCCGCTCTGGCTGTTCGTCTTCCTGCCGCCCGCCATCTTCCTGATCGAAGCCGGCTGGTACGCCATCGTCGCCGCGGCGTTTTCCGCCGGCCGGCCGCGCGCCGCCTACCTGCGGTCCAAGCGCTGGGTCGACCGGGTTGCCGCCGCCGCGATCGGCGGGCTCGGCGTCCGCCTGATGTCGGACGCTCTGCCCCCTCCCTGACCCTTACTTCTTCTTGCCCGACTGCGCCCTGGCGAATGCCTCGGCGAAGGCACTGTTGATCGGCTCCGGCGCCTTGACAGGCTTCGGCGCCACCTTGGCCGCAGGTGCCGCCGGGCGGCGATCCTGCTGCTGCGGCGGACGCGCGGGCCCCCGCTGCTCCTCACGGCGCGCCGGGCGCGGGGCTTCCTCGCCCATGCGCATGGTCAGGGCGATGCGCTTGCGGGGGATGTCCACCTCCAGCACCTTCACCTTCACCACGTCGCCGGCCTTCACCACCGTGTGAGGATCCTTCACGAAGCTGTTGGCAAGCTGGGAAATATGCACCAGACCGTCCTGATGGACGCCGATGTCGACGAAGGCGCCGAAGGCGGTGACGTTGGTAACGACGCCCTCCAGCATCATGCCGGGCTGAAGGTGCTTCAGTTCCTCAACGCCCTCCTTGAAGGTGGCGGTCTTGAACTCCGGACGGGGGTCGCGGCCGGGCTTCTCCAGCTCCTTGATGATGTCCTCGATGGTGGGCAGGCCGAAGCGCTCGTCGGTGAACTCCTCCGCATTCAGCCCGCGCAGGAAACGGGCGTCGCCGATGACGCTGCCGAGGTCGCGGCCGGTGGTCTTCACGATGCGCTGGACCACCGGATAGGCTTCCGGATGGACGGCGGAGCCGTCGAGCGGATTTTCGCCGTCGCGGATGCGCAGGAAGCCGGCGGCCTGCTCGAAGGTCTTCGGACCCAGCCGCGCCACGTCGAGCAACTGCTTGCGCGAGCGGAAGGCGCCGTTGCGGTCGCGATGCTCGACGATGTTGCGGGCGATGGTCTCGTTCAGGCCCGACACGCGGGTCAGCAGCGGGATCGACGCCGTGTTGAGATCGACGCCGACCGCATTCACGCAATCCTCGACCACCGCATCCAGCGAGCGCGCCAGCTTGCCGCCGGCGACATCATGCTGGTACTGGCCGACGCCGATCGACTTCGGCTCGATCTTCACCAGCTCGGCCAGCGGGTCCTGCAGGCGGCGGGCGATGGAGACGGCGCCGCGCAGGCTGACGTCCAGGCCGGGGAACTCGTGCGCCGCGGTTTCCGACGCCGAATAAACCGACGCGCCGGCCTCGCTGACCACCAGCTTGGTCAGGGACAGCTCCGGGTGGCGCTTCATCAGGTCGGCAGCCAGCTTGTCGGTCTCGCGCGAGGCGGTGCCGTTGCCGATGGAGATCAGCTCCACCTTGTGCCGCGCCGCCAGCGCCGCCAGCACTGCGATGGAGCCGTCCCAGTCGTTGCGCGGCGGGTGCGGATAGATGGTCGTCGTCTCCACCAGTTTGCCGGTGGAATCGACGACGGCAACCTTCACGCCGGTGCGGATGCCGGGATCGAGCCCGATGGTGGCGCGCTGGCCGGCCGGAGCAGCCAGCAGCAAATCGTGCAGGTTGCGGGCGAAGACTCGGATCGCCTCGTCCTCTGCCCGTTCACGCAAGGCGCCCATCAGGTCGGTCTCGATATGCGGGCCGATCTTCAGCTTCCAGGTCCAGCGCACCACGTCGGACAGCCACTTGTCGGCCGGGCGGCCCTGGTCGCGGATGCCGGTGTGGACGGCGATGGTCCCCTCCGCCGGATGCGGCTGGCCTTCTTCGATCGGCAGATCCAGGCGGATGTCGAGCACGCCCTGCGCCCGGCCACGGAACAGCGCCAGCGCCCGGTGCGACGGCAGCTTCGACCAGTTCTCCGAGAAGTCGAAATAGTCGGAGAATTTGGCGCCCTCCGCCTTCTTCTCCTCGATCACCTTGGAGGTGACGACGCCCTTGTCCGCCATGGCGGTGCGCAGGCGGCCGACCAGCTCGGCATCCTCGCCGAAGCGTTCCACCAGGATATGGCGGGCGCCATCCAGCGCCGCCTTGACGTCGGCAACCCCCTTGTCGGCGCTGACGAAGGCGGCGGCCTCGGCCTCCGGCTGCTTCTTCGGGTCGGCCAGCAGCGCGTCGGCCAACGGCTTCAGCCCCGCCTCGCGGGCGATCTGGGCCTTGGTGCGGCGCTTCTGCTTGTAGGGGAGGTACAGGTCCTCCAGCCGGGTCTTGGTATCCGCCTGTTTGATCTGCCGTTCCAGCTCGGGCGTCAGCTTGCCCTGCTCCTGGATGGTCGACAGGATGCTGGCGCGACGGTCCTCCAGCTCCCGCAGGTAGCCCAGCCGCTCCTCCAGGGTGCGGAGCTGGGTGTCGTCCAGGCCGCCGGTCGCCTCCTTGCGGTAGCGGGCGATGAAGGGGACGGTCGACCCCTCGTCGAGCATGGCGATGGCGGAAGCGACCTGGGACTCGCGGACCGACAGTTCGTCGGCGATGCGCTGGCTGATGGACAGCATGAGGCAGGGATCCTGCGGACTTGTGACGAACAAAAGGGTGTCTGTCATAGCGCGTCGGGGCGGGGGGACGCCACCCCGGCCTTTCGGCAGAGGGATGGGCAGCCCAAGCGGAAGCGCAACCATTTGCGGTGGTTTTTCGCAAAAAAGTGGTAAGGAGCGTTTTCTTTCCGCCATTCACCGGCCGTTAACCATATCGGCCTTATACCTCTGCGTGCAACTTGGTTGCGTTTCCTCCCGAACCGACTAGGGGGCGGCCCGGCGGTGATACCGTCAGGCCGCCCTTTCTTTTTTCGGCTAAGAAAAAGGGCCGGGACGGACATGCCATCCCGGCCGCACCCCAAAAAGTGTCTGCCACCGGTCGAAACCGAAAGGATCAGGGAAGGCGGCTTTCGGCCAGACGCAGGCGGCCTTCGGGGGAAAGGCGGGACAGGGTGTCGACGACGCGCGCCTCGATCTCGCTGCGCAACGCCGCGTCGTTGGCATGGACGCTGTCGAACAGGGCCTTGAGGCCCGCTGAATCGAAGGGTTGGGCCATCAGGGCCATGCGTAGGCGCGGCGCGAATTCTTCGCGGCTGACATGCATACGGACGAACAGCGGACGGGCATCGTCAATCGCCTTGCGCAGGATCGCGGCGTCGGCCGGCGACAGCCGTTGCGACACGTCGTCGACGAAGCGCTCCAGCAGATGCTCCGGCCCGCCGGGCGGCGGAGGCGGCGGGCGGAAGGCGTGGGCGACGACGAAGCCGCCGGCCAGCATGTTGAGCGCAAGGGACCCGACCAGAAGGAACCAAGGCCAGCGGCGCCGAATGGCCGGCGTCATCTCACGTCTCCCAGATAGCTGACGATCATCACGCCGGACAGGGCGGGCGTGCTCGTCCTTTCGAAGGAAATCAGGCCCTGGCTGTAGCTGAGGAAGCCGACCAGCGCCATGCTGGCCAGGAATCCCGCGAGCGGGGCAGGGCGGAAGGGCGGTCGCGACAGGAACCATGGAATGAATTCCGGCACGATCCGCTGTGCCAGACAGTCGGCGATGCGGTCATAGACCTGCGCCTCGCGCCGGGCGGAGACCAACGGGGTCGAGGCGGCGTCCAGCAGCGCGTCGGTGATGGCGGCGTCGGCCAGCAGGTCGCGGGCTTCGGCGCTGCCGTCCAGCAGGGCCAGCGCATCCACCCTGGCGGAGCGCGGCCAACGGTCCAGATCGGCGCCGTAGGCGGCGGCATTGCGTTTGAACTCTTTGAGCGTCATGACCGTGCACCGTCCTTCTGACGGATCAGGGGTTGAAGCCGGGCCCGCACGACGCGGCGCGCCCGGACCAGCAGACTTTCCATTGCCGAAACAGACACCTGCAATATTTCCGAAGCCTCAGCGCACGTCATCTCCTCATGGTAGCAGAGACTGAGCGCCGCCCTTTGCCGTTCGGGCAAGGCGGCGATCGCGGCATCCACCGCGGCACCGATCCGCATGCCGTCGATCACCGTCTCGGCGCTCCAGGCCGGATCGGCGATCTCGCCGGCATCGTCCAGGGGGGCGAAGCTGCGCCGCCGCTTATAGTCGATGGCGCGGTTCACCACGATCCTGTACAGCCAGGTGGTGAAACGGGTTCCATCGCCACGCCAGCGGTCGGCATTGGCCCAGATCTGCAGGAAGGCGTCCTGCGCAACCTCTTCGGCGTCGGCGGCGTTCCCGACAACACGTTGGGCCAAGGCGATGCTGCGGCGCAGATGACGGCGCGTGAGTGTTCCAAACGCTTTCCGGTCACCGGCTGCGGCGTCCGCCATCAACGCCTCGTCGGTCACCGTTTCCTCGGTAGGCTCCACGCCGTATTCCGCCCGCTCCCGGTTTCTGTCAGCGATTTATACGCGGCAGGAGGTGGAAGTCCTGCGCAGCGAGCGGCAATTTTCCGATCAGGGATTTCCCCAATGCCCGGCCTCTTCGGCCAATTTCTTTCCATAAGAATGCTTATGTGTTTTTTGGTGCCGCTCAGGGGAGGGCTCCATCGGCACGGTGCCCGCTGAACATCTTTGCCCGTCCTGCGGGAACCGCATCGCCGTGGATCGGTTGATCCAAGCATGACCGTGGCGTCACCGGGTTGCCGGCGGCGTCATGAACGAAGCGATTGAAGGACCGACACCATGCTCAAGATTCTCGGCTGGGCCATCCTGATCATCTTCATCATCGGCCTGCTGGTGGTCACCGGAATCCTGAAGCTGATCTTCTGACCGGCTAACCGCATTCCCTGCAAGCATCTCCTGCCCTGCCCGATCATTCCTCCGCCATCGCCAGGGCGCGGCGCAGGTGGGCGCGGCAGTCGGCGACCATGCGACGGATCAGCTCGTCGCAGGTCGGGATGTCGTCGATCAGGCCGATCGCCATGCCGGCCGACACCACCCCATCCTGAACATTGCCGGATTGGAGCGCGGTTCGGCCGCGCTGGCCGGCCACGAGTGGCCGAACCTCTTCGAACTGTGCGCCGCCGGGACGCTTTTCCAGGGCGACGACCTCGTCCGACACGGCGTTCTTGAAGACGCGGGCGGTGTTGCGCATGCTGCGCAGGATCAGGTTGGTGTCGCGTTCGCCTGCGGCGACCAGCGCCTGCTTGATGCTGTCATGCACCGGCGCCTCGCGCGTGCAGAGAAAGCGCGTGCCCATGTTGACGCCCTGGGCGCCGAGGGCCAGCGCGGCGGCCATGCCGCGCCCGTCGGCGATTCCGCCCGAGGCGATCACCGGAATGCGCAAGGCCCGCACCGCGGCCGGGATCAGGATCAGGCCGGGAATGTCGTCCTCTCCCGGATGCCCGGCGCATTCGAACCCGTCGATGCTGATGATGTCCACCCCTGCCCGCTCGGCGCTCAGCGCGTGGCGGACGCTGGTGCATTTGTGCAGGATGCGGATGCCGTGCGCCTTCATCCGCTCGACGAAGGCACGCGGGCTGTTGCCGGCGGTCTCCACGATGGTGATGCCGCTGTCGATGATGACGTCGAGATAGCGCTCGTAGGGCGGTGGTGTCACCGCCGGCAGCATGGTCAGGTTGACGCCGAAGGGACGGTCGGTCATCGCGCGGCAGCGCTCGATCTCGCGCGCCAGATCCTCCGGCGTCGGCTGGGTCAGCGCGGTCAGGATGCCGAGACCGCCGGCATTCGACACGGATGCTGCCAGATCGGCCAGTCCGACCCATTGCATCCCACCCTGTACGATCGGGTAATCGATGCCGAGCAGGCGCGTCACCTCGGTTTTCATGGCGTCCCCTTCCCCACCCGTCTTGTTGGCCGCTGACAGTCCCGGATCTCCTGCGGCATACTCTCTTATAAGCGAATCCAAGCTTGATTTCGGAATATGATCTTCGTCGTATGATAAAAGAGCTGGGTATTGGGAAATCTGAGGACAAGCAGAAAACTTAACCTATGATAATGAAAGTATAGGGTCTAAAGGGACATGCTGTGGCTTCGTTCACCTCAAGGCGGTGCGCGCGGCGGATGCGGGGTTTCTATGCTGCTGATTATGCTGAATACCGCTGAAAGCCATCGGCATATGTCAGTGGAACCCGATTGAAGCAGGTCCGTTTCGGAAAGAGCCCGTCGGACTTGTGACCGAGATGAGCAAAGGACGACCGTGACGCCTGCAACCGGACCTGAACCGTGGCCCCCGACCATGGCGGGCACGCTTGATCTCGACGCCTGCGCGCGCGAACCGATTCACATCCCCGGCAGCATCCAGCCGCACGGCCATCTCCTGGCGGTCGAGGCGGACAGCCTTCGTCTCGTCTGCGCCAGCGCGGAAGCAGGAACGGTGTTGAGCCGTCCGCCCGCCGAATCCTTCGGCCTGCCGGTCGACCAGCTGATCGACGCTGGCTCCCTGGTTTCGCTCGTCCGCGGGCTGCGTGCCGCTCCCGCCGAACCGGTGCAGTTGGACATCCTGCACCTGCGCGGCGGCGGCGATTTCCAGGCGATTGCCCACCGCACCGGCGATCTGGTGATCCTGGAACTGGAGGAACTCGCCCCCACCGGCGTCGGCACGCTGGAGGCCCTGTATCCGCAGATGCGCGAAGGCATCCGCCGCATGCAGGCGGCCCACGACTTCGACGCCCTGCTGGCCATCACCGCGGAGGAGGTGAGGTCGCTGACCGGCTTCGACCGCGTGCTGATCTACCGTTTCGATGAACAATGGAACGGCACCGTCATCGCGGAGGACGGCAACGGCAACCTGCCCTCCTACCGCGGCCTGCGCTTTCCGGCATCCGACATTCCGCAGCAGGCCCGGCGGCTCTATGCGCTGAACCGCCTGCGGCTGATCGCCGACGCCCGTTACCAGCCGGTTCCCATTCTGTCCGACAGACGGGATGCGCCGCCGCTGGACCTCAGTTTTTCCGTGCTGCGCAGCGTGTCGCCGGTTCATCTGGAATATATGCGCAACATGGGCACGCCGGCCTCCATGTCGATCTCGGTCATGGACGGCGACCGGCTGTGGGGCTTGATCTCCTGCCACAATGCCGAGCCGCGACAGGTTTCCTTCGCGGTGCGCACCGCCTGCGATCTGCTGGGGCAGGTGCTTTCCAGCCAGATGATCGCGCTGGAACGGGCGCTGGACGCCGACCACCGCATCCGTTCCAAAAGCACCCAGGCACGGCTGCTCGCCCACATGGCGGCGGCGGAGCACTTCATCGACGGTCTGGGCGAGGACCGCGAGGATCTGCTGGGGTTGGTCAATGCCGATGGCGCCGCGATCCTGTTCGACGGCCATTGCCGGCTGATCGGCCGCACCCCGCCACAGGAGGTGGTCGAGGCCATTGGTGCGGAACTGGCCGGCCAGGGCATCAAGGACCTGTTCGCCAGCCATCAGCTTCCGCTGGAGATTCCGGCCGCCGCCGGGATGGAGCGGACCGCCAGCGGCCTGCTGGCGATCTCCATCTCGCAACTGCACCCCAGCTATCTGCTATGGTTCCGGCCGGAGATCGTGCAGACCATCGACTGGGCCGGCGATCCCAGCAAGCCGCTAGACTCCAGCGGCCGGCTTTCCCCGCGCAACTCCTTCGAAGCGTGGAAGGAGACGGTGCGCGGCCAGTCCCTGCCCTGGCGCCATGGCGAGATCGAGGCGGCCGGCGATTTCCGCAACGCCATCGTCAGCATCGTGTTGCGAAAGGCCGAGGAGATGGCCGCCCTGAACGAGGAGCTTCGCCGCAGCAACGGCGAACTGGCCGCCTTCTCCTATTCGGTCTCGCACGACCTGAGGGCACCCTTCCGCCACGTCACCAGCTATGCGGAGCTTCTGCGCTCCCGCGCCGCCGTGAAGCTGAACGAGCGGGAACGCCATTACCTGGACAGCATCATCGAGGCGGCGAGTTCGGCCGGCCGGCTGGTAGACGGGCTTCTGCATTTCTCGCAGCTGGGCCGCACCGCGCTGGCGCGGGTTGAGGTCGATGTCGGCCGGCTGGTGGAGGAAGTGCGCCACCTGCTGGAGCCGGACCTGCAGGGCCGCGACGTGCGCTGGACCGTGCATCCGCTGCCGGGTGTCAACGGCGACCCGACCATGCTGCGGCTGGTGGTGCAGAACCTGCTGTCCAATGCCATCAAATACACGCGCGACCGCGCCACGCCGGAGATCGAGGTGGGCTGCCGCACAACCGCCGACGCGCACGAATTCTACGTGCGCGATAATGGCCGTGGATTCGATATGGCCTATGCCGGTAAGCTGTTCGGCGTTTTCCAGCGCCTGCATCGCGAGGAGGAGTTCGAGGGCATTGGCATCGGCCTCGCCAATGTCCGCCGCATCGTGGAGCGCCACGGCGGGCGGGTCTGGGCGGAAGGCAGGCTGGACCACGGTGCGACCTTCCATTTCTCCCTGCCGCGGTCATCAGCCGCCGAATCGAGGTAGCCCCATGGCCACGCTGAAACCGATCCTGCTGGTCGAGGACAACCCGAAGGACCTGGAACTGACGCTGGAGGCCTTCGCCGAGGCGCAGCTCGCCAACGACATCGTCGTCGCCCGCGACGGGGCGGAGGCTTTGTCCTACCTGTTCCATGAGGATGGGCAGGCGGTGTCGAAGCCGACCGACCCGAAATACCCGGCCGTCATCATCCTGGACATCAAGCTGCCGAAGGTGGACGGGATCGAGGTGCTGCAGCGTATCAAGGCCAACGACAGCACCCGCGCCATTCCCGTCGTCATGCTGACCTCGTCCAAGGAGGAGCAGGACCTCGTCCGCAGCTACCGCCTGGGGGTCAACGCCTTCGTGGTCAAGCCGGTCGGCTTCAAGGAGTTTTTCGACGCGATCCGCGACATAGGAAGTTTCTGGGCGATCCTGAACGAACCGCCGCCCGGCTGTCATCCCCGGAGGCCGCGCGGCAGCTGATGACGCAGGTGATGGAACCTTCCGCCGGCCATTACGCCGGTTCTCCCTTCGCGGATGGCGGACCGGCCGATCCGGGCCGGCCGATCCCGTGCCGTGTCCTGCTGCTGGAGGACAGCGGCATGGACGCCGATCTGGTGTGCGAACATCTGAAGATGATCGACGACCACGCGTTCGACATCCACCGGGTCGAGACGCGGCAGGCCTTCATCGACGCCATCGCCGACGGGGGTCCCTACGACCTGATCCTGTCGGACTTCGACCTGCCGGATTTCGACGGCATGTCGGCGCTGGCGATCGCGCGCGACCGGCTGCCCCGCGTCCCCTTCATCTTCGTGTCCGGCATGCTGGGCGAGGAGAACGCCATCGAGGCGCTGAAGAAGGGCGCCACCGACTATGTGGTGAAGCTGCGCATGGAGCGCCTGCAGGTCGTGGTCCGCCGCGCCCTGGTGGAGGCGCGCGACCGCAACGAGCTGGCCGACAAGCGGGCAGCCCTGGCCGAGAGCGAGGCGCGTCTGCGCTTCGCGCTGGAGGCCGGGCGGCTGGGCTCCTGGGAGCTGACTTTGGCGACCAACCGGCTGCGTGTCTCGTCGATCTGCGCCGCCAATCTGGGGATTTCCGATCCGGCGGATATCGCCACCTATGACCGGCTGCTGGAGCGCGTCCATCCCGACGACCGCGAAACCCAGCAGGCGATGGTCCGGCAGGCGGTGACCAGCGGTTTGCCGCTGGACATGGAATACCGGACGATCTGGCCCGACGGCAGTGTCCATTGGGTCCAGGTGCGCGGGCGCGCCGTCTATGACAAGGACGGCACGCCGACCGGCCTGGCCGGCGTTTCGCTCAACATCACCGACCGCAAGAGGGCCGAGGAACGGCAGCTCCTGCTGCTGGAGGAACTGAACCACCGGGTCAAGAACACGTTGGCGATGGTGCAGTCGATCGCCAAGCAGACCCTGCGCGCGGCCCCGTCGGTGGAGGCCTTCCCCGATGCCTTCCAGTCGCGGCTGCGCGCCCTGGCCCAGGCGCACGACCTGCTGACCCGCCGCCATTGGCAGGGCGCTTCGCTGAGCGAGATCGCCGCCCTCACCCTGGAGCCGCATGTCGATGCCGGCCGCGTCAGGGTCGGCGGCCCGCCGGTCAACCTGACCACCGGCGTGGCGGTGTCGCTGCATCTCGCCTTCCACGAACTCGCCACCAACGCCGCGAAATACGGCGCCCTGTCGGCGGAGAGCGGCCGCATCGATCTGGATTGGGAGATCACGCCGCCGGCCGTGCCGGCTGCACGGGATGGGGTGGCGAGCCATGCCGGCTCCGGGCATTCCTCCCGCACCGCCGCGGGCGCGCTGGTTCTGCGCTGGCGCGAGAGCGGCGGCCCGCCGGTGGTGCCGCCGACCCGTCGCGGTTTCGGCTCGCGCCTGATCGAGCGCGGTCTGGCGCATGAGTTGGAAGGCGATGTTGCCCTTGCCTTCGACCCCTCCGGCGTGCGATGCCGGCTGGTAATCCCATTGTCGTCGCGAGTGAACCCGCAGTGACCGACGCGAACCTGTCGAACCTGACCGTCCTGATCGTCGAGGACGAACCGTTGATCGCCATGAGCCTGGAGGATGCCCTTCTCGACCAGGGTGTCACCTGTATCGGTCCGGCCGGTTCGGTTTCAGCGGCCCTGGAAATGATCGAGGCGGGCGGCTTCGACATCGCGCTGTTGGACGTCAACCTGCGTGGCGAGCGGGTCGACGCAGTGGCCGACCGACTGGCCGCCGCCGGCATCCCCTTCATCTTCACCACCGGCCATGGGGCCGAGGGGCTTCCTGATGCCCACCGTGAGCGCCCGGTGATCGGAAAGCCGTTCCGCGACCTCGACATCACCGACGCCCTGGCCCGCCACCGCCCGCGCTGACGGGCCGGCAGGTCCAATCCGAACACCCAAGCGCCTCTTCAATCGGCTCCTGCGAAGGAGCCGATCGAGTTTGTGCGTCTTATCGCGGTCCGGAAAGCCGCTCTCTCCCACTCCCTCCCTACTCAAACGCGACAACGTGTCGCGGCTGACAATCAGTCGCTTTGACAGTGGTCGCGTAACTTGTATACTAGTATGCACTTGACGGCGCCTGGCGTGCCGTCCTGACAAAAAGACGGCCGCTGAAGCATGCCCGACGCCAGTGGGGTGCGGCGGCGACGGGATGAATTTCTAAGGAGTGTCGGCCATGAACATCAAATCCCGGATCGACCGCATCCCCGGCGGGATGATGATCCTTCCCCTGTTCCTCGGCGCCTGCCTGAACACGCTCGCTCCCAACACGGGCAAATTCTTCGGCTCCTTCACCAACGGCCTGATCACCGGCACGCTGCCGATCCTGTCGGTGTGGTTCTTCTGCATCGGCGCCAGCATCAGCCTGAAGGCAACGCCGCTGGTCCTGCGCAAGAGCGGCGTGCTGGTGTCGGTCAAGATCCTCACCGCCGCCATGGCGGGCGTCATCGCCTCCTGGTTCATCCCGGCGGAGGGCATCACGTCCGGCTTCTTCTCCGGCCTGTCGGTGCTGGCGATCATCGCGGTGATGAACGACACCAACGGCGGCATGTACATGGCGCTGATGCAGCAGTACGGCACCAAGGAGGAGGCGGGCGCCTTCTGCCTGATGTGCCTGGAATCCGGGCCCTTCATGACCATGGTGACGCTGGGCATCGCCGGGCTGGCGGCCTTCCCCTGGCAGACGATGGTCGGCGCCCTGCTGCCCTTCCTGATCGGCTTCGCGCTGGGCAATCTGGACAAGGACCTGCGTGCGTTCTTCACCCAGGGCGTCTCGGTGATGGTGCCGTTCTTCGCCTTCGCGCTGGGCAACAACCTGAACTTCTCGACGATCCTCAACACCGGGCTGCTTGGCATCGTGCTGGGCTTGGGCGTGATCGTCGTCACCGGCTTCATGCTGGTGATGGCCGACATCCTGCTGGCGAAGGGCAACGGCACGGCCGGCATCGGTGCCGCCTCCACCGCCGGTGCGGCTGTGACGGTGCCGCCGATCATCGCGTCGATCGAGCCGACGTTCGCGCCGGTCGCCCCGTCCGCCACGGCGCTGATCGCCACCAGCGTGGTGGTCACGGCCCTGCTGACGCCGCCGCTGACGGCATGGTGGGCGCGCCGTTTCGGCGTGCTGTCGCCCCGCTATCAGGCAGCCGAAGCCGCCAAGCTCTCCCAGCCGGTGGGGGTCGCTCCCGCCGAGTGACCGGGGCCAATACAACACGGCTAAGAAAGGCCGCCGGCGGTTCCCCGCCGGCGGCCTTTCGCGTCACTCCTTCTTGGCCGGTTCGGCGTTGTGGCCGTGGCCGGCGCCGCCCATGGCGCCCATATGCCCTTCGGTCTGAGGCGCGCCCTGTCCGGCCGCCTCGACGGCGATCTCGACATCGACGGTGCCGGCCTTCTCGAAATGCAGGGTCATGGGGATGCGGGCGCCCTTCTCCAGCGGCTTCTTGAGGCCCAGCAGCATGATGTGCAGCCCGCCGGGCGCCAGCTTCACCTGCTCGCCCGGCGCGACGGGAATGGCCGGAACCTCCCGCATCTTCATCACGCCATTCTCGTTCAGATGGGTGTGCAACTCCGCCTTCTCCGCGGCCGGGGTGGAGGCGGAGACCAGACGGTCTTCCGTGCTGCCGGTGTTGGTCAGCGACAGATAGGCACCGCCGTTCGGAGCCGACGGTGCGGTGGCGCGCGCCCAGGGATGGCCGATCTCGATCGGGCCGGCCTTGTAGCTGTGGGCCAGGGCGGGGACGGCACCGAACAGGGCCAGGGCAGCGGCGATGCCGAGAATGCGCTTCATGGACTCTTCTCCTGGAATGCGGATGTGAACAGCAAGGGGGAGCCGCCGCGGCCGGGTATGCCGCGGGGCGTGAATTGGAAGGTTGCGCGTTGGAATGCGTCGATAGACCGCCAAGCGCACCGATCCGGACGGAGAGCGGGCGTGGCGATGCGCGCGGCTGCTATGGCTGAGCAGCCGCGAAAATCAGGCGAGCGACGGGGGAGCGCGGGCCTGGAGGGTCGACAGGAACCAGCCGGCGGCGATCCGTTCCCCCGGCAGCAAGCGGGAATCGCTGGCCATGGCAAGAGCCGGGCCGACGGTCAGTGGCGGCGGCGGCAAGGCCAGCCCGGCCACCAGCGGGCAGAGCGGGCAGTGGCCGGTGCCGGACGGCGCGTGATCCGGTGATTTGTCAGTGTCGCCGTCATCGGACGCGAGCCCGAACTCGCCGATTCCATAAACGGCGGCATCGACCTGGATGGTGGTCAGGCCGCCGGAGGAACAGATCGGCAGCGAGGCGGTCTCTCCGGCACGGGCGGTTCCCGGAATCATCGGCATCCAGCCCCAGGCGATGACCTGCAGCAACAGCGCGGCCATCCCGGCCATCAGGCCAAGTCGCCGCACCCGCCGCACTGTTGATCGTCCGAAAGCCATCCGGCTCCGCCACCCGCTGCAATCGCCGGACGTACCCGGCAGCGAGGCAAGATACCGCAGCATTTGTAAACGGACGAGCGGCAAATGAACCCACAAGCCGCGAAGGGTCAGGCCAGCAGCCGGAAGGCCGGCTCCGGCCGGGACAGCAGGTCGCGGCGCAACGCCTCGATGGTGGCGTCGTCGCGGGCGGCGCGGGGGACGGTCACCGGCACCTCCGCCACCACCCGGCCGGGCGACGGTGCCAGCAGAAGCAGCCGGTCGGCCAGCGCAAGAGCCTCGCGCAGATTGTGGGTGACCAGCAGGACGGTGGCCGGCCGCCGATCCAGCAACTGTGACAGCAGCGTGCGCAAGCGAAGTGCCGTCGGCTCGTCCAGCGAAACGAAGGGTTCGTCCATCAGCAGCAGGTCCGGCTCCACCAGGAAGGCGCGGGCCAGCGCCACACGCCGCGCCATGCCCAGCGACAGCTGAGTCGGAAATCGGTCGGCGAAGGGCGTCAGCTCCAGCGCGTCGAGCATGGCGTCGACCGCCGGGCCGCGGCGCTGCGCACGCGGCAGGACCAGCGCCAGATTCTGCCGCACGGTTCGCCAGGGCAGCAGGCGCGGCTCCTGAAAGACATAGCCGAGCCGGGCCGGCCCGCCGTCCGGCCGCGCCCCGACCTCCACCACGCCGTCGAAGGCACGGTCCAGCCCGGCGACGATGCCGAGCGCGGTCGTCTTGCCGCAGCCGCTGGGGCCGACCAGCGCCACGACCTCCCCCGCCGCGGCGGACAGGGTCAGGCCGCGCACCGCCTCCACCGCGCCGAAGCGCTTGGAGCGGATCTCAAGCTTCAGCGGGCATCCGCCGCCAGCGCTGGCATCTGCGCTCGACCGGCTGCAGGACGCCGTATTCCAGAAGCTGGACCACGGCCACGAACGCGATGGTGTAAGCCAGGATTCCTGCGACATCGAAGGTCTGAAATAGGAGGTTGATCTGGAATCCGACACCGTCGCTGCGGCCCAGCAGTTCGACCACCAGCACGATCTTCCAGATCAGTGCCAGGCCGGACCGCGCAGCCGCGGCGATGGTGGGGGTGAGTTGCGGCAGCAGCACATGGCGAAGCCGGTCCGCGGGCGACAGGCGGTAGACGCGGGCCATGTCGATCAGCCCCTCGTCGATGGCGCGGGCACCGGCCCGCACCAGAACCACCGTGTTGGGAATCTTGTTGACCGCGACGGCACCGATGGCCGCCGCCTCGGTCAATCCGAACCAGACATAGGCCAGCACGATGACCACCAGCGCCGGCAGGTTCAGGAAGAAGACCAGCCAGGGGCCGAACAGCCGATCGATGAAGGGCGACCGCCCCATCGGCAGGCCGAGCCCGACCCCGATCGACATGGCGAGCGCGAAGGCCGCCAGCACACGCAGCAGCGTGACGCCCATGTGATGGAACAGCGCCCCGCTCTCCGCCTCGCGCAGCAGGGCGTCGGCCACCACCACCGGTCCCGGCAGCAGGCGCCCGCCGACCGTCAGCGCCGCCGCCTGCCAGACGGCCAGCAGCAGCAGGATCGACGCCAACGGCATCAGGGCGGGCATCAGGAGGGGCATCAGGGCACGCCGCACCGCTCAGGCCCCGCCGGTCCAGAAAGTGCCGGGGGCGATGGCGGGCGCGTCGCCGACCAGTTCCCGCCCGCCCAGCCGCGCTAGCAGCGCGTAGAGCTTTGCGGCACCCGCCCGCTCCTCCTCCGTCCAGCGGCGCGGAATGCCGTCGCGGTAGCGGTCGCGCAGGGTGCGGAAAGTGGCGTCGTCCTCCGCCTGCATCAGCGGGGCAAGCCGCTCCCAGGCGGCGTCGGACTCCGCCAGCAGGGTCTTCGCCTTGCTGGTCGCCGCCTGGAAGCCGGCGAGGGCCGCCGGGTTGGCGCGCGCCCAATCCTCGCGGAAGACATAGCCGATGGACGGCACCGTCGCCGGCTGACCCAGCGCCTCCAGCATGTCGGTAACGGTCATGGTCACGCGCATGCCCTTCGCCTCCAGCCGGGCGGCGAAGGGCCAGAAGGTCAGCACGGCATCCAGGTCGCCGTCGGCGATCTTGCTGTTCAGCAGGGGCGCTGCGGCGAAGAAGGGCTGCGCGTCGCGGTCGAGCAACAGCCCATACCGGTCGGCGGCCAAGGCCCTCAGCAACAGCCAGCTCTTGTCGAGCGGGCTGCCGGCGACCCCGATGCGCTTGCCCCGCAGGTCGCCGATCCCGCCGATGGCGGAGCCGGCCGGAACCACCAGTGCGCCGAGGGCGGTCGAATAGGGGATGAAGGACAGCGCCTCGCCCTTGCTGCGCATCCGCGACACCCACAGCCAGTCGGAGACGATGATATCGACCCCGCCGGCCTGGAGCGCCACCTGGGTGGCGGGGTTGCCGGCCAGTTCCACCAGTTGCAGCTCGATGCCGGCCTGCCTGTCGAACCCGTTGGCGCGGACGGTGTCGAGTTCCCAGCTGACCGTGCCGAACTTCAGAATCCCGGCACGGACGACCGGCCGGTCGGCGGCTGCGGCGTGCCGGAGCGTCGCCGACGCCAGCAGTGCGCCGGCCGCCAGCAATGTCGTCCGTCTGGTGCAGCCTGCCGCCATGGTCCCCGCCCAATTATTTCTGGCCGATCATTCTTGGACTGCCAGCTTATGGGGACTGTAGATGGTTCGTATATTCAACGATAGGAGGATAAGGGGGGTATCGCCGGTGGAGCCGTGTCGGATTCACAGCCCCAGATAGGCCTGCTTCACCGCCGGGTCGGCCAGCAGCGCCTCCCCCGTACCCGACAGGACCACGCGGCCATTCTCCAGCACGTAGGCCGTCTGGGCGATGCGCAGAGAGGCGGCGACATTCTGTTCGACCAGGATGATCGTCATGCCGTCGGCCGCCAGGGCCCGGATGATGCGGAACAGTTCCTGCACCAGGGCGGGCGACAGGCCGAGCGACGGCTCGTCGAACATGATGAGGTCCGGCTTGCCCATCAGGCAGCGGCCGATCGCCAGCATCTGCTGCTCGCCGCCGGACAGGGTGCCGGCCGCCTGATCCAGCCGTTCGCGCAGGCGCGGGAACAGGTCCAGCACCCGGTCGTAGGTCTGGCGCGCACCGGCGCGGGCGCGCGGGATGACGGCGCCCATCTCCAGATTCTCCCGCACGCTCAGCGTCGGGAAAATCTGGCGCCCCTCCGCCACCTGCCCGATGCCGAGATCGCAGACGACATGGCTGGGCAGGCCGGCGATCTCGCGGTCCTTGAAGCGGATGCTGCCGCGCGCCGGCTTCAGGATGCCGGAGATGGCGCGGATCAGCGATGTCTTGCCGGCCCCGTTGGCGCCGACGATGGCGGTGGTCTGCCCCGCCGCCACCTGCAGCGTGACGCCGTCGAGCGCCTGGGCGTCGCCATAGTACAGGTCGAGATCGGATACGGTCAGCATGGCGGCAGGTCCAAAAGGCGGGGAGCGCCCTCTATAGCGCGATCATTTCAGGAAGAACACCGCACTCATCACCAGACCGACGGCGATGATTCCGGCCCGCAGGATCGATTTGGGGATCTTCCGCCCCAGACGGGCGCCGACATAGCCGCCGGCGACCGCGGCCACCACCATCAGCAGCGCCTTCGGCCATTCCACCGCCCCGCCCGCTGCGTAGGCCACCACGGCGATGGCGGTCAGCACGGCGGAGAACAGGTTCTTCAGCCCGTTCATCGCGTTGAGGTCGGTCATGCCGAACAGGCTCAGCTGCGCCAGCAGGAGAATGCCGAGCCCGCCGTTGAAATAGCCGCCATAGACCGAGACGACGAACAACGTACCCAGCATCGCCCCGTTGCCGTGCAGTCCCAGGCTGCGCAGCCGCTGCGCCAGCATATTGCCGAAAGCGAACAGCCCCGTGGCCAGCAGCAGGAGCCAGGGCACGATGCCGCGGAACACCGAATCCGGAGTGACCAACAGCAGCCCGGCCCCGGCCAACCCGCCGACCAGACTGACCGCCGACAGCAGCGGCAGGCTGAGCGTGCCGACCGGCGTCAGGTCCTGGCGATAGCCATAGACACCGCTGGCATAACCGGGCAGCAGCGCGACCGTGCCGGTGGCGTTGGCGGCGACCGGCGGCACACCGGCGTAGATCAGGGCCGGCAGGGTCAGGAAACTTCCCCCGCCGGCAACGGCATTCATTGCCCCGGCCAGAAAGGCCGCGGCCAATAAAATCAATTCTGTCATGATACTACGAGCGATTCCTCAACTCCCGGCGAATGATCTTGCCGGTGGTGGTCATGGGCAGGCTTTCAAGAAATTCGATCGATCGCGGATATTCATGGGCAGCCAGCCGCGTCTTGACATGCTCCTGGATCGAGGCGACCAGGGCATCGTCCGGCGTCACCCCCTCCTGCAACACGACGAAGGCCTTGACGATCTCCGTGCGCAACGGGTCGGGCACGCCGACCACCGCCGCCATGCGGACGGCGGGATGGCCGATCAGGCAGTCCTCGATCTCGCCGGGGCCGATGCGGTAACCGGCCGAGGTGATGACGTCGTCGTCCCGCCCGACGAAGCGGATATAGCCGTCCTCGTCCAACTCCCCCTGGTCGCCGGTGACCAGCCAGTCGCCCCCAGGCCCAACGAACTTGGCAGCGGTGGCGTCGGGGTTGTTCCAATAGCCGAGGAACATCACCGGGTCCGGCCGATGGACCGCGATCAGGCCGAGTTGCCCCGGCGGTAGCCGGTTGCCCTGCCCGTCGATCACCGCCACGTCATGGCCGGGGACCGGACGTCCCATGATGCCGGGCTTCGGCGTCATCAGCGTCGCGGCCGAGGAGACGATCATGTTGCATTCGGTCTGGCCGTAGAACTCGTTGATCGTCACGCCGAAGGTCTCGCGCCCCCAGTCGAGCAGCCCGGCGCCCAGCGTCTCGCCACCGCTGGCGACGGATCGCATGTCGATGCGATGGCGCGCCCGCGGGTTCTTCACCGCCCGCATCATCTTCAGCGCCGTCGGCGGCAGGAAGGCGTTCCGCACTTGGAATTCGGCCAGCAAAGCGAAGGCGGCCTCGGCGTCGAACTTCTCGAAGCGGTGGGAAACCACCGTGACCCCGTGGTGCCAGGCCGGCAGCAGCACGTCGAGCAAGCCGCCGATCCACGCCCAGTCGGCCGGCGTCCAGATGCGGTCGCCCGGCTGCGGGAACAGGTCGTGCGACATCTCCACGCCCGGCAGATGGCCCAGCAGCACCCGGTGCGCATGCAGCGCCCCCTTCGGCTGGCCGGTTGTGCCAGAGGTGTAGATGATCAGCGCCGGATCGTCCGGCCCGGTGTCGGCCGGGGTGAAGCTGTCGGACGCCGCGTCGCACAGCCCATGCCAGTCCAGGCAGCCGGGGCCGGACCCGTCGACGCGGAAGACGGCGCGCAGTTCCGGCAGCCGGTCGCGGATCTGGGCGATCTTGGCGGCCCCGGCGGCGTCGGTGACCACGGCACGGGCGCCGCAGTTGGCCAGCCGGTATTCCAGCGCCTCCACCCCGAACAGCGAGAACAGAGGCACCGCGATGCCGCCCAGCTTGTAGACCGCGACATGGCTGATCGCGGTTTCCGGTGCCTGGGGCAACAGGATGCCGACCCGGTCGCCGCGGGCCACGCCTTGCGCCGCCAGCGCATTGGCGAAGCGGTTGGACAAGGCGCGGATGTCGGCGAAGCGGTACTCCTCGATCCCGCCGTCGCGCCGCTTGTGGATCAGGGCGATGCGGCCGGGATCCGCTTCCGCCCAGCGGTCGCAGACGTCGGCACCGATGTTGTAGCGGTCGGGCACGCGCCAGGCAAAGGCGCGGGACACCCCTTCATAGCTGTCCGCGTTGGGCAGCATGTTCGTTCCCTCCCAAGGGTTTGTCGTCGATTCCTTTGTGGAACCTTTGGCCCGATCATAGGGGCAAGCGAGGCACCGCGTCACGCACCGGGAATAAGATGCGGGTCAGCCATGTTGATGGCGTCAGGAACGAACTGTTTCGTGCCGCCCCCAACAGGACCCAACAGGACGAGAGCCACCATGAAAGCCAGCCCCTTCCTCGCCGCCGCGCTGTCCGCCAGCCTGCTTGCGGCCCCGCTTGCCGGCTGCGCCCAGCCCGGCTACGGCGATTCCTATGGCGGCGTCAGCGCCAACAAGCAGACGGCCGGCACCGTGCTGGGCGGCGTGGTCGGTGGTTTGGCCGGTTCGCGCTTCGGCGGCGGCAGCGGCAAGCTGGTAGCGGTTGGCGTCGGCACGCTGCTGGGTGCGGCACTGGGCAATGCGGCCGGCGCCTCGCTCGACCGTGCCGACCAGAATTATGCCCAGCAGGCGGCGGTCAATGCCTACAGCGCGCCGACCGGCAGCACCGTGCGCTGGAACAATCCGGACACCGGCAATTACGGCAGCTACACGCCCGTGCGCGAGGGCACCGGGCCGCAGGGCCAGCTGTGCCGCGAATACCAGACCACCATCGTGGTCCAGGGCCGCACCCAGCAGGGCTTCGGCACCGCCTGCCAGCAGCCGGACGGCACGTGGCGCGTGGTCAGCTGACGGGAGAGGACTTCAGGCCAGCGCCGCCCGCCGCCGGGCGGCGCTGCCGGACTTGGGTGCCGGGCCGGTGAGGGCGCTGGCGATGCGTACCGCCCCGTCGCCGTCCAGCGGCAACGCCGTGGCGGCATCCTGCATCCGCTGCCGTTGCCCGGCGTCGGCCCATAGGGCGAGCGCCCGCCCGGCGATGACCGCCGCCGCCTTGGCGGGATCGCAGCCGCGGGCGTCCACGGCCGCGCACCAGCCGAGTTCGGCGGCGTCGCCGCTGGCCATCGCCTGATTGTCGGCGGTGACCACCAGCAGGGTCGGCACCGCCAGCGCGGCAAGTTCCCCCATGGTGCCGCCGCCGGCCGACACTGCCAGACCGCAGTCGGCCATCAGCGCGCCCATGCGCGGGCAATCGATCTCCACGGAAACGCCATCGGCGGCGAGCGCCGCCACCGCGGCCGCAACCTCGTTTGCTCGCGGGTTGCTGCCGCCGACAACGGCGACGATCCGGCAGCCGTCCGGCCGCTCCTTCGCCAGCGCCTGCAGAACCGGTCCGGTGAGGCCGAGCGGGTCGGAGCCGCCGAAGGTCACCAGCAGCACCGGCCGGTCGGCGATGGTCCGCCGCGGTTCCTGAGCCGCCAGCCGCACCTCCCGCCGCAAGGGGGCGTAGCCGGGGCCGAGCAGCAGGACGGCGCCGGGCGCCATCGCGTCATAGGGAAGGGACGCCGCCTGCGGTGCGGCGTTGACGACGAGGTCGGCGTGCAGCGGCGTGCCGTCGCCAAGGTCGTCCCAGGCCAGCACCCGCGCGCCGGCCGCCTGCAGCCCGACGCGGTAGGCTTCGCCGAAGCGGTAGCCGTCGAGCATCACCGCCATGCCGTGTTCCCGCCGCAAGAGCGAGCGGGTGGCGGCCAGATCCGCCGCCTGCCCCACCGGTCCGGCGATGGAGACATGACGGAAGCCGTCCGCCGACAGCCGGCGGTCGATGGCGGGGGTGGATTCGACGGCGGCGAACAGCGCCTCGTGCCCCTGGTCGCGCAAGGCTTCCGCGACGGCGAGGCAGCGCATGACATGGCCGGTGCCGATGGTCGGCGACGCGTCGGCGCGGATGAGGATGACGGCCATGGCACTGGTCCGGAGAAATCGGCGTGGCGACCCGGCCCCGGCGCAAGCACCCATTGCGCACGATGTCGAGTCGGTGCGCATCTTGGCCCGGCACTTTGCGCGAGTCCAGTGGCAGACGGTCGCGTGGGCGGAGGTAAATTGCGGCCGCCGGGGCTCCCGACCAGCCTCCCCGTCAGGACTCGCGGCCGGCGATGACGCTGGCGGCGGTGGCGAGGCTTTCCGGCGTGCCGATATCGAGGAAGCGGGCCTTGGCGACATGGGCGTTCAGTGTGCCAGACGGCAGCTTTTCCAGCACGTCGCGTTCCAGCGATACCGCACCCGCCGCAATGAAACGGTCGAGGAAGGCGGCCGAGAACAGGTAGACGCCGGCGTTGATGGTGCCGGCCCCCGGCGCCTTGTCCAGGAAGCGGCGGACGCGGCTGTCCGGTCCGATCTCCACCCGCACGAACCGGGAGGCGTCCTCCACCGTCACGCACAGGACCGACGCTTCCGCCCCCGATAACCGGTGCGAGGCGATGAAGGCGCGCAGGTCGGCGTCGAGGAAGGTGTCGCCGTTCACCACCAAAATTGTGCTGCTGCGCAGTTCCTTGCGGACATAGCCGAGCGCGCCCGCGGTGCCGAGCGGGCGCGGTTCGATCTGGCAGACCACGTCGATGGTGCCCGCGGAATCGCCGCGGGCGAGCCATGCGGTCACCCGGTCGGCCAGATGGCCCAGGCACAAAACCACCCGGCGCGATCCGTAGGTCGACAGGTAATCCAGGAGGTGGCCGAGGAAGGCGCGGCCCGCGATCGGGGCCAGGACCTTCGGCGTGTCACCCAGAACGCCCCGGATGCGTGTGCCCAGCCCGCCGGCAAGCACCGCGACGTCTATGTTGGCAAGAGCGTCCTCAGACCGCACCGACCGTCCTTTCCCTTGAACTCCGCCTCGAAACCCCGTCCTGAACCCATCTGTCGCCGTCCGGCAGGAAGCAGCTTACGACGGCGCGGGCGCCGGGTCATCCACCCTGCGCGGCGCGCGGCGCCCAGCGGCCATAGTCGATAAAGGGGGCGCTCGGGAATCGCAATGCGGAATTGCGCGAGCCTCCCCCCTCCGATGGTCATGGGGGCCCGTCGGCGAGACGCTGCAGGCGTTGCGCGACCGCCGCCAGGGTCACGCCGTGGTCACCGGCATGGCCGGTCAGCGCCATGGATGGGAACCAGGGCCGCACCGCCGTCCCCAGGGCCGACCAGTCGCCGGCCCCCGCGATCCGCCAGACCGGGATCCCGAGGGCGGCGGCCAGTTCTCCCACCGCGGTCGGGGCGGAGATCACGAGATCGAGTCCGGATATGAGCGCCGCCACCCCCTCCAGATCCCGGCGCTGGTCCAGATCGGGCCAGTGGTGCAGCACCGTGCCGAAGCAATGCAGGGCGTCCTCGCGCTCCGCCTCGTGCCCGTCATATTGCAGGCTGACGAAGGTCACGCCCGGCACGGCCAGGACCGGTCCCCACTGGTCGATCCGGCTGTATGCGCCGGCCCGGTCGGCCGTCATGCGGCTGCTCCGCCAGCAGATGCCGACCCGCAAGCCGGGGGCGAGGGCCGCCAGCCGGTCGCGCCATTCCGCCGTCAGCCGTGGATCGGCGGTGAAGAGCGGAGCGGTCGAGGGAAAATGCCGCAGGGCAGGCCGCAGCCGCGCGGCGAAGTTGCCCATGGGCGCATGGCAGTCGGCGTCGCGCGGGTCCGCCGTGGGCGCCCGCACCTCCGCCCCCGGCAAGGCGCGGGCGAACAGGCCGGTCAGGCGCGGATCGCATTCGACGATCAGCCGGCCGGATCGGCGGAGCAGGTCGGGCAGCGCCGTGCCGAACATGATCTCGTCGCCCAGCCCCTGTTCCCCCCAAACCAGGATGCGGCGGCCGGCCAGCGGCTCGCCCTGCCATTCCGGGATGGTGAAGCGGCGGGGCACGGCATCGCCGGTGGCGAAGCGGTGGGCGTAGTCGTCCCAGCCGCCGGTCAGGTCGCCCGCGGCCAAGCGCAGCAGGGCGCGGTTCATCCGGGCGTCGGCCCTGCCCGGCATCAGCCGCAGACTACGTTCGGTCCAGTCGCGGGCGTGCCGACGCTCTCCCCGCATCAGCAGCCCGTGGCCATGGTTGACCAGCACCTCCGGCAGGTCGGGAGCGAGCGCTGTCGCGCGCCTGTGGGCGTGCAGGGCGTCGTTCCAGAGACCCAGCCCGGCCAGGGCCATGCCCAGGTTCGACCAACCCTTGGCCGAAGCCGGGGCGATGCGCAATGCACGGCGGCACTGGCGAACAGCCTCGGCGAAACGCCCCAGCCCCTTCGACGCCGCGCCGGCCGTGATCAGCATGCCGCCGAGTGCCGGCGCCAGGACTGCCGCATGGATGCAGGCGGTCTCGGCCTCGGCAAAGCGCCGGGCGGCAAGCAGGGCGGCCGCGAGGTTGCCCCAGCCCTCGGCCAGCAACGGACGCAGCCGGACGACCCGGCGATGCAGTGTCGCGGCCTCTGCCGGGGACCCGCCGGCCTGGAGCGCCACGCCGAGGTTGCCCAGCGCTTCGGGGAATGTCGGGTTTAGCGACACCGCGCGTCGATGCCAGAGGATTGCGGCCTCGACGCGGCCGGTCCGGAGCAGGGTGAGGCCGCCGTTGGTCCAGGCGGCCGGGTGCGTGGGAGAGGCTGCCACGGCCTTGCGGTGGAGGGCTTCGGCGTCCGGCAGGCGGCCTTGCCGATGCAGAGCGACGGCCTGTGCCGCCAACCTCTCCCCCTCCGCGGATACCCTCTCCCCCCCGGGGAGAGGGCTGGGTGAGGGGGTGGCATAGCGTGACGCCGTCGATAATCGGGAGGTGGTGGGATTCTCGGCAGCCGGCCGGAGTGACTTCAGCGCACTTGCCATATCGGCCATCGTCGCCGACAGCGGTTCGCCGGGTCGGGGCTGGAAGAGGCGCATCGACGGGTACCAGGGGCGGACCCCGGCCCCCAGCTGGGTCCAGTCGCGGGTGCCGAAGCGCCAGACCGGGGTACCGAGCGCGCCGGCCAGTTCGCCGACCGACATGGCCGGCGAAATGACGAGGTCCAGCCCGGCGATCAGGGCGGCGACGCCATCGAAATCGTCCTTGCGGTCGAGGTCGTCCCAGCGATGCAGTCGGATGCCGAAGCGCTGCTCGGCCTGCCGGACCTCCTCCTCCACGTCGCCATATTGCAGCACCACCCATTGGACGCCGGGCAGTCCGAACAGCGGTGCCCAGGCGTCCAGCGGCAGATAGGCGACGCTTCGCTCCGCCGTCATCATCTGGCTGCGCCAGCCGATGCCGATGCGCAAGTCCCGGCCGAGCGCAGCCAGACGTTCGCGCCAGCATTCCACCAAACCGGCGTCGGGCACCAGCCAGGAGGAGCGCGGCGGAAAATCGGCCAGCCGGCGGCGCAGGACGCGGGGCAAGGAGCCCATCGGCACATGGCGGTCATAGTCGGGGATCGCCATCGCCTCCCGCCCCTGTGCGTCCAGCGCCTCCGCCCGCACCCGCAGGGTCGGGAAGGAGCGGGCGAACAGCGGCACCAGCCGACGGTCGACCTCCAGGATGGTGGAAACGGCGCGTCCAGCCAGTTCCGGGCAGAGAGCGGAGAACAGGATGGTGTCGCCCACGCCCTGTTCGCCCCAGATCATCAGGCGGCGGCCGGTCAGGTCCTCCCCGCGCCACGCCTGGGTACGCGGCTGACGCCCCTGCCCGACCTGCCCCGATCCGAAGCGCCAGGCGTAACCGGGCCAGCCATGATCGAGATCGCCGGCCTCCAGCCGCAGCAGACCCTTGTTGAAGTGCGACAGCGACAGGTCGGGCCGCAGCGTCAGCGCCCTGTCATAGCAGCGCTCCGCCCCCGTGCCGTCGCCCAACCGCTGGCGGGCCAGCCCCAGGTTGCTCCAGGCCTCGCCATAGGCGGGGTCCAGCGCCAGTGCGCTGCGGTAGCTGTCGGCGGCGCCGCCATGATCGTGCCGGCCCTGGCGCAAATGGCCCAGATTGTTGCGGGCGGGGGCCTCCAGCGGTGCAAGCCGGATGGCGCGACGCTGCGACCGCTCGGCCTCGGCGAAACGCTCGGCGCCGCGCAGGGCGTTGCCCAGGTTGGTGTGGGCCTCCGGCAAGGTGGGATCGAGAGTCATCGCCACATGCCAAGCCCTCCAGGCGTCGGACGTGCGGCCGGCGGCATGACGGGCATTGCCGAGATTGTTCCAGGCGCCGGCGAAGTCGGGCCGGTGGCGGATCGCTTCCCGGTGCAGGGTCTCGGCCTCGGCATGGCGGCCCTGGGCGTTGCGGATGCTGCCGAGATTGTCCAGCGCATCGGCATGGTCGGGCTGGATGGCGGTGGCCGCATCGAAGCAGGCGGCGGCATCATCCAGTTGACCAAGAGCCTTAAGACAGAGACCCAACCCATTGAGGGAAAACGAATCGCGTGGATTGAGGCGCAAGGCGTCAGCGTAGCGCTCCGCCGCGTCCTCCATACGCCCGGCGGATTGGAGCGCAGCGGCGAGTGCGGACAGCGCCGTGGGGTCGGCGATGCCGCCGCCCAGCGTCGCCGCCCTATGCAAGGCATCGGCGGCCTCGCTCTTGCGGCCGAGTTGCTGAAGGCTGACGGCCCGGTTGGTCCAGGGCCGCGGGTCGCCGGGCAGCAGGTCCGCCGCGCGGGCGTGGGCTGCCAATGCCTCTTCCGCCCGGCCGATCCCCTGCAAGGCGGCTCCGAGGTTCAGATGGGCATCGGCCAAATCGGGAGACAGCCGGGCAGCCTCGGCATAATGGGCGGCGGCTTCCGCCAAGCGGTCGAGCGCGGCAAGCACCAGCCCCAGATTGAAATGGGCGCCGACATGGGTGGGATCGCACTCCAGCGCGTGGCGCTGCGCCGCTTCGGCGTCCTTCAGGCGGCCTAGCCGCTGCAGAACGATGCCCTGGTTGGCGCGGTAGTCCGCCACATCTGGTGCAAGCTCGACTGCTCTGTCAATCAGATCAATGGCCTGGGAGTTGTTGTTCCGTTGGTGGTTCAGCACGCCCAGCAGATGCAGAGCGTCGGCGTGACGCGGTTCGGCATCCAAGACACGTCGGTACAGGGGTTCGGCGGCGTCCAGAGCGCCGGCCTGATGATGGCGAAGTGCCTCGGCGAACCAGTCGGAAACGCTCACAGATCACCTGCGGAAAGTTGGATAAGCATCTGTGTTGCCTTTGGAATGGCGCCACCGACGCCCGCCGCTACATCGGGATGGATGCAGCGCATGGTGGGGAACCAGGGACGTACCGCTGTGCCGAGTTGAGTCCAGTCGCGCCGGCCGAGACGCCAGACCGGCACGCCCAGCGCGGCGGCCATTTCTCCGGGGGAAGACGCGACGGTGATCGCCAGATCCAGGTTCGCCATCAGGGCCGCGGTGCCCTCCAGATCAGCGATCTGGTCGAGGTCGGGCCAGCGGTGGATACGCAGGCCCAAGCGTTCCTCGACGGCGGCGATCTCTTCCTCGCGTCCGTCATATTGCAGACTGACGGCCTGAATGCCGGGCAGGCGCAGCAGGGAGGTCCACTCCTCCAGCTCCGTATAGGAATGGCGCCGTTCAGTGGTGATGCGCCGGCTGGTCCAGGCAATGCCGACCGTCAGGCCGGGGCCGAGCGCATCCAGCCGCGACCGCCATGCCGCCACCTGTTCCGGATGCGGTTTCAGCCAGCCGGCGGGTGGGGGTGGAACCGGTGCGGTCTGCCACAGCAGGCGCGGTAGCGAGCCGAAGGGGAGATGGCAGTCGGCATCGGTCGGCCGCCGCGTCGGCGCGCGCACCGTGGTGCCGGGAAAGGAACGCTGGAACAGCGAGACCAGCCTCGGTTCGCATTCGACGATGGCGTCGGGGAAACGCGACAGGGCTTCCGGCAGAAGCGCGCCGAACATGAACTCGTCGCCCAACCCCTGTTCGGCCCACAGCAGCAGGCGTCGTCCGGCAAGCTCGTCCCCCTCCCATTCCGGGATGTTGAAGGGACGTCTCGGTCGCAGGCGGCCGGACTCGAAGCGGACGGTGTAATCCTCCCACCCCTCGGCCAACCGGCCCTGGCGCAGACGCAGGATGGCACGGTTGAAGCGGGCGAGGGCCTGCGCCGGATCGGCGTCCAGAGCGTTGGTGAACTCCCGCTCCGCGCCGGCATCGTCGCCCAGATCCTGAAGGGCGAGCGCCAGATTGGTATGGGCGGCGGCATAGCCGGGGCGCAGGTCGAGTGCGCGGCGTTGCAGCTCGGCGGAGACCGCGGCCTGTCCCTGCAATCGGCGTATGGTGCCGAGATTGGTCATCGCCTCCGCCAGTTGCGGGTCGAGCCGTACGGCGCGGGCGAAGGCATCGGCGGCCGGTCCGATGCGGTCGGCCGCTTGCAGGGCAAGGCCGTAGGCGTTCCAGCCCTCGGCATCCGCCGGCTCCAACATCAGGTAGCGGCGGTAGGCCGGCTCCGCGTCCCCGCAGCGGCGTTGCCGCGATCCGGCCAATGCCAGGGCCGCCGCCGCATGGTCCGGCCGGCGTGCCAGCACGGCACGCAGCGTCGTCTCCCCTTCGTCGTCTTGCCCAAGGTCGAGCAGGGCGAGGCCCAGGGCGGCGCGCGCTTCCGTCAGGGACGGATTGGCGGCGAGCGCGTGGCGCAGCAGTGGTTCGGCCTCCGCCGAGCGGCCGAGGCTCCGGAGCACGGCACCCAGATTGCCTTCCGCCTCCGCATAGTCGGGACGGGCGCGCAGGGCGGCACGATAGGCCTCGGCGGCCTCGGCGGCCTTGCCTTGCGCATTGAGGGCGTTGCCCAGCGTGTTGGCGGCCTCCGGGAACGGACGGCGAAGGCGCAGGGCATTTCGCGCCGCGCGCTCGGCCTCGGCGGAGCGGCCGAGCGCCTGGAAGGCGTAGGCAAGGTTGGCATGGTAGTCGGGTACGTCGCGCTTGGCCGCCACCGCCTGCCCGATCAGGTCGGCGGCCTCTTTGAAACGGCCGGTCTGGCAAGCGATCATGCCAAGCAGGTGAAGGGCGTCCGGCTGGCGCGGCTGAACGGCGATTGCTTGGCGATAGAGAGATTCGGCCTCAAGCAGGCGCCCGGCTTGGTGCAGAGGCACGGCCTGCCCCACCAGCGCCGCGGCGGTGGCGGCTGCGGAGTTGCCGGAATTGCGCTGGCCGGAATTGCGCTGGTTGCTCATGCCCCGTGCCGAATTGGTTGGCTACGGGTAAGGGATAGCACGAATTGGGGGCGGTGGAAGGGGCGGAGACCCGTGCCCCCACCCCGGCCCTCCCCCGCTACGCAGGGGAGGGAGTAAGTGCCTGTGCGGTTGAGGGAATACCCAACCTTACGCCACGCCCGCCGGCGGGGTCGGGGCGGCGTTGACCGGCTCGGCCAGCTGGGCGTCGACGACGGCGACGGCGGTCATGTTGACCAGACCGCGGGTGGTGACCGACGGGGTGACGATGTGGACCGGCCGCTGGACGCCCAGCAGGATCGGGCCGACATTCTGCGCCTCGCCCAGGATCTTCATCATGTTGAAGGCGATGTTGGCGGCGTCCAGCGTCGGCATCACCAGCAGGTTCGCCTCGCCCTTCAGGCGGCTGTCGGGCAGCACCTCCTTTCGGATGGCGGGGGCGAGGGCAGCGTCGGCATGCATCTCGCCGTCGATCTCGACATTCGGCATCTGCTCCGACGCCAGCTCCACCGCCGCGCGCATCTTGCGGGCGGACGGGGTGTCGGCGCTGCCGAAGTTGGAATGGGACAGCAGGGCCACCTTCGGCTCGATGCCGAAGCGCATCACCTCGTCCGCCGCCAGCCGGGCGATCTCGGCCACCTGCTCGGCGGTCGGGTCGGGGTTGACGTAGGTGTCGGTGATGAAGTGGACACCCTTCTGCGAGATCAGCGCGTTCATCGTCGCGGCGACCTTGACGCCGTCACGCAGGCCGATCAGGCCGCAGATGTGCGCCCAATGCTCGTTGAAGCGGCCGGTGGTGCCGCAGACCAGCGCGTCGGCCTCGCCGCGGCGGACCATCAGGGCGCCGAAGACGGTGGGTTGGGTCCGCACCACGTTGGCGGCATGGCTGGGCGACACGCCGCGGCGGCCCATCAGCTTGCGGTAATGTTCGGTGAAGTTGTGATAGCGCGGGTCGCGGATGATCTCGATGACCTCCACGTCCTGGCCGATCTTCAAGCGCAGGCCCATCTCGCCGATCACCCGCTCGATCACCTCGCGGCGGCCGATCAGCACCGGATGCGCGATGCCGTCGTCCACCACCACCTGGGCGCAGCGGATCACGCGCGGGTCCTCGCCCTCGGCATAGACGACGCGCTTGGGCGCGGTCTTGGCCTTGGTGATGACCGGCTTCATGAACAGGCCGGAGCGGATGACGTACTGGTTCAACTGGTCCTGATAGGCGCGGAAATCGGCGATCGGCCGGGTGGCGACTCCGCTGTCCATGGCCGCCTTGGCGACGGCCGACGACACCTCCACGATCAGGCGGGGGTCGAAGGGCTTGGGCAGGATGTAGTCCGGGCCGAAGCGCAGCGATTCACCGACATAGGCCGCCGCCACCACGTCCGACGGTTCGGCACGGGCGAGGTTGGCCATGGCGTGGGTCGCCGCGATCTTCATCTCCTCGTTCACCGTGGTGGCGCCGACGTCCAGCGCGCCGCGGAAGATGAAGGGGAAGCACAGGACGTTGTTGACCTGATTGGGGAAATCGGAGCGGCCGGTGGCGATGATGGCGTCCGGACGGGCTTCGCGGGCCAGATCCGGCATGATCTCCGGCTCCGGGTTGGCGAGCGCCAGGATCAGCGGCTTGTCGGCCATGCGGGCCAGCAGCTCCGGCTTCAGAACCTTGGCGCCGGACAGGCCGAGGAAGATGTCGGCGCCGTCGATGACGTCGGACAGCGTGCGCGCCTCGGTATCGTGCGCGTAGGCCTCCTTGTACTCGTTCATCTCCTCGTTGCGGCCCTTGTGGACCACGCCGATGCGGTCGACCAGCCAGACATTCTCGCGGCGGACACCCAGCGACAGCATCAGGTCGAGGCAGGCGATGCCGGCGGCGCCACCACCGGTGGAGACGACCTTGACCTTGGAGATGTCCTTGCCGACCAGCGCCAGACCGTTCAGCACGGCGGCGCCCACCACGATGGCGGTTCCGTGCTGGTCATCGTGGAACACCGGGATCTTCATGCGCTCGCGGCAGCGGCGCTCGATCTCGAAACAGGCGGGGGCGGCGATGTCTTCCAGGTTGATGGCGCCGAAGGTCGGCTCCAGCCGGACGATGGTATCGACCAGACCATCGACATCCAGCTCGTTCAGCTCGATGTCGAAGCAGTCGATGCCGGCGAACTTCTTGAAGAGGACGGCCTTGCCCTCCATCACCGGCTTGGCGGCCATCGGCCCGATGTTGCCCAACCCCAGCACGGCGGTGCCGTTGGTGACCACGGCCACCAGATTGGCCCGCGCCGTCAGTTCCGCCGCCTTCGACGGATCCTCGGCGATGGCGGTGCAGGCATGGGCAACGCCCGGCGAATATGCCAGCGCCAGATCGCGCTGATTGGCCATGGGCTTGGTCGCGACTACTGCCAGCTTACCGGGCCGCGGGTTGCGGTGATACTCAAGCGCCATCGCCTCAAAATCGCCGGACATCGGGTCTCTTCCTCCGGTTAACGAGATTTCAGTTAATTCTTTGCGTTCACTTCACCTGATTGGCGGTTATAGCCCATTCGGACTGTTGCGCCAACCGCCCCGCGAAACGGAAGGGGGACGATTCGAACCAAATCGAAGCGTCCCCCTTACCTTACAGGATCCTCATGGGGGCCGGATGGATCATCTTTGGAATTTCCAAATCCGGCGCCCGCATGTGTGCCGCGCGTTTGCGGCAGATGGTCAGATCCGGGCCAGCGCCGGCTCCTTGAAGTGCTGCTGGTATTCGGCGACCGCCTTGCTCTCGTCGAACTCGCCTTCCATCTTGGCGACGACGACGGTGGCGACACCGTTGCCGATCAGGTTGGTCAGCGCGCGGGCCTCCGACATGAAGCGGTCGACGCCCAGCAGCAGGGCCAGACCTTCGATCGGCAGGACGCCGGTGGCCGACAGGGTGGCGGCCAGCGTGACGAAGCCGCCGCCGGTGACCGCCGCCGCACCCTTGGAGGTCAGCATCAGAATGACGAGGATGTAGAGCTGCTGCCAGATCGTCAGGTCGACGTTGAAGGCCTGGGCGATGAAGATCGCGGCCATCGACAGGTAGATCGAGGTGCCGTCCAGGTTGAAGGAATAGCCGGTCGGGATCACCAGCCCGACGACATGCTTGGAGCAGCCGAATTTCTGCATCTTCTCCATCATGCGCGGCAGCACGGACTCCGAGGAGGAGGTGCCGAGCACGATCAGCAGTTCCTGGCGGATGTAGCGGATGAAGTTCCAGATGCTGAAGCCATAGGCCTTGGCGATGCCGCCCAGCACGACGAAGATGAAGATCGCCATGGTGATGTAGACCGACGCCATCAGCTGGCCCAGCGCGGTCAGCGACGAGATGCCGTACTTGCCGATGGTGAAGGACATGGCGCCGAACGCACCGACCGGGGCGACGCGCATCAGGATGCCGATCACGCCGAACAGGGCATGGCCGATCTTGTCGAAGATGTCCTCGACCAGCTTGCCCTTCTGGCCCATGGCGGACAGGGCGACGCCGAACACCACGGCGAAGAACAGGATCTGCAGCATGTCGCCCTGGACGAAGGCGCCGACCACGTTGTCGGGCACGATGCCGACGACGAAGTCGATGAAGCCGTGCTCGTGGGCGGTGGTGGCGTATTTCTGCACCGCGTCGGCCTTCAGCTGACCCGGCTGGATGTTCATGCCGGCGCCGGGGCGGACGAGGTTGACGATCAGCAGCCCGATGCCGAGCGCGAAGGTCGTCACCACCTCGAAATACAGCAGGGCCTTGCCGCCGACCTTGCCGACCTTCTTCAGGTTGCCGATCGAGGAGATGCCGGTCACCACCGTCAGGAAGACGATCGGGCCGATCACCATCTTGACCATCTTGATGAACAGGTCACCCAGCGGCTTCATCTGCACGGCGATGGCCGGGTAGAAGTGCCCCAGCAGGATGCCGATGCTGATGGCGGTCAGAACCTGGAAGGTCAGGTTGGTATAGAAGGGCTTCTTCACCGCACCCGGGCGGCCGGCGGTCGCGTCTGCGCTCATGTTGCTCTCCTCGTGGCGTTCCTCAGAACGGCGTTCCTGGCGGGGTGCCCGTTCTTTCGTCCGGCATTTGCACCGGCTGGGCGGGCGGCCCCCAACTGATTGCCTATGAAAGCAAGCGCTGGGCCAATTGCTGAATCCAGCAACATCAAGCATTTGCCCAATGGCCGAGGGCGAGAATCCGCACGACATGGGGTCCGGTGATGTGCGAAAATCCGCACACTTCACAGCGCTGCGGCATCAATGTTGCGGCGCAGCATGATCGGGAAAGACGTTGCTTAGCAATCCGACCGACCCGGCGACAGATTCGACCGCCCTTCCCTCCCCCGCCGTGACCTTCTCGCCGGCGGCGCAGCTGGTTGCCCGGGCGCTGGAACGGCCGCGCCGGCTGTTGATGGTGGCGTTGCTGCTGGGCGTCCCGGCGGCGGCGGCATTGGCGGCGGGCTGGGCCTCGTCCGTAGCGCTGGATGATCTGAAGGACAGCGCACGGGCGCAATTGGCGCTCTACAACGCCAACCTGCGGGCGGAGTTGGAGCGCCATGCCGCCGTTCCCCTGGCGCTGGCGCAGGATGAGGAGGTGCGCGCCCTGCTGGTCAACCCGACTCCGGCGGCGGTCGACCGGCTGAACCGCAAGCTGCAGGGCATTGCCCAGGCGCTGGATGCGCTGGCGCTTTACGTGATGGACGCCAAGGGAACGACGCTGGCGGCCAGCAACTGGCACGGCGCCGCCAGCTTCGTGGGCGAGAATTTCTCCTACCGCCCCTATTTCCGCATGGCGATGGACCAGGGGGAGGGGCACCATTTCGCGCTGGGCACCACCTCGCTGATACCGGGCTATTACACGGCGAACCGGGTGGTGGCGGAAAACCGCACAGTGGGGGCGGTGGTGCTGAAGCTGGGGTTCGACCGGCTGGAGCGGGGCTGGACGCCGGGGCAGGAAAAGCTGCTGGTGACCGACCGCGACGGGGTGGTGTTCATCACCAACATGCCGTCCTGGCGCTATCACGCCTTGCCCCGCCGCCTGCCGATCAGCCTGCCCATCGTGCCGGAGGGCACCAGCGAGGGGCTGGACGTGCTGCCCTGGGCCTTCGGCGGGGCCTCCGACCGCATCGCGCTGGAGGAGAAGGACGGGCAGCGCCGCTATCTGCTGACCTCCGTCGCCATGCCCGGCGGCGATTGGACCCTGCACAGCCTGACCAGCCTGGATCCGGTGACCGCCCGCGCCTGGGTCGCCGGGCTGCTGGCGGCGGCGGCGGTGGCGATGGCGGCACTCACCGCCTATGCCGTGGCGCTGCGCCGGGTGGCTCTGGTCGAGCGGATCGCGCTGCAGGAGGAATCGCGGGCGGAGCTGGAACGCCGGGTCGCCGCCGCCACCGCCGATCTGCGGGCGGCGGAGAACGAACTGACGCAGGCGGCCAAGCTGGCGGCGCTGGGCCAGATGTCGGCGGGCATCGCGCATGAGATCAACCAGCCGCTGGCCGCCATGCGCAGCTTCGCCGACAACGCCGTGGTGCTGCTGGAGCGTGGGCGGATGGACGCGGTGCGCGGCAATCTGGCGGAAATCGCCGAACTGACCGACCGCATGGCCGCGATTACCCGCCAACTGAAGGGCTTCGCCCGCCGGGCTTCCGGCACGCTGGGGCCGGTGTCGGTCCAGGGCGCGGTGACCCAGGCATTGGCCCTGCTGGAATCCAAGCTGCGGCGCGAGGACATCACGGTGGAGGTCGATCTGCCCGACCAGCCGGTCCGGGTGGTGGCGGAGGACGTGCGGCTGCAGCAGGTGCTGGTCAACCTGATCGGCAATGCGGCGGACGCCATGCGCGGCTGTCCGGTGCGCCGCCTGCGCATCGGGTTGGTCACGGCGGAGGGCGAGGCGCTGCTGAGCGTCGCCGACACCGGCGGCGGCATCGCCGAGGCCGATCTGCCCCGGCTGTTCGTCCCCTTCTTCACCACCAAGGAAGCCGGCGAGGGGCTGGGGCTGGGGCTGTCGATCAGCCACGGCATCGTCGAGGATTTCGGCGGCAGCCTGACCGCCGCCAACCGCAATGGGAAACCGGGCCAAGGCGCCGTCTTCACCCTGCGGCTCACCACCACGGAGCAGGGCACATGAGTCAATCCATTCCCGAGGCCGCCGGCGCCGTGCTGTTCGTCGATGACGAGCGCGCGGTACGGCTGGCCGGGCAGCAGGCGCTGGAACTGGCGGGGTTCGAGGTGACGGCCTGCGACGGGGCGGAGCGGGCCTTGCGCCATCTCGGCCGCGATTGGCCGGGCTGCCTCGTCACCGACGTGCGCATGCCGCAGATGGACGGGCTGGCCCTTCTGGCACGGGTGCGGGAGATCGATCCCGACCTGCCCGTCATCCTGATCACCGGCCACGGCGACGTGCCGATGGCGGTGGAAGCGATGCGCAACGGCGCCTACGACTTCCTGGAGAAGCCCTTTCCGTCCGACCGGCTGACCGAGATCGCCCGGCGCGCGGTGGAGAAGCGGCGGCTGGTGCTGGAGAACCGCAGGCTGCGGGCGCAGATCGCCGGCGGAACCGATCCGGCGGGGACCATCGTCGGCCGTACGCCGGGCATCGAGCGGCTGCGCGCCACCATCGCCGCTGTCGCCGACACCGACGCCGACGTTCTGGTGTTCGGCGAGACCGGCACCGGCAAGGAGATGGTCGCCCGTGCGCTGCACGCCGCCAGTCGCCGGCGCAAGAATCCCTTCGTCGCGCTGAACTGCGGCGCCATGCCGGAGACGATCTTCGAGAGCGAACTGTTCGGGCATGAAGCCGGCGCCTTCACCGGTGCCGCCAAGCGCCGCATCGGCCGGATCGAGCATGCCGGCGGCGGCACCCTGTTCCTGGACGAGATCGAAAGCATGCCGCTGGCCTTGCAGGTCAAGCTGCTGCGGGTGATCCAGGAACGGGTGGTCGAACCGCTGGGATCGAACGAGCAGGTGCCGGTCGATCTGCGGGTGGTCGCCGCCACCAAGGCGGATCTTCGGCAGGCGGCGGACGAGGGGAAATTCCGTGCCGACCTCTATTACCGGCTGAATGTGGTGGTGCTGACCATCCCGCCGCTGCGCGAACGCCGGGACGACATCCCGCTGCTGTTCCAGCATTTCGTCGCCCAGGCCGCCGCCCGCTACAACCGCGAGCCGCGCGTCCCGAGCCGTGAGCAAATGCAGCGGCTGATGAGCCAGGATTGGCCCGGCAACGTCCGCGAACTGCGCAACGCCGCCGACCGCTTCGTGCTTGGGTTGGAGGATGTGGCCCCGGCGCCGGTGTCGGCACCGTCGGCGCTGTCGCTGGCCGAGCAGGTGGACCTGTTCGAAAAGGGGCTGATCCAGTCCGAACTCGCCCGCCAACGCGGCAGCGTGAAGGCCGCAATCGAGGCGCTGAACATCCCGCGCAAGACCTTCTACGACAAGCTGAAACGCTATGGGCTGAGCCGGGAGGATTTCATCGAATGACTATCTGAGACTGATCCCAGCCGCGACGGAGGCGAGGATCGCGCCAACGAGCACCGCAAGGACTGTCCACAGGTAACCTTTGCCCGGCTTTTCGGCCAGCTTCTCCAGCAACTCACCCTTTGTCGTGGACAGGTCGGCCTTGGTCGCGAGATGGTTCAGCCGCTCGTCGAGACGCGCCAGCAGCGGCTTCATCTCGTCGAGAAGCCCCTCCATCCGGTCAACACGTCGGGTCAGGTCGTCCATACCAGGAGGATGGCCCCCGCTGCCGTTTCCGTCAATGGGCGCGGGTCCGCTGTCCCGTGTGATCGACTGGCGATCGTCCACGCCGGATGCTCTGTTCGGAAGGGCCATCGGCTTCTTCGTCCTGGACCGTCCGCGGACGCTGTTCGCGCAATCCGCCGCATGTTTGGAATGCGATGGTATTTTTACGAATTTTCTAAACATGTTCCACAACTTTCCGGGAAATGCGCTGGATCGCCACCCCAAACTTCCCCCATTCGTCCAGTTGACGTCCGGTTCCGCTTGCCTGCCGCACGCGCGGATCCCATGTGGCTTCTGGTGTCCGGCAGCGCATTCCAAGTTTCGGGAAACCGGCTTTCGGGCAGCTCGGCCGGGCGGACCTTTCCTTCGTTTCGGCTGTTGTACTGGAGACCACGCAGCACCGACGTCGAAGGGGACGGCCTTAGAATGTCACCGAGGATTAGCACCATGACCCCCCGTCTCCTTGCGGAGCTTCTGGAACCGATCCTGACCGCAGCGGAAGACGACGAAGAGGCCCTGTCCGAGGCCGTGAACCTGACCGCGGAGGCCATGGCGGCGCTGGGCGCCACCGTGCTCGATCCCGACGGGAAACCGGCCCGCGGGGTGTCCGATGAACGGGCCGTCGTCGCCGCGCTGAACACGCACGCGCACAATCTGATGCGCGACGGCCGGCTGGACGATGTGGTCGAGGCTCTGCAAGTGGCGGAGCGGATCGGCCGCCTCGCCCATCTGCCGCACCACCCGCGGACCGTCTGACCACTCTTTCGGGAGAAGGGCGCGGTCGTTCGTGGAAGCGGCTTCGCGGGTGCGGGAATTTCTCCCCGCCGTGCTGTTTGAGCGACGTGCCACCCAGCGCTCAACAGGGGAGGAGCCCTCGTGCCCACCGCGCCGCAGCCACATGCCCAGCCGAATGTTTTGGCCAACCCGCTGGAAAGCGGAATCCTGTCCCGCCTCCAGGACGACCTGCTGCCGGACCATCTGCTGACCCGCCGCTGGTACGCGGCGAAGGACGCCGGACGGCCGGTCGTGCGCATCGTCGACGCCCTGCCGCTACCGCTCGCCGGCGGATCGCAGGCGCAGCTCTGCCTGCTGCGGGTGGAGCCGCCGGGGCGGGAACCGCAACTCTACCAACTTCCCCTGATCCTCGACCGCGGCACCGGCGAGGATGCGTCGGTGATCGCAGGCTCAAAGGACCTGCCGGTTCCGGGGCGCCTGCGCGATGGCTATGCCGATGACGGCGTGGTCCGTGCGCTGCTGGGCGCCATTCTGAAGCGTAATCCCGAACCCGGCGAAACGGTGCTGTCCGCCGGCCTGACCGCCGGCCACACCCGTGCCTGCGAGGCGCTGGCGGAACGGTTGCACACCGACGCCCCGCTGCATCGGATGACCGCGGAACAGTCGAATACCTCCATCCGCATCGGCGACGCCGCCATCCTGAAGGGGCTGCGCAAGCTGGAACCCGGCATGCACCCCGAACTGGAGGTCAGCCGCTTCCTGACCGAGGTGGCGCAGTTCCCAAACACGCCGGCCCTGCTGGGCTGGGTCGAGCGGTCCAACAGCTCCGGTTCCACCACGCTGTGCGTGATGCAGGAGTTGGTGCCGGAGGCGAAGGACGCCTGGGGCCATGTCACCGGATATCTGAACCACCGCGTCGCCCGCTTCGAAGACAGCGAGGCGGCGCAGGAAGCCGATTCCGACAGCGTCGGCTTCCTGCGCCTTCTGGGGCAGCGGACGGCGGAGCTTCACCGGGCGCTTGCCACCCCCGGCGGCGGCGACGCCTTCACACCGGAGCCGGCGACGGCGGAGCGGCTGAAGGAGTGGGCGGGCGGCGTGCGCACCCTGGCCAAGCGCGTGCTGGAGCGTCTGCGCGCCGCCGGGCCGACCCTGGACCCGGCGATTGCCGCACAGGCCGCCGCCCTGGCGGCGAGCGAGCCGGCTATGATGGCGCAGATCGACGCGCTGATCCCTGCAAATGCCGACCTCAGCGCCATGCGGCTGCACGGCGACTATCACCTGGGGCAGGTTCTGGTGTCGCGCGGTGACGTTCAGATCGTCGATTTCGAAGGCGAGCCGATGCGCCCGCTTGCCGAACGGCGGGCCAAGCACTGCATCCTGCGCGACGTCGCCGGCATGCTGCGCTCCATCGCCTATGCCGCCGCCATGGCACGCGACGCGATCCCGGCCGATCTCGACGGGCCGTCGCGCGATGCCCGCTCCGCCTGGCTGTCTTGGTGGGAGGGGGCGTCGTCGGCCGCCTTCCTCGACGGCTACCGCACGGCCATCGGCGACTGTCCCGGCTTCCCGCGCGATCCGCAGGCGGCCTCCCAGCTGCTGAAGCTGTTCCTGCTGGAAAAGGCGCTGTACGAGGTCGGATACGAGCTTGCCAACCGGCCGGGGTGGGTGGGGATCCCGTTGGTCGGCGTCACCGCGATCATCCGTGCCGATGCCGGGCCGGAGATCGCCAGCCGCGACCGCGACCGCATCCCCCCGGTGGACGAGCGCCGCCGCAGCCATTCCATGCCCTTCGGGGCGGAGGTGCAGGCCGACGGGTCCGTCCGCTTCTCCCTGTGGGCGCCGACGACGGCGTCGGTCCTGCTGTCGCTGGAAGATGGCGGGCCGCCGCTGGCGATGGAGGGTCAGCATGACGGCTGGTTCGGCCTGACCACCGCGCGGGCGCAGGCGGGCAGCCGCTACCGCTTCGTCCTGCCGGACGGGCTGGCAATTCCGGACCCGGCCTCCCGCTTCCAGCCGGACGACGTGCATGGCTCCTCCGAGGTGATCGACCCCGGCGTGCATGTCTGGACCGATGCCGCCTGGACCGGCCGCCCCTGGCACGAGACGGTGCTGTACGAGCTGCATGTCGGCACCTTCACGGATGAAGGCACCTTCCTGTCCGCCATCGATCGGCTGGACGATCTGGTCGAGCTGGGCGTCACCGCGATCGAGCTGATGCCGGTGGCCGACTTTCCCGGCTCGCGCAACTGGGGCTATGACGGCGTGCTGCCCTTCGCGCCGGACAGCGCCTATGGCCGGCCGGAGGATCTGAAGACGCTGGTGCAGGAGGCGCATGCCCGCGGGCTGATGGTCTTCCTCGACGTCGTCTACAACCATTTCGGACCGGAGGGGAATTACCTCCACGCCTTCGCCGACAGCTTCTTCACCGACCGCCACAAGACCCCCTGGGGCGCGGCGATCAACGTCGACGGCGAGCGCAGTGGGCCGGTGCGCGACTTCTTCGTGCACAATGCGCTGTACTGGCTGGAGGAATACCACCTCGACGGCCTGCGGCTGGACGCGGTCCACGCCATCATGGACGACGGTGACCGCCATGTTCTGGAGGAACTGGCGGAGCGGGTGCGCAGCCATTTCCAGAACCAGCGCCATGTCCATCTGGTGCTGGAGAACGACGCCAACCAGGCGCGTTTCCTGGCCCGCCACCGCGAGGGCGATCCGCGCTGGTACACCGCCCAGTGGAACGACGATCTGCACCACTGCCTGCACAGCGCCGCGACCGGTGAGGATGGCGGCTATTACGCCGACTACGCCCACGATCCGGCCAAATGGGGCCGCGCGCTGGCGGAGGGCTTCGCCTTCCAAGGCGACCCGTCGGCCTATCGCGACGGCGAGCTGCGCGGGGAACCTTCGGCCCATCTGCCGCCGACCGCCTTCGTCACCTTCATCCAGAACCACGACCAGATCGGCAACCGGGCCTTCGGCGAGCGCATCACCCACATCGCCAAGGCCGAGGCGGTGCGCGCCGCCACCATCCTCCATCTGCTGAGTCCGGGCATCCCCATGCTGTTCATGGGCGAGGAATGGGCGTCGGCCAAGCCCTTCCCCTTCTTCTGCGACTTCGGCGAGGAACTTGCGGAGGCCGTGCGCAAGGGCCGGGCGGAGGAGTTCGCCAAGTTCCCCGAATTCCAGAATCCCGACGCCCGTGCCCGCATCCCCGACCCCACCGCGCCGGAGACCGCGGAGTCGGCGAAGCTGGACTGGGATGCCCGCGAACGGGCGGAGCATGCCGGTTGGCTCGACTGGTATCGGCGGGCTCTCGCCACGCGCCGGGTGGAGATCGTGCCGCGGCTGGATGGGATTCCCGGCGGCGCGTCGAACCACAGGACGGTCGGGCGCACCGGGCTGGCGGTCTGCTGGACGCTGGGTGACGGCAGCCGCCTCCATGCCTTCGCCAACCTCGCCGACACGCCGGTTGCCGGCTTCCCGGAGGCATCGGGCCGCATGCTGTGGACCGAAGGCGACGGGCTGACGGGCGACACCCTCGGCCCGTGGTCGGTGGTGCTGTGGCTGGAGGAGGCCTCGGCGCTCGACCGGCTGGCCGACCGCATGGGGGTGGAACGCTCCTTCGACAACGCCGCCGGGGAGACGGTGACGGCCGGCGAGGAGACCATCCGCGCCCTGCTGTCGGCAATGGGGGTGGAGGCGGGCGACGAGGCCGCCGCGCTCGCCCATCTCGACCGGCTGGACGAGGAGGAGTATGGCCGCGCCCTGCCCCCGGCGGTGGTCCGCCGCGCCGGGGCGGCGGTAACCGTGCCGGTCACCCTGCCCCACGGCACCCGGACACTGCGCTATACCCTGACGCTGGAAAGCGGGAAGACGCAGAGCGGCGTCGTCGGCTTCGGCAGCCTGCCGCGCTGCCGCTGCATCACGGCAGGCGACGTGACCTATGCGGAGCGGCGACTGCCGCTGGGCAAACTGGACAAGGCCGGCTACCACACGCTGCGGGTGGAAACGGAGCATGGCGTGGCGGAAACCCGCCTGATCCTGGCGCCCGCCCGCTGCCATCTGCCGACGCCGATGCTGATGGGCGAGAAGCTGTGGGGCCTGTCGGCGCAGCTCTACACCCTGCGCAGCGACCATGACTGGGGCATCGGCGATTTCGGCGATTTGCGGACGCTGACCGACATCGCGGCGGCGCGCGGTGCGGCGGTGATCGGGCTGAACCCGCTGCACGCCCTGTTCCTCGACAATCCCGAACATGCCAGCCCCTACTCGCCGGCCAGCCGGCTGTTCCTGAACCCGCTCTACATCGACGTCACCGCGGTGCCGGAGTTCCTGGACAATGCCGACATGCGCCGCCAAGTGGCTTCGCCGGAGTTCCGGCAGGCGCTGGAGGCGGCGCGGTCCGCCTCCCACGTCGATTACACCGCGGTCTCCAAGCTAAAGCTGCCGATCCTGGAAAAGCTCTTCACCGAGTTCCAGACTTCGGCCAAGCCGGAGCGGCGCGCCGCCTTCGACGCCTTCCGGACCGATAGCGGCGTCGGGCTGGAGCGGTTCGCCACCTTCCAGGCGTTGCGGGAACGCTTCGCGGCGGACGGCAAGGCCGACTGGCACCAATGGCCGGCGGACTACCACGACGCCACGGCGCCGGCGGTGGAACGGTTCGCCAAGGAGCATTCCGACCGCGTCGCCTACTATGCCTGGCTGCAGTGGCTGGCCGACGACCAGCTGCGCGCGGCGGCGGAGCGGGCGACCGAACTCGGCATGGCCATCGGCTTCTACCGCGACCTTGCCGTCGGGGCCGATGCCAGCGGGGCGGAGACCTGGATGACACCGCAGGCGGTGGTGGACGCCGCCCATGTCGGCGCCCCGCCCGACCTGTTCAACCCGGCCGGCCAGGATTGGGGGCTGCCGCCCTTCCATCCGCAGGCGTTGCGCGCGGCCGGCTATCAGCCCTTCATCGATCTGGTGCGCGCCAACATGCGGCATGCCGGTGCGCTGCGCATCGACCATGCCATGGCGTTGCAGCATGTCTACTGGATCCCGGACGGCCACCCGCCGGGCGAAGGCGCCTATGTCGCCTATCCGATGGAGGATCTGCTGGGCATCCTGGCGCTGGAAAGCCAGCGGCACCGCTGCCTCGTCGTCGGCGAGGATCTGGGCACCGTGCCGGATGGCTTCCGCGAGCGGATGACCGAAGCCGGGGTGCTGAGCTACCGCGTCGTCTTCTTCGAATGGACGGAGGACGGCGCCTTCAAGGGGCCGGACGAGTATCCGGAACTGGCGCTCGCCACCGTCGGCAGCCACGACCTCGCCACGCTGCGCGGCTGGTGGGAGGGCGACGACATCGTGTTGAAGGCCGAGAAGGGCCTTTATCCGGCGGAGGACGAGGCGGAAAAGCAGCAGGCCCGCCGCTCCGCCGACCGCAACGCCCTGGTCGATGCCCTGCGCGCCGCCGACATCGCCCTGCCCGCCGGGTTCGGGCCGGACAGCCCCTATGACGAGGCGCTCGACCATGCGGTGCATGCCTTCCTCGCCCGCACCAACGCGGCGCTGGCGGTGGCGCAGTTGGACGACCTGACCCGTGAACGCGATCAGGTCAATTTGCCCGGCACCACCGACCAATACCCGAACTGGCGCCGCAAGCTGTCGATGACGTTGGAGGAACTGGCCGATGCGCCGGAGCCGGCTGCGGTCGCCGACATTCTGGCCGCGGCCCGACCGTCCTCTCCCCCCGCCCGCCGCTGATTAAAAAACGCCCTTCCCTATTCCGAGGAGCACACATCCATGGCCCCCGCCGCCGGCAAGCCAACCCCTCGTGCGACGTACCGGGTCCAACTGAATGGCGAGTTCGGCTTCGACCGCACCGCCGCCATCACCGATTACATCGCCCGGCTGGGCGTCAGCCATCTCTATGCCTCCCCCTACATGAAGGCGCGGCCGGGCAGCACCCATGGCTATGATATCGTCAATCACAACGAGCTGAACTCGGAGGTCGGCAACCAGAACGACTTCCGCGATCTGGTGGAGGCGCTGAAGCGCAACAATCTGGGCCAGATTCTGGACTTCGTCCCCAACCACATGGGTGTCGGCGGCAGCGACAACGAATGGTGGTTGAACGTCCTGGAGTGGGGACCGGATAGCCCGTATGCCGGGTATTTCGACATCGAATGGGAATCCGACTACCGTTATCTCCAGGGCAAGGTCCTGGTGCCGTTCCTGGGCGACCAGTATGGCGCGGTGCTGATGTCGGGCGGGCTGGAGCTTCGCTTCGATCCGGAGACCGGCAGTTTCGCCGTCTGGGCCTATGACAGCCACAAACTGCCGATACGGCCGCAGGATTACGGCATTATCCTGGGCAGCGACCACCCCGATCTGGAGCGGATCGCCGACGCCTTCACCCATCTGATGGATGCCCGGCCCCACCAGCTTCGCCGCGCCTCCGACCTGAAGGCGGAACTGGCGGGACTGGTGGCGACCCGGCCCGACATGGCCGACGCGATCAACCAGCGGCTTGCGGTCTTCCGTGGATATCAGGGGGAGATCGATACCTGGGGCCATCTGCATGAGCTGATCGCCGGCCAGAACTGGCGTGTCGCCTATTTCAAGGTGGCGGCCGACGACATCAACTATCGCCGCTTCTTCAACATCAACGAACTGGCCGGCCTGCGCATGGACGAGCCGGAGCTGTTCGACGTCGCCCACCGCATGGTGCTGGGGATGGTGGCGGACGGCACGCTCGACGGCATCCGCATCGACCATATCGACGGGCTGATCGACCCCAAGGGCTATTGCGAGCGGCTGGTCGCGGCCTCCGCGAAGCCATTCTATCTGGTGGTGGAGAAGATCCTGGCCCGGCACGAGCGGCTGCGTGAGGATTGGCCGATCGACGGCACCACCGGTTACGAATATGCCAACCTGATGGGCGGCCTGTTCGTCGACCCCAAGGCGGAGGAGGCCTTCACCCGCCTCTACGCCGACTTCATCGGCCGGCGCGACGATTTCGATGAGGTGGTGCGCCAGAGCAAGATCCGCATCATGGAAAGCGAGATGGCGAGCGAGCTGAACGTGCTGTCGCGCAAGGCGTCGCGCATCGCCCGCTCCAACCCCGCCACCGCCGACTTCACCGCCAACATCCTGCATCAGGCGCTGAAGGAGACCATCGCCCGCTTCCCCGTCTATCGCACCTATGTCGACGGCGGCGTGCCGAGCGACCTCGACCGCCGCGACATCGACTGGGCGATCTCCCAGGCGCGGCGGGTGGAGCAGGGTCCGGACGGCTCGGTCTATGATTTCCTGCAGCGGCTGCTGACCTCCGATCTGGTGGCGGCTCCCAAGAGCGGCTACAGCCATCAGCAGGTCACCCGCTTCGCCATGCGGTTCCAGCAATACAGCGGGCCGGTGATGGCGAAGGGTCTGGAGGACACCGCCTTCTACCGCTACAACCGGCTGGTGGCGCTCAACGAGGTCGGCGGCCATCCCGACAATTTCGGCGTCAGCGTTTCCGCCTTCCACCGCGCCAATCAGGACCGCGCCCGCAACTGGCCGAACAACATGCTGGCCAGCACCACCCACGACACCAAGCGCGGCGAGGACACCCGCGCCCGCCTCTACGCCCTGTCGGAGATGCCGGACGAGTGGGAGCGGCAGGTGCAGACCTGGAGCCGCCTGCTGCGCGCCCGCCGCGGCGACGTGGAGGGCACCGCCCCGCCCGACCGCAACGACGAGTACCTGTTCTATCAGCTTCTGCTGGGCGCTTGGCCGGCGGAGCTGACCGGCGCGTCTGTCGAGCAGATCGACCAGGCGGCGATGACCGCCTTTGCCGAGCGCATCGTCGGCGCCATGACCAAGTCGATGCGCGAGGCCAAGGTCCATTCGACCTGGGCGGCGCCGAACGAGGCCTATGAGGGGGCGGTCGTCAGCTTCATCCACGATGCGCTGGACGTGACCCGCCGCAATGCCTTCCTTGAGGCCTTCCTGCCCTTCCAGGCGGCGCTGGCGCGCATCGGCATGGTCAATGGATTGTCCCAGGCCCTGCTGAAGCTGACCAGCCCCGGCGTGCCCGACATCTATCAGGGCTGCGAGCTGTGGAACCTCAGCCTCGTCGATCCCGACAACCGGCTGCCGGTGGATTACGATGCCCGCCGCAAGCTGCTGGACGAGGTCGAGGAGTCGGTGGAGCGCGGCGCCGTGCCCGGTTTGCTGGAGCGCTGGACGGACGGCGCTGTGAAGCTGGCGGTGACCCGGCAGGCCCTGGCGGTGCGGGCCGAGATGCCGGAGGTCTTCAGTGCCGGCGAGTATCTGCCGCTGGAGGCGACCGGCGACCGCGCCGACCATGTGGTGGCCTATGCCCGCCGCAATGGCGACGCTACGGTGCTGGTGGCGGTGCCGCGGCTGGTCGGGCAGTTGGGCGAAAGCCCGGACTGGGGACACACCGCGATCCCGCTGCCGCGCGGCACCCGCTGGCGCAACCGGCTGACCGGGACGGAGGTGGAAGGCGGCGACGCGGTGATGGCGGCGACGCTGTTCGCCGATCTGCCGGTGGCCCTGCTGTCGCAGGAGGGCTGACGCCGGCACCGAGCGGAAAGGGCGCGCGATCACCCGCGCGCCCCTTCACTTTGCCGGGATGGGAAGGATCATCGGGTCGTGCTGCCTGCGCCCGAAGGGGAACCGCCCACTGAGCCGCCCGTCGAGCCGCCCATGGAGCCTGACGGCTGCTGCGTGCCGACCGGGCCGTCCGAGCCCGTGCCCATCGAGCCGCTGTTGCCCGTGCTGTTGCCGCCCATGCCGTTGGTCGAACTGGAGGAGCCCGAACCGGTCATCGAACCGCTGCCCATGGAAGACCCGTTGGAGGACGAGCCGCTGGAGCCGCTGGTCGCACCGCTGTTGCTGTCGACGCCGCCCATGCTGCCACAACCCAGCTGGTTGTTGGAGGTGCAGGGCGGGTTGGTCTGGTTGGCGTTGGTGCTTGGACCGGCACTGGTCGCGGCGGGGCTGCCGGAGATGGAACCGCTGCCGTCGGCGAAAGCCGGGGCGGCCATCAGGGCGAGCGCGGCGGCGGTGCCGATCATCAGGCTCTTCATGACGTTTCCTTTCGCTGTGCATGCCCGTCGACACCGGTCTGCCGGCGGCCGGGCTGCCGTGGTCCGGGGAGCATCGAAATCCTGCACGGGGTCGGGTCCGTCCCCCGCGTTCCAGCCCACCAACAGCGGCGATCCGCAATGGTTGCGCCGCCATCCGTCGCGGCTTGCGATGCCCCGACGATGACACACCGGACGGCGGGCATCGCGCGCGTTGCAAAAAAGAAAACGCCCGCCGAAGAGCGGGCGTTCTCAGGGGACGACGCGCCAGGGGGGCCGGTCAGGCCGTGCGGGCCTTGGGCAAGGCGGCGGCGCTCAGGCTGGCGGTGGTGGCGACGGAGCCGTGGAAGATTTCCAGCGCGGCCGGCGTTGAAGACGGCCGCAGGCCACCCAGGATTTCACCCGCCGCGCCGACGGCCTGCACCAGCGCGTCCGGCATCACCGGCTTGCGCAGCAGGCCCATGGCGAACTCGCGGGCTTCGGCCGCATGGTGGTCGAAACCGGTCATCAGCAACGACGGAATGCCGTTTTCCTCCCACAGCCGGCGGGCAAGCACCAAGCCGTTCTCCCCACCGGCGAGATTGACGTCGACCAGCGCCAGGTCGGGACATTCGCGGGCACCGACCCGCGCGGCCTTCGTGGCATCGCGCAGCGGTCCGACCACGGTATAGCCCGCATTCTCCAGAACGGCCTTCACGGCCGGACCGATCAGCGGATCGTCCTCGACGACAAGCAACTTCAAGACGGCATGCTCCCTTGATTGACGGTGCGGGCTTATAGCCCGTCCCGTCCGGTTTTCGAAGCGCGTTCGGCTTCGATCAACTGAACCGCCCATGTTTGTCGCGGTTCCGTTCCGTTCAAGAGGTCTAAGGGGTACTCCCTTGCGGGTATGCCGCCTCACTGAACGTCCGGGTTCGAAACATACACCATTGCAACGTGTTTTACCCGGACGCGAGAGAGGAAAGATGCAATGTCATTCGTTGAACTGACCGATACGACCGGGGAAACCGTTCTGGTGAACCCAATCGCGGTCGCCTACCTGCGTGCTACGGCCAATGGAGGCACCGAACTGCATTTCGCCGGCCGGGCGGAGCCGCTGCGGCTGCCGGGCGCGCCGTCCGACGTTGCCCGCACCCTGGAAAACGCCGCACCCACCCCGCCCGATCCCACCCTGTCGTTGCTGGCCTGACGATAAGCTCAGCCTCGGGGGTAGCTTGGCGCGCGCTTCTCGAAGAAGGCGGTGATGCCCTCCGCCGCCTCGGCCCCATGCAAGGCTTCGACGAAAAAGGCGGCCTCGCGATCGAGCTGATCGTCAGGCGCGCCGAAGCCGCTCTCGATCAGCCGCTTGGCCCGGCCGATGGCGAGCGTCGGCCCCTCCGCCAGCCGTTCGGCCCAGGCCAGGGCTTCGGCAAGCGCGGTGCCGGGCGCCACCACCCGGTTGACGATGGCGAGCTGGGCCAGCCGTGCCGCGCCGATCTTGCCGCCCTCGAACATGATCTCGGCCGCCAGCTGGGGCGTCGCCGCACGGGCGAGGAAGGCCGACGCGCCGCCGTCCGGGTTCAGCCCGACCTTCACATAGGCCAGCGTGAACACCGCATCCTCCGCGGCGACGATCAGGTCGCAGCCGAGCGCCACGGAGAAGCCCGCGCCGGCGGCGGCGCCCTCGACCGCGGCGATCACCGGCTTCGGACAGGCACGCATGGCGCGGGTCCAGCCGTGGAAGCGTTCCAAGCTGGCGCGGGTCACTTCCGGGTCGGCCTTGGCGTTGCCGAGCAGCCGGCCCAGGTTACCGCCGGAGCAGAAGGTCCCGTTGGCCCCGGTCAGGACGATGGCGCCCACTCCCGGATCCTCGGCCGCCCGGGTCAGCGCGTCGCGGGCGGCGGCCATCATCTCCGGCCCAAGCGCGTTCTTGGTGGCGGCGTCGTCCATCGTCAGCACCATCACGCGACCCTGGCGCGCGACGGTCAATTGTCCACTCATAGCTCTGTCCCCTCCCGGTTCTCGCTGCCCGGCCGGTATTTGAACATGCCTTCCGACGTGGCGATCAGGGCGCCGGTGTCGGCATGGCGGAGTTCCGCGGCCACCCCGACGATCTTGCGCCCGCCGCCACGCAGCCGGCCGGTGGCCACCAGCGTACCGGTGCGCGCCTGCCCCAGGAAGCTGGTCGACAGCGACAGCGTGACTACCCGCCGCACCCGATTGGGAAAGGGACAGTATGTTGCCGAGAATCCGGAAACCGTGTCCAAAAGCGTCGTCATGACCCCACCATGCACGACGCCGGCGCGGTTCAGGTGGCGCTCGTCGATGGCCATGGTGAGTTCCGCCGCCCCCTCCTCCCAGCGACTCAAGACGTAGCCCAGCAGGCGCTGGAAACCGGATTCCGGCTCCCCGTTCAGCAGATCGTCCATACCCTGTCCCATCACGCGGCTGTTTCGTGTGCGAAGTAAAGCGCGTGCAGGCGCTCCAGGTCCACCCGGTCGCCGCGTTCGGACAGAACGACCTTGCCCGACTGCATCAGATAGACATGGTCGGCGATCTTCAGCGCGCGGCTGGTGTTCTGCTCCACCAGCAGGATGGTCAGCCCCTCCGCCCGCAGCCGGGCCAGGATGCGGAAGATCTCGTCCACCACCACCGGGGCGAGGCCCAGCGACGGCTCGTCGATCAGGCAGACGCGCGGTTGCTCCATCAGGCCGCGGCCGATGGCGAGCATCTGGGCCTCGCCGCCCGACAGGGTGCCGGCGATCTGGCCGCGCCGTTCCGCCAGCCGGGGGAACATGTCCATGACCATCGCCTTGTTGCGCTTCCAGTCCTTGCGGCAGCCGCGCGGGAAGGCGCCCATCATCAGGTTGTCCTCCACCGTCATGTCGGGGAAGATCATCCGGCCTTCCGGGATCATCACCACCCCGTCGGCCACCCGGTCCCAGGTCTTCATCGCCTTGCGGCTCTGCCCGTCGACGCGGATGTCGCCTGCGGTCACGGGCACCAACCCCATGATGGCGCGCAGCAGCGTGGTCTTGCCGGCGCCGTTCGGGCCGACGATCACCGTGGTCTTGCCGGTCTCCACCGACAGCGAGACGTCCCACAGCACGTTGATCGCGCCATAGCCGGCCCGCAGCGTCAGGATGTCGAGCGCGTTGGTCATGACGCCTCCGCAAGCGTGGTTTCGCCGGTGTAGCTGCGGATCACCTCCGGGTCGCGGAACACCGCGTCGGGGGAGCCGTCGGCGATGATCTGGCCGAAATTCAGCACCAGCACCCGCGGGCAGAGCGCCGCGATGGTGGCGATGTCATGTTCGATGATGACCATGGCGAGGCGGTAGCGGTCGCGCACCGCCGCCAGCCGCTCCATGAAGGCGCGCTTGCTGCTGGTCTCCAGCCCGGCCAGCACCTCGTCGAGCAGGAGCAGGCTGGGCTCGGTCGCCAGCGCCTTGCCGACCTCCAGCGCTTTGTGCTCGGTCAGCGCCAGTTCGGTGGTGGCGTCGCGGTCGGCCTTGTCGCGCAGGTTCAGGATGTCGAGGATCTCGTCGATCCGCTTGGGGTCCTTCTTCCCGGCACCGAAGCGCTGGGCGACCTGCAGGTTCTCCCGCACCGTGCAGTGGCCGAAGGGGCGCGGTATCTGGAAGCTGCGGCCGATGCCGAGCCGCGCCCGCTTCCATTCCGGCAGCTTCAGCAGCGAGGTGCCGCGGAAGTCGAGCCGGCCGGCGGTCGGCCGCACCACGCCGGAGATGACGTTGAACAGCGTCGTCTTGCCGGCACCGTTCGGGCCGACCAGACCGATGCTCTCCCCCTCCGCGACGGAGAAGCTGGCGCTTTTCAACGCCTGCACGCCGCCGAAATTGACCTGGACGCCTTCAAGCGTGAGCATGGCGGCTCTCCTTCACCGTGCGGCGGCGCAAGGCCGGCATCAGGCCGCCGGGGCTGAACAGGATCATGGCGCAGAGGAGCACGCCCAGGATCATCTGGTGACCGTGCGGCAGGATCGGCTTGAACAGAAGCTGGTCGACCAGATAGATCGCCAACGCTCCGACCACCGGTCCCCACACCGTGCGGTAGCCGCCGAAGATGGCCGCTGCGATGGGCAGGACGGTCCACCCGCTGGAAAAGGCGTAGTCTGGGTCGAGGAAGCTGATGAAATGGGCGTTGAAGGCGCCGACCACCCCGGTGATGAAGGCCGACAGCACCAGCATCGCCGCTTTCAGGTGGGTACTGGGCACGCCGACGACGCGGGTCGCCACCTCGGTGTCGTGCATCGCCTTCAGCGCGAGGCCCCAGGTGCTGCGCCGGATGGCGTCATAGGCGAGCGCCGCCAGCACCACGATGGTCAGGACGATCAGGTAGCCGCCCAGCTTCTCGCCGAATTCGAAACCCAGCACGGTGGGGAAACGCGGGATCGACAGCAGCCCGCCGGCCCCGCCTGTGACCGGCGTCATCTCGGTCGCCAGGATCTGGAAGATGTGGGCATAGGCCAGGATGGCGAGAGCGAAATAGGGACCGCGCAGCCGCAGCGCCGGCAGCATGGCGATGGACGACACCGCCGCCCCCAGCCCGCCCAGCAGCATGGCGGCAAAGACGGGCACCCCCAGCTTCATCGCCAGCACGGCGGAGGTGTAGGAGCCGACCCCGAAGAAGGCGGCGTGCCCGAAGCTGACCATGCCGCCGAGGTTGCCCAGCAGCGCCCAGGCCACCGCCACCCCGGCGATGGTCAGCGCCGCGACGATCAGCCCCAGCACATAGGCGTTGCCGCCGAACAGCAGCGGCACGCCGACATAGGCGATGGCGAGGGCCGCGATCAGAACGATGCGGTTCATGAGCGTCGTGGTCATCGCGCCAGTGCCCTCCCGCCGCCGAACAGGCCCGAGGGCGAGACGAACAGCACGACCAGGAACAGGATCATTCCCGCCAACTCCTGCAACGAGGCCGACAGATAGGTGACCGTCAGCGATTCGATGACGCCGATCATGATGGCGCCGATCAGCACGCCGGGGATCGATCCCATCCCGGCCAGCACGGTGATGATGAAGGCCTTGACCGTCAGCACATGGCCCAGGGCCGGGAAGACGGTCTTGCCGGTGTAGATGGCGAAGCCGGCGAAGGTGGCGAGCAGAGCGGCGATCAGGAAGGACAGGATCTCGATCTTGCGCGGGTTGACGCCCATCAGGGTCGCCGCCGCCCGGTTCGACGACAGCGCCCGCACCGCCCGGCCCTGCCAGGAATGGTTCAGCCACCACCAGACACCGGCCATCAGCACCAGCCCGCCGACGAAGGCTGCAACCTCCGCGTTCATGGCGAACAGCGTATCGGCGATCACCATCGAATCCTGGAACCAGGGATCGGAGGTCGAATGGATGTCGGCCGCCCAGATCGACAGGATGGCATTGGTCAGGATGATCCCCAGCCCGAAGGTGAGGATCAGCGAGTTGATCTCGCGGTCCTGATGGATGCGGCTGAGCAGCGCATAGACGATGGCCGACGCCGTCCCGACGATCACCAGCGCCACCGGGATCGCCATCACCGGGTTGACGCCATAGTTGGTTTCCGCCGCATAGGCGACATAGGCGGCCAGCAGTACCAACTCGCCATGGGCGAGGTTGATGACCCGCATGGTGCCGAACACCAGAGCCAGACCGACCGCCACGGTCGCGTAATAGCCGCCGGCGAGCAGGCCCGAGAACAGTGCCTGGAGCGTCAGTTCAAGCATGGATTGCGCCCTGTTGGGGGTGGCGGGATGGGTTGGTGCTCTGCCCCCTCCCCATCCCTCCCCCGCTTCGCGGGAGAGGGGGTAGAATGCTTGCGGGAGTATTTCAAACGGGCGGCGGCGTTCCCTCTCCCGCGAAGCGGGGGAGGGTTAGGGAGGGGGCAATCGGAGCCAACACCTCCCCCACCCACTCACCACGGCACCGCCGGGAAGTTCATCTTTCCGTTGGCGGCGTCCTGCGGCCAGACCAGGACCACCTTGCCGCTCTGGTGCTGGCCCATGCGATGGGTGAAGTTCAGGTTGTCGCCGTTCTTGTCGAATGTGACGCGGCCGATCAGGGTGTTGGCATCGGTCTTGCGCAACTCGTCCGGCAGGCCGCCCTTGCCCAGCGTCCCGGCCTCGTCGGCGCGGACGACGGCGTCGATCAGCAGGCGGGTCTGGACATAGCCGAACTGGCCCAGATAGTCGGGGTCCTTATTGAACAGCTTCTTGTAGGTGGCGGCGAATTCCACCGCCTCAGGCTGGGTGAACTCCACCGGGTAGGGCAGCATGGAGGTGCCGTAGACATTCTCCATCAGATCGGGGAATTCCTTGGCCATCTGCGCGGTGGCGAGCGACCAGACGCCGACCATCGCCTTGACCTGCGGCTTCAGCACCTTGGATGCCCGCAGGATTCCGACATAGTCGTTCTCGTAGCCGACCATGGCGATGACGTCCGGGCGGTCCTGCAGCTTCACCTTGTTCATCAGCGGCTTGAAGTCGCTGGTGGAGCCGTCGAACTCGTGCATGCCCACCGTGACGCCCTTGGCGGTCAGCGCGGTGTTGACCTGCTTGGCGAGGCTGCTGGTCGCGTCCTTGTTCAGATAGACGATGGAGACCTTCTTGGCGCCCATGTCCTGCAGCAGGCCGATCATCGCCAGCGCATAGCCGTCGGTGTTGTTGATGCGGAAGAAGGTGGGATAGCCGCGCTGGGTCAGTTCCGGCGACACGCCGCCCGAGGTGATGTAGACCAACCCGGCCTTCTGCGCCGCTTCCGACGCCGGACCGATGATGTTGGAGCCGTAGCCGCCGGTGATCGCCACCACCCCGTCGCCCGCCAGCTTCTCCACCGCCGCCACGCCCTTGGCCGGGGAGGTCTCGTCGTCGATGGTCTCGACCTTGAAGCTGTGCTTGCCGGCATAGCTCTTGTTGGCCATCTCGACGGCCACGGAGATACCTTCATGCATGCCCTGGCCGACGCGGGCGAGGCTGCCGGTCAGCGGCAGTTCGGAGCCCAGCAGGAACTCCTTGGCCTGCGCCGCCCCGGCGCCCAGCGCCACCGACAGGGCCAGTGCGGATACGGTTACGAGATTGGCGATCGTCCGGGTCATGTTTTCGTTCCCTCCCATGGGCATTGTCGTTTGCGGCTTTGTTGTTTTGGGCTTTGTCGGCTGTGTCAGGCAGCCATCACCTCGGCGGCCAGTGCCCGGAGGCCGCTTTTCAGCAGCTTTCCGGTCGGGCTGGCCGGCAGGGCGTCCATGGCGACGATGCGCGACGGGCGCTTGTAGGGGGCGAGCCGTTCGGCGGCCCAGGCCTTCAACTCGTCCTCGCTGGCGCTGCGGCCGGGGATGAACTGGACGAAGGCGACCACTTCCTCGTTGCCGGCGACGGCGTGGCCCACCACCGCGGCCAGCGTCACCGCCGGGTGGCTGGTCAGCACGCCCTCCACCTCCTCCGGATAGACGTTGAAGCCGGAGCGGATGACGATCTCGCGGATGCGGCCGACCACGGCGACGCAGCCGTCCGGCTCCAGCCGGGCGACGTCGCCGGTCTTCAGCCAGCCGTCGTCGGTGATGGCCTGGGACGTCAGCGCCGGTTCGCGGTAGTAGCCGAGCATGACGTTGGGGGCGCGGACCCACAGTTCGCCCGGCTCGCCGTCCGGCACGTCGCGGCCGGTGGCATGGTCGACGAAGCGCATCTCCACCAGCGGCAGCGCCGGCCCGATGGAGGTGTCGCTGCGCGGCGCGTCCAGCCGGGTCTGCGTCACCGTCGGCGAGCATTCGGTCAGGCCGTAGCCGTTGTGCAGCGGCAGGCCGAAGACCCGCTCCACCGCCAGCTTGAGGTCGAGGTCCAGCACCGAGCCGCCCGAGGACAGGTAGCGCAAGGCGGGCGCCGACAGAGTACGGCCGGTGACGGTCGCGTGCTCCACCAGCTTGGCGTACATGGCTGGAACACCCTGGAACACCGTCACGCCATCCTGTTCCAACGCCTGCCATACGGCGGCAGGAGCGAAGCGGGGCACCGTGTGCAGGCAGCCGCCGGCATAGAGCGTGCCGAGGCAGGTGGAGGCGAGGCCGAAGACATGGCTGACCGGCAGCACGCCGTAGGTGCGGTCATTGGGACCGAGCCCGCGCATCCAGCCCGACACCGAGGCGACGAACAGCAGGCCGCGGTGGGACAGCATCACGCCCTTGGGCTTGCCGGTGGTGCCGGAGGTGTAGATCAGGGCGCCGACCTGCCGCTGGTTGCCGGCATGGACCGGCTCCGGATCGGCATCCAGCAGCGGGCCGACCGCCATCGGCGGCAGGTGGGGGTCGCCAAGCGGCTCCGCGCCATGGCGGACGGCATGGGCAGCTGCGTCGGGGGATACCGTATCGGTATAGAAGATCCGGCGCGGCTGGCAATGGTCGCGAATGGTGTCGATCTCACGGTCCGACAGGCGGGCATTGACGATGACCGGCCAGGCGTCGCACTCGCTCGCCGCCAGGATCAGGGTGACCGCCGCGAGGCCGTTCTCGCAGACGATCATCACCCGGTCGCCGCCGACCACCCCCAGCCGCCGGAAATGCACGGCGGCGCTGCCCACCGCCTGGGCAAGGCGGCGGTAGCTCCATTCCTGCGTCCCGTCGAACAGGGCGGGGGCGTCCGGCGTCCGTTCCGCCCAGGCGAGCGCGGCGTGGCTGATGCGCGGCGGCAGCGCCGCCACCATCTCGGCGAAGTCGGGAACCGGCCGCCCCACAGTCATGCCGCCTCCCGGATCATGTTGCGGGCGATGACGAGCTGCTGGATCTGGGTGGTGCCCTCATAGATGCGGAACAGCCGGACGTCGCGGTAGAAGCGCTCGATCCCGTAATCGGCGATGTAGCCGGCGCCGCCATGGATCTGCACCGCCCGGTCGGCGACGCGGCCGACCATCTCGGTCGAGAACATCTTGCAGCAGGCAGCGTCGGTGTTGACGTTCTGCCCGTCGTCGCGGCGGCGTGCGGTCTCCACCACCATGCAGCGGGCGGCGTAGGCTTCCGCCCGGCTGTCTGCCAGCATCGCCTGGATCAGCTGGAATTCGGCGAGCGGCTGGCCGAACTGCTTGCGTTCCATGGCGTAGGACAGGCTGTCGCGGATCAGCCGCTCGGCAAGACCGACACAGACGGCGCCGATGTGCAGGCGGCCGCGGTCCAGCACCTTCATCGCCGTCTTGAAGCCCTGCCCTTCCTTGCCGCCCAGGATGGCGCTGGCCGGAACGCGGCAGTCCTCGAAGATCACGTCGCAGGTGTGGGCACCCTTCTGGCCCATCTTCTTGTCGATGGGGCCGAGCGACAGGCCGGGCGTCCCCGCCTCCACCAGGAAGGCCGACACGCCGCGGGCGTCGCGGCTTTCCTGGTCCGTGCGGGCGAAGACGGTGAAGAGGCCGGCCTGCGGCGCGTTGGTGATGTAGCGCTTGGTGCCGTTCAGGATGAAGTGGTCGCCATCACGCCGCGCGGTGGTGCGCAAGGACCCGGCATCCGACCCCGATTCCGGTTCGGTCAGGGCGAAAGCGCCGACGATCTCGCCGGCGGCCAGGCGCGGCAGATAGGTCTGCTTCTGCTCCTCCGTCCCGTCGATGACGATGCCCTGCGAACCGATGCCGTTGTTGGTGCCGATCAGCGAGCGGAAGGCCGGCGAGGTCTGGCCCAGCTGGAAGGCGACCTGCACCTCGTCCGACATCGACAGGCCGAGCCCGCCATATTCCTCCGGGATCGACAGGCCGAACAGGCCCATCTCGCGCATCGCGGCGATCACCTCGGGCGGAATGGCGTCGTCCTCCGCCACCTTATGCTCAAGCGGGACCAGCTTTTCGCGGACGAAGCGCCCCAGCGTGTCCAGCAGTTGATCCAAAACGTCCTTGTCCAAGGCCATGCGTGCTCTCCGTCCGGGGAGAATGATTTCAGGGAAAATCGTGGATTGAGGGGCGCCGCCTCATCTGTTCGTTGGCCACGCTGACAGATGAGGCGGGGGCTGTCAACAAAATGAAATTGCATTCCGTTATACGAAATTAACGCGGTGGATCGAAGGTCTGCCGCGCGTGCGTGCGGGCTTGCCAGCCGGAGCGAAGCGGTTAACCTTTTCGGAAATCACCGGCCTGGAGCCTCGGGCCGATAAATGACTGGAGGGTTTGGGATGATCGACCTTTATTTCTGGCCGACGCCGAACGGCCACAAGATCACGATCTTTCTGGAGGAAGCCGGGCTGGACTACACGTTCAAGCCGGTGAACATCTCCACCGGCGACCAGTTCAAGCCGGAATTCCTTGCCTTCTCGCCAAACAACCGCATGCCGGCGATCATCGACAACGCCCCGGCCGACGGCGGCGAGCCGATCAGCGTCTTCGAATCCGGTGCCATCCTGGTCTATCTGGCCGAGAAGACCGGGAAATTCCTGCCCAACGACGTGCGTGGCCGCAAGACGGTTCTCGAATGGCTGTTCTGGCAGGTCGGCGGCCTCGGCCCGATGGCCGGCCAGAACCACCATTTCGTGCAATACGCGCCGGAGCGCATCCCCTACGCCATGGAACGCTACGTCAAGGAGACCGGGCGCCTCTATGGCGTGATGGACAAGCGCCTTGCCGACAACGAGTTCCTGGGCGGGGCGGACCTGTCCATCGCCGATATGGCGAGCTATCCCTGGATCGTCCCGCATGAACGCCAGCAGCAGGATCTGGACAACTTCCCCAACCTGAAGCGCTGGTTCAACGCGATCAAGGATCGGCCGGCGGTGGTGCGCGCCTATGAAAAGGGGCAGGCCGTCAACCCCAACCGCACGCCCACGGTGAATGAGGACAGCAAGAAGATCCTGTTCGGCCAGTCCGCCGACACGGTCAAGCGCTGAGGTCCCTGACAGCCGGCCCGGCATCGATCGCCGGGCCGGCGTATCGGTATAGAATCCGCTTCTTTCGCGGCATCCTTTTGCGCCGCGCAGATTTTCGGGGCTCCCCGGCGTAGACGGGACCGTTCCCGGATCCAGCGTGTTGTTTTCGGTAGAGAATATCTTCCGGAGACGCCGCGCCGATGAGCATCTGGCCCCGCCCCGACTCCGCCCGCCCGAACTCCGACGGTCCCGCCATCGAAACGGCGACCGGTCCCGCCGCATCCGCCGAAATACGGATTTCCCTGCACCCCCTGCCCTCCTTGCCGGAACTGGCGCTGGCATGGACGGAACTGGAAAGCCGTGCCGACTCTTCCTTCTTTCTCTCCTGGACCTGGATCGGCTCCTGGCTGGCGCAGATGCCGGATGGCATCGAGCCGCATTTGCTGGTGGCATTACGGGGCGATGAAGCGGTCGGTCTGGCCGTGCTCTGCCCGCGCGTGCGGCGGCGGTTCGGGGTACTGCACAGCCGATGCTGGATGCTGCACGAGACCGGCGACCGCAGCTATGACCGCCTGTTCATGGAGTATAACGGCATCCTCGCCGACCGCCGCGTCGCCGACGAAGTGACGGATGCCATGCTGCATTGGCTGGGCGAACGGCTGACCGCCAATGACGAGCTGGTGCTGGGCGGGCTGACCCTGGCGGCGGAACGGGCCGCCCGGCGGGTGGCGGCGCGAACCGGCCATACGCTGCAATTGCGCATCGCGGATTCGGCGCAGTGGGTCGACCTCGGCACGGTGCGGGCCGGCGGCGGCGACTTCCGTGGCGGCCTCGGCCGCAACACGCGGGCGGCGGTCAATCGGGCAGAGCGGCTTTACCGCGCCCGCGGCGCGCTGGATCACCGCGTCGCCGCGACGGTGGACGAGGCGATGGAGTATTTCGCCGGGATGGAGGTCCTGCATCAGGCCGGCTGGCAGGCGCGCGGACAGGCGGGCGCCTTCGCCAACCCGGCCTTCCGTCCTTTCCACACAAGGCTGATCGCCGAGGGGATGCGGCGCGGCGCGGTGCGGCTGAGCCGGGTCAGCGTCGGCGGGCAGCCCATCGGCTATCTCTACAACTTCGTCCATCGCCACCGCGTCCTGAACTATCAGGGCGGCTTCGCCTTCGAGGCCGACAACCGGCTGAAGCCCGGACTGCTGAGCCATGTGCTGGCCATCGAGGATGCGCTGGCCCGCGGGGAGGATTGCTACGACTTCATGTCGACGCCGGCCGGGCACAAGCCGCTGCTCTCCAATGCCGAACAGCCGATGAACTGGCTGACGCTCGGCCCCGACCGGTTCAGCCGGCGGCTGGAGGCGCATTGCCGCCGGGCGCGCGGGGTGATGGTCGACGCCGTGAAACGGTCGCTGCGCGGCTGGATCGCTCCGGCAAAGGGAATCTGAGAAGGGAGAGCGTTCGCCATGGCAACAGGACCGAAAGCCGGGCCGCTGGCCTGCGTGTTGGGCGACATGGATCTGGTACGCCCGCTGGGGCTGGCCGGCATCCGCTGTGCCGTGGTCGGACCGCCGGGCGGGGCGACCGCCCATTCCCGCTTCACCGAGCGGCTGATCCCGTGGGAGGGCGGCAACGACGAAGTGCTCGTCGACCGCCTGCTGCGTTTCGGTGCCGCGCAGGCCGAGAAGCCGGTGCTCTATATGGAGGAGGATGCGCAGCTTCTGATGGTGTCGCGCCATCGCGACCGGCTGTCCGCCGTCTTCCGCTTCGCGCTGGCCGATGCCGATCTGGTGGAGACGCTGGTCGACAAGGGCCGGTTCCAGGCGCTGGCGGAGCGGATCGACCTGCCGGTTCCCCGCACCCGGCGCCTGAGCCCCCTGCCCGGCAGCGAGGCGCCGGATCTGGACCTGCGCTATCCCGTGATCGTCAAGCCGCTGACCCGCCGCCCGCCCTGGGACGAGATCGAGGGGCTGGGCAAGGCGATCCGCCTGGATGGGCATGACGAGCTTCGCGCCCTGTGGCCGCGGCTGATCGCGGTCGGCATCGATCTGCTGGCGCAGGAACTGATCCCCGGACCGGAGACGCGGATCGAAAGCCACCATGTCTATATCGATGCGGACGGCGCCGTGGCTGGCGAGTTCACCGGGCGCAAGATCCGCACATATCCGGTCGATTACGGTCACAGCACCGCGCTGACCATCACCGACATCGACGGCGAGGGAGCCGACGTGGCGGCGCTGGGACGGGAGATCGCGGCGCGCATCGGCCTCAAGGGCGTTGCCAAGTTCGATTTCAAACGCGATCCCGACGGCCGCCTGCACCTGCTGGAGATCAACCCGCGCTTCAACCTGTGGCACCATCTGGGTGCGGTCGCCGGGGTGAACCTGCCGGCGATGGTACAGGCCGACCTGACCGGCCGACCCCGCCCAAACCCCCGCCCGGCCCCCCGCCCGGCCAAGGCCCGGCCCGGCACCTGCTGGTGCCATATCAGCAAGGACAGGCTGGCGGCGCGGGACGGCGGGGTGCCGACAGTGCGCTGGATCGCCTGGGTCGCGCGTTGCGAGGCGAAGGCGATCACGCCGGACGACCCGATGCCCTTCCTGCGGCCGAAGCTGGACCGACTGCTCGCCCGCATTCCCGGGGTCGCCGGCCCGGCGCGTCTGGCGAAGCCATGAAGATCGCCCTCATCTCCGACATCCACGCCAATCTTGAGGCGTTGCAGGCGACACTCGACGCCATCCGGGCCGAGGGGGCGGAGCGCATCGTCTGCCTGGGCGACATCGTCGGCTACAACACCGATGCCGCCGCCTGCATCGCCCTGCTGCAGCGGGCCGGCGCCGTCTGCATCGCCGGCAATCACGACCGGGCGGTGACCGGCGCCATCGGGACCGAGGGGTTCAGCGGACCGGCGGCGCGCGCCGTCGCCTGGACCAAGGAGCGTCTGGACGAGGAGAGCCGCGCCTTCCTGGCCGCCCTGCCGCTGACGGCGGCGGTGGATGGCGTCCTGGTCGCCGTCCATGGCGCCCTGCATCCGGAGGTAGGGAAGGAACTGGTGCGGCTGGACGATGACGGCAAACGCCGCTTGAGCCTTCAGGCGCTTCTCGGGCATCCCTCCGGCGCGCGGGTCTGCGCCTTCGGCCACACCCACCGGGCGGGGCTGTGGGAATGGCGGGACGGGGCGGTGCAGGCGGTGCCGCTCGACGGCGGGGCGCAGTTGCGGGCAGACGGGCTGTATCTGCTGAACCCCGGCACGGTGGGGGAGCCGCGCGGCGCCGACAGCCGCGCCAGCTTCGCCTGCTTCGACACCGCCAGCCGGCGGGTCACGCTTCACCGCGTCGCCTATGCCCGCCGGGCGGCACTGTCGAAAACCCGGCGCGCCGGGCTGGCGCCACGTTTTGCCGCAGTTCCGGCGTCGGTGCGGATGAAGTTGATCGGAATTCTGCGAGTTCTCGGTGTCTACGAACGGGTAAAACGGGCTCTTCCGCGCCGTGTGTCATCAATATGACAATCCCGTAACGCGGCTTTGCTTCAACAGCGACGTGGAAATGAGCATAATCCGGCGCGGGGGCAGAGGTGACGCCGGGCTATGGACACTATCGGTATACTCAACGGCGCTGCCGGCAGGATTCGGACCCGGCTCGGCAGGACATTGTCGTCCCTGGCCGCATCGCTGGCGCTTGGCCTTGGCCTTGGCTTGCCTGCGGCGATCCTGCCGGCGCAGGCGCAGCAGCCTGCCGCCGCGGTCGTGGATGGAAAGGTTGCGACGGACACCGGGCCGGTCCATCTGACGATCCTCTACACCCAGGGCACCACCGACCTTGACGAGACCGCCGGACGCGGCGGCATGGCCCGGCTGGCCGGGACGATCCGCCAGGAACGGGCCGCCCATCCCAACCTGCTGGTCCTGCATGGCGGCCAGACGCTGGCGCCGTCGGTGCTGGCCTTCTACGACCAGGGCGCGCACATCATCGACCTGCTGAACGGCATGACCATCGACGCGATGGCCGCGCTGAACCGCGAATTCCACCATGGCGACGACCGGCTGAGCGCCCGCGCCTTCGAGGCAGGCTTTCCCATCGTCACCACCAATACGGTGGACCGCGCCACCGGCCGAACGCCGGACGGGCTGGAGGACGCGGTGGTGCTGAGCGCCGGCCCCTTGCGCATCGGCGTGATGGCGGCGACGCCGGTGCTGACGCGGGAAACCACCCGTGCCCAGCGGACGGAGTTCCGCGACCCGGTTCCGGCGCTAACGGCCAAGGCCGCGGCATTGCGCGCCGACGGTGTCGATCTGGTGGTGGCGATGACCGGCTATGCCGGCGACACCCACCGCAGCGTGTTGGCCGCCCGTCCCGCCGACATCGTGCTGTACCAGGACCGCAACCGCCCATTCGCCGTCGATTACGACGGGCGTTTCCTGTCCGCCACCGTCGGGCCGCAGGCGGCCTGGGTTCTGGCGCTGGATCTGACGGTGGAGCGCAGGACGGGGCCGGACGGCAAGCCGCAAGTGAGCTGGACCCCGGCGCCCCGCCTGATCGACAGCGCGGCGGTGCCGCCCGATCCCGCCGCGCTGATCCAGGCCAAGACCTATGCGGCACGGCTCGACACCATGCTGCGGATGGAGGTGGGACGTCTCACCGCGCCGCTCGACACCCGCAAGGAGGCGCTGCGGACGGGCGAGAACGCCTTCGCCAACGCGGTGGTCGACACCCTGCGCGAGACGCTGGACGCCGACGTGGCGCTGATCAACGGCGGCGGCATCCGCGGCGATCGCCAATATCCGGCCGATGCCCTGCTGACCCGGCGCGACATCTACAGCGAGCTTCCCTTTCACGATGTCGGCGTCGTGCTGGACATCACCGGGCAGCAGCTTTGGGAGGCGGTGGAAAGCGGCGTTTCGGCGGTGGAGCAGCTGCAGGGCCGCTTTCCCCACCTGTCCAACGCCCGCGCGGAGATCGACCTGACCCGCCCGCCCGGCCAGCGGCTGCGCAGCCTGTCGGTCGGCGGCAACCCGGTCGGCCGGTCCACCCGCTACCGGCTCGCGACCAGCAGCTTCCTGGCGGCGGGCGGCGACGGGTACGGCGTGCTGGCGGGCGTGCCGAGGCTGGTCGAAGACCGCAACAGTGAGTTCATCTCCACCCAGATGATCGACCAGATCGCCCGCAGCGGCGAGTTCGTTCCCCGGCTGGACGGCCGCATGACGGTGAGGCGGTAATGGACGGCCAGCTTTCCACCAGCCTGTCTTCCTCCACCGTGCCGAGCATCGTGCGGAGCACGTCTGAAATCTTGAAGAGCACGTCCGGCGTCATGCAGACCGCGGCGCGGGTTGCCGCGCTGCCCACGCCGGCAACGGGCGCGACGCCGGGTCCGCAGACGCCGCCGCCGAACCGGACGCGACGCTTCGGCATCGCGGTGCGCATCACGCTGGGGCTTTCGGTGATGGCGCTGCTGGTGGTGCTGATCGGCGGCGTGTCGATGTCGTCCTTCCGCCTGTTCCGGGCGGAAGTCACGGCCCTGTCGACCAACACGCTGCCGGAGGTCATCACCAGCGCCGAACTGCACGGATCGCTGCAGAAGCTGGTGGCGCAACTGCCGCAGCTCGCCGCCGCGAATTCGACGCCGCAGCGCCGGTCCATCTATGACGGGCTGGTGACGGAACTGGATTCGATGCAGCTTCTGGTCGCCCGCATGCGCGGCCTGATGAAGGACAACCACGGGGACGGGAAGGAGCGCGACGGCAATGTCCGCCTGCTGGAGCAGACCCGCTCCACCCTGCTGATCCTGGCCGCCACCGTCGCCGACCTGAATGCCGAGGTCACCCGCCAGATCGAGTATGGCGACCGTCAGGCCGAAGCGGCCCGCGCGCTGAGCCGGCTGGCGGCGGCGATCGAAAGCATGCCCGACACCGGCGCCTGGGCCGCGCGCATCGGCGCGCTGATGGCGCGGGCGGCGGGGGCGACGCAGCTCGACCATCTCAGCCGGTTGAAGGGGGAGGCGCGGTCGGCCGAACGGACGCTGGCCGAACTGGCCCGCCTGACCGGCGGTGCACCCGACCCGACCGGCCAGATGATGTCCACCGTGCAGGAGGAGCTGTTTTCGCTGCTGGTCGCGCCGGGCGGGCTGTTCGAAAGCGCCATCGACCGCCTGCAGGCGCGCAACCGCGCCCAGGCGCTGACCGGGCAGGCCCAGGTGCTGGTGGAAACGGTCGAACGGTCCACCCGCGCGCTCTATGACTCCATCCGCGACCAGTCGGCCGAGCGCACCGATGCGCTGGCCGAGCTGATCGCCGAACGCACCCGCACGGTCATGATGTTGGCCGGCGCGTCGATCCTGCTGGCGGTCGGCGTCTATTTCATCTTCCGCCGCTTCCTGTCCTCGCGGCTGGTGGCGATGAACCGGGCGGTGCTGGCCCGGCTGTCGGGTGGCCGGCAGGCCGGAGGCGGGGCGGCCGGTACGGTTCCGGTCCCGGCCCCAGTCCCGGTGGACGGCGACGACGAGATCACCGACATCGGCGCCTCGATCCGCTACTTCATCGACGAGATCGACCGGCGCCAGCAGGCGCTGGCCGACAACGAGCGGCGATTCCGCGATCTGGTCGAGGGCTCGATCCAGGGCATCATCATCCATCGCGATTTCCACGCGCTCTACGCCAACGACAGCTTCGCCGCCATGCTGGGGCTGACGGTGGCGGAGGTGATGGCCCTGCCGTCGCTGCTGTCCGTCGTGGCGGTGGAGGCGCGGCAGTCGATGATCGACAATTACGACCAGCTGCTGGAGGGCGGGCAGTCCACGCCGCGCCGCCGGATCCGCGCCTGCCGGCCCGACGGCGCCGAGCTGTGGGTGGAGCTGACCGGCCGCCGGGTCGACTGGATGGACGGCCCGGCGATCCAGGCGGTGGTGGTCGACGTGACGCGGGAGGTCGAGGCGGATAATGCGCTGCGCCAGTCGCGCGACGCCGCCGAACGGGCGCTCGGCGAATTGAAGGCGACGCAGGCCAGCCTGATCCAGGCGGAGAAGATGGCCTCGCTAGGCCAGCTGGTCGCCGGCGTGGCGCACGAGGTGAACACCCCCATCGGCATCACCATCACCGGCGCCTCGCAGCTGCAGGCGCTGATCGGCGAACTGTCTGACCGCCACACGGCGAACGCGCTGAAGAAGTCGGATTTCCAGCGCTTCCTCAGCGACGGGATGGAGATGGCCAACCTGATCCTGTCCAACAGCACCCGTGCGGCCAATCTGGTGCAGAGCTTCAAGCTGGTCGCCGTCGACCAGTCCAGCGACGAGCGCCGCGCCTTCCTGCTGCGGGATTACATCGACGAGCTGCTGCGCAGCCTGCATCCGACCTACAAGGCGCGGGCGGCGCTGACCATCGACATCGATTGCCCGGCGGATCTGGAACTGGACGGCTATCCGGGGGCCCTGTCGCAGATCCTGACCAACCTGGTCATGAACGCGCTGGTCCATGCCCTGGATCCGGAGCAGCCCGGCCGCATCACCATCGCCGCCCGCGTGATGGACGGCGACATGGTCGAACTGTCGATCGGCGACGACGGCGCCGGCATCGCGCCGGAGGTCCTGCCCAAGGTCTTCGACCCCTTCTTCACCACGCGGCGCGGATCGGGCGGCAGCGGGCTGGGGCTGCACATCGTCTACAATCTGGTGACCGGCCGCCTGCACGGCACCATCGGGGTGGAGAGCCGCCCCGGCGAAGGCACCCGCTTCACCCTGCGTTTTCCCCGAGTCACCGCGGCGGCATAGATCGCTGCCACATCCGCCCGCCCGTTTCCCCGACCGGCGACATGCCTGTGCATGGGCCGGACATATCTCGGTATGCTGGCGTTCGTCCGCTGCCCTTCGGCGTGGCAGCGACGGTTGATTCCACGTGCAAACAGTCAGTTTCCTATACAGGCTTCCAGTGTTTTTATCGCTATGAGGGAGCTTGAACGAAATGAATTTCAGCAGACGGGATTTTCTGGCATCCACCGCCGCCGTGGCGGGTGCCTCCATGCTGCCCTTCGCCCCGGCGCGGGCGGCAACGGCGAAATATATCCGCTACAGCGCGACCAGTGACGAAGGCAAGGCGATGCTGCGCAGCTACGCCACGGCCGTCCAGCGTATGGTGAACCTGCCGCCCGACCATCCGCACAACTGGTTCCGCAACGCCTTCGTCCATTTCATGGACTGTCCGCACGGCAATTGGTGGTTCTATGTCTGGCACCGCGGCTATCTCGGCTATTTCGAGGAGACGGTGCGCAAATACAGCGACAATCCCAATTTCGCCTTCCCCTATTGGGACTGGACGGTTCTGCCGCAGATCCCGAACGAGATGTTCGACGGCGCCCTGACCCCGGTCAGCGAGGCCTTTCTTCCCCATACCAAGGACCTGAAGACCTTCACCGCCTATATCAAGCCGGCGATGAAGAAATATTGGGACACGCTGAATGCGGCCCAGCGCAAGCAGCTGGACATCCGCGGCTACAGCAGCTTCGACAAGCTGTGGGACGACGTCACCGGCTGCAGCCACGGCAAGTGCGATCCGGGCAACGAGGCCTTCGCCGCGACCGACCGTGCGCGCTACCTGAGCCGTGAGAACCCGAAGCTGGACGACAAGACGGCCAAGGCCTGCTCGCCCCATACGGTGCTGACCGGCCTGCTGCCGGTGGATTACTACAACGCCGACGTGACCCGCAGCTTCACCAGCTCCAAGACGGCGTCGCACAACGTCATGCCGGGCGGGAACACCCAGTTCTCCGTTCTGGAAGGCCAGCCGCACAACCTCGTCCACAACTGCATCGGCGGCGTCGGCCCGTGGGATCCGGGTCCCTACGGCAACATGACCAACTTCCTGTCGCCGGTCGACCCCGTCTTCTTCCTGCACCATGCGAACATGGACCGGCTGTGGGACGTCTGGACGCGCAAGCAGCAGCGGCTGGGCCTGCCGATCCTGCCGACCGACAAGGAGGAGCTGTCGCAGTTGTCCCGCGAACCCTTCCTGTTCTTCGTCCGCGCGGACGGCAGCTATGTCCTCGACGGCCGCGCTGGTGACTATCTCAGCACCGAACGGTTCCAGTACGAGTACCGGCACGGCTTCGGCGACGCGGAATCGGCGCAGGTGGTGGCGGCCAATCCATCGGCTCAGGTCAAGGCTCCGGTCAGGGGCACGGTGGCGAAGGGCGTGGGATCGGTCCAGCTGTCGGCGGCGCCGTCCAGCCCGGTGGTGATGGCGGTCAAGGTGAGCCGCCCCGCCGGCACCGGCGCCTCGCGGAATTTCGACCTGCTGATCAACGCCCCGGCCGGCGTGACGAAGGTGGCGGCGGACAGCCCCTATTACGGCGGCACCATCGGCTTCTTCGGCCCGGCGATGCACGGCATGGCGGACGACGCCACCTTCACGCTGCCGCTGCCCCAGGCCGCCCACACCGCCGCACTGGCGCAGAGCCCGACAGCCAACGCGGCGGCGCCGGCGGCATCCGCAACGCTGGAGGTTCGCCTTGTCCCGACCAATGGCACCACCACCACCGCCGCCGTCAAGGCAGTCTCGCTCCAGGCCCTGTAGGGGTTGGCGAGGCGGGCCTGCTGCCGCCCTGCTCGCGCTGCTGGTCCTGACGGGCCAGCCCGCGGGCGCGGAGCCGGCGACCCCGTCCGGGACGCCGGACCGCAATGGGGAGATGGTCCTCGCCCTGCCGCATCCGCTGCGGCAGGGCGAGGCCGCAATCCTTGCAGTCACCCTCGGCCCGCTCACCCGTGGGCAGACGGTGGAGGTCGCCACCTCGGACGGCGTGCCCATCGGCGCCGCCGCTCCCTTCGGTCCCCAGCGTGGTCAGGGCGCCGGTACCGTGACCATTCCGGTGCCGGCCGGGGTTTGGCGGGACGGACGCCTCGCGCTCCGCCTGCACATCACCACCCATGACGGCCGGTCCCGTCCGCCGACGGCGGATGAGGTCAAGGAGATTCGGCTGTCCATCATCGGCCCAACTCCCCAATCACCGCCCTAACCGCCGCCTGTCAGCGCACCGGCCCGTCGAACCAGTGGCGGCCCTGGCGGTCCTCCACCTCGACCACCCAGACGTCGGGGTCGTAGCGCAGCTGACGCGCGATGTAGGTGTCGGCGTCCGTCTCCGGCACCGGATCGGCGCCGGTGCCACGCGCCCAGAACAGCCGCTCGCCATCCGCCTCGCGGGTCTGGACCAGCACGGTGAAGGTGCGGTCGAGCCGGTTGATCTTCAGGATCACCGTGCCGCGGCTGGGATCGCCCTTGCGGACCACGGTCATCGCCACGCCCTGGGCGTCGGCTGCGCGGATGTGGGCCGAAACCCAGAGATGCGTCGGAAGGCGGTCGTCCATTGCCGTGACAGGCTCCTGATCGTGGGCTCTTGGTGATTTTCGATTCTCGCCCTGCCCGGCCGGCCGGTGTAGAGAAGAAGGTATGGCAACACTCCTGGACGCTCTGAACGCTGCCGTCAACCACCACATGGCCGGCCATGCCCAAGCGGCGGCGGACGCCTATCGCCACATCCTGACCGCGGAACCGGCACAGCCGGACGCGCTGCACCTGTCGGGCGTGCTGCGGGCGCAGACGGGCGACGCGGCGGCGGCGGTGCGGTGGATCGGCCGTGCCGTTCGGGTTCGTCCGACGGCGGCAGCCCCCTGGGGCCATCTGGGCGCGGCGCTGCGGGCGGCGGAGATGCCGGAGCGGGCGGAACCGGTGCTGCGGCGCGCCCTGGCGCTCGACCCGAGCGATGGCGACGCGGTGGAGGCGATGGGTGCCTCGCTGCACGCGCTGGCGCGCTACCCCGATGCGCGGCGCTGGCTGGAGCGTGCAGCCCGGCTGCGCCCCGGCCATGCGGCGACCCTGCTGAATCTCGGCACCGTCCTGCGCGACCAGCGCCGCTTCGACGAGGCGGAGGCCTGCTTCGACGCCGTGCTGGCACGCAATCCCGCCAATGGCGACGCCCATCTGGCGCGCGCGGTGGGGCGGCTGGTCCGCGGCGACCTGCGCGCGGGTTGGGAGGGGTTCGAGCATCGCTGGCACCGCTTCGCCAGCCCGCCTTGGGCCGGCCAGCCGCCGGGCGGCGCCACCATCCTGCTGCACATGGACCAGGGGTACGGCGACGCCATCCAGTTCGTGCGCTATGCCCCGCTGGTGGCACAGATCGCGGCGCAGGGCGGCGGCCGGGTGGTCCTGGAAACGCATCTGCTGCTCTACCGCCTGTTCAACCGCTGCCTGGGGTCGTCGATCCAGGTGCTGGTGCGCGGAGAGGATCCGCCGCCGCACGACATCCACTGTCCGCTGATGAGCCTGCCCAGGGCCTTCGGCACCGAACTGGAGACCATTCCCGCCGGCGTGCCCTATCTCGCCCCCGATCCCGGCGACGTGGAGCGCTGGCGCGACCGGCTGGCCGGTGAGGACGGGGACGGGAACGGGACCGCCCTGCGGGTCGGGCTGGTCTGGGCCGGCAACCCGCAGCACCGCAACGACCGCAACCGCTCCATCCCGGTGGCAGCCTTGGCACCGCTGTTGTCGGTGCCGGGGGTGCGGTTCGTCAGCCTGCAGACCGGCGACGCGGCGGCCGACCTGAACCGCCTACCCGGCGTGGCGATCCCCAACGCGATGGAGCGGGTGCGCGATTTCGCCGATACCGCCGCCATCCTCGCCAACCTCGACCTGCTGGTGACGGTCGACACCGCCATCGCCCATCTGGCCGGGGCGATGGGCCTGCCGTGCTGGCTGATGCTTCCCCATGTGCCGGACTGGCGCTGGATGCTCGACCGCGCCGACAGCCCCTGGTACCCGTCGCTGCGGCTGTTCCGCCAGCCGCGCCCCGGTGACTGGACCACCATGCTCGGCACCGCCGCCGCCGTGCTGAAGGCGCAGGCCGCCCGCGCCGCCCGGCGCTTGGGATAAGGCCGGCAACTTCGGCGGGAGCTTTCTGCCCGGCGGGCCCGGCGGCACTAGGCGAAACTTTCCTACCTGCCGGCAAAATCCGGCCCCGCCGTGACGCTTCCGCAAATAATCAGCCGATTTCAATGAGTTGTCGTCGGCATGGCAGTTGGCACTCCGCTTGCTAGATAGGGCGCAGAAGACCTTTGCCCTATCTTTCGGAGACCCCGGCCATGAGCATCTTCGGTTCGATGACAACCGCCGTTCTCGGCCTGAATGCCCAGTCGAAGGCGCTCGGACATATCTCGGACAACATCGCGAACAGCTCGACCATCGGCTACAAGCGCGTCGATTCGGCCTTCGAGACGATGGTCCTGCAGTCCAGCCAGCGCCTGCACGAGCCGGGCGGGGTCACGGCGCAGCCGGTCTTCATGAACAACATCCAGGGCAGCCTGACCCAGGTGCAGAGCCCGACCAACATCGCTATCCAGGGCCAGGGCTTCTTCAGCGTCACCAAGGTGGCGACCCAGGGGTCGAGCACGCTGGTGCAGACGCAGACGGGCACGGTCAACTCATCGGCCGCCTTCTACACCCGCGCCGGCGACTTCGAACTGGACAAGAGCCGCTATCTGGTCAACAGCTCCGGCTATGCCCTGAACGGCTGGCTGGTCGATCCGGTGACGGGCGTGCTGCACAAGGACCAGGTGGCGCCGATCCAGGTCAACTCGCTGATCGACAAGCCGGTGGCGACCAACACCATCGACTTGGCCGCCAACCTGCCGGCGACGCCGAAGCCGGGTGAGAAGATTCCCGACAGCAGCATCCAGATCTTCGACAGCCAGGGCAACCCGCGCACCGTCAATTTCAAGTGGCGGCAGCAGGCGGACAGCAGCTGGCGCATGGTCCTGGACGCGCCGGGCTCCAACACCAAGCCGGTCGACGGCACCTTTACCGGCAATCCGGCCACCGTGACCTTCGGCCAGAACATCGCCGGCCAGACCGCGGTCGCGCAGGTCAACGTCATCACCCTTGCCGGCAACAACACCAATGGGCAGGACAACCTGCGCATCGGCGACACCTATACGGTCAAGGTCAACGGCACCAACTACAGCCTGAAGATCACGGCCGACAACATCGGGTCGATCCGGACCTATTCCGGTCTGGCCGGCGCGCTGGCCAACCAGATCAACTCCGCATCGCCGGCGGCCTCGGTGCTCGCCACCTCGTCGGGCCAGACGATCCGCGTCACCGCCCGCGAGCCCGGCACGCCGTTCAAGCTGAACACCGACGTGGTGTCCGGCACCAATACCACCAACACCATCGTCACACAGACCTCGACGGCTGCGACGGCGAGCGCCGGTGAAATCGATAAGTTCCAGTTCCCGCAGACGCAGGTCGAGGTCGGCGACTCCTTCACCATCAACGTGAACGGCACGCCGATCAGCTACACGGTGACCGCCGCCACCTATCAGAGCTATTCGACGGTGAGCGATGTCGTGTCCCAGCTGGCCGGCAAGATCAACCAGGCGCTGGGCTCCACCGTCACCGCGTCGTCGGCCGGCAACATCCTGTCGATCCAGGCCAATGCGGTGAACACCAACGTCACCTCCAGCGCGACGGTGACCAACTCCAGCGCGTCCGTGAACACGATGAGCTCGCTGCCGTCGGTCTCCAGCGTGGCCGGCGTGCGCCAGAGCCGCACGGTGACGCTGACCGGCACGCCGGGCGACATCGGCACGCAATACACCCTCAGCATCAATGGCACGGCGGTGACCTACAGCACCACCGGCGAAGAGATGACGATGGAGGACATCACCGCGGCGCTGGCGAACAAGATCAACTCCAACACCTCGCTGCCGGTGACCGCCACCGCGCAGGGCGGCGTCATCACCGTCACCGCCAAGACCGCGGCCACGCCGGCCAACGCCAACACGATGACCGGCACCGGCTCCATCACGCTGGGCGGATCGACGGTGGACGTCGGCGATACCTATACCGTGACGGCCGGTGGCGTGACCTATTCGCTGACCTTGGACAACGCCAACATCAACACCTACAGCACCCCGAACGCGGTTCTGAACTATTTCGCCACGCAGATCACCGCCGCCGGCGGCACTGCGACGGTGACCGGCAACGTGCTGGCCGTGACCAGCGACGCGACGGCGACCGGCACGGTGAGTGACGCGACCGCTTATCAGTTCACCCTGGACCAGAGTGCCGTCGCCGGCCAGACGCCGGCCCATATCGGCCTGACCTTCGGCAAGACGCCGGAGACGGTCGGCACGCTGACCAACATCTCCACCGCCCTGGTCGGCACCGGCACGGCGGTCAGCGCCGCCAACCAGTCCGCCGGGTCCGACGCCAACGTCACCTTCACCGTCGACTACGGCTTTGGCCCGCAGCAGATCTCGCTGAACCTCGGCAAGTACCAGAAGCCGGGCGGCCTGACCCAATATGCCGGTGAGGAGATCAACGTCACCCAGCTGGTCCAGAACGGCGCGCCACGCGGGCAGTTCAAGGACGTGGTGTTCGGCGACAACGGCACCGTCATGGTCAATTACGACAACGGACGGTCGAAGATGATCGCCAAGGTTCCGATCATCACCTTCAACAACCCCAACGCCCTGCAGCGCGAATCCGGCGGCGTCTTCGTCGAGAGCGAAGAGGCCGGCAAGCCGAACTTCAACGATCCGGAGACGAACGGCGCCGGTGCGGTGGTGGCGAACAGCGTTGAAAGCTCCAACGTCGATATCGCCGACGAGTTCACCAAGATGATCGTCACCCAGCGGAGCTATTCCGCCAACGCGAAGATCGTCACCACCTCCGACGAAATGCTTCAGGAAGTGCTGGGGCTGAAGCGCTAAGCGCGGCCCTGACCTTCTGATTACCTGATCGCCTCTCTACCGATCGCCCGTCTACCGATCGCCAGTTCCCTGATCGTCTGAATGGGGGGCGGCGGCCATCCCGGCACCGCCCCGACCATCCCGATCCGTGAAAGGTCTCCTGCCATGTCCCTCTTCGCAGCCTTGAACAGTGCCACGGCCGGGCTGCGCACGGTCCAGACCAACGTCAAGCTGGTTTCGGACAACATCGCGCAGGCCAACGACCCGAACCGCACCCGCCACACCGCCCAACAGTCGGTGGACGCCAGCGGTCAGGTCATCAGCACGACCTATCGCCGGGAAGTCGACAAGGCGCTGATGGCCCAGGTGATGGATCTGACCTCGCGCGACGGCGGATCGCAGGTGACCTCGACCTACATGCAGCAGCTGGGCGACCTGATGCGGACCACCAACGGGACGCCGCTGCTGAACGACTATGCCGACAAGTTCCAGGCGGCGATCAAGACCCTGTCCACCTCGCCGGAAGACGAGACGGCGCAGTACCAGCTGGTCCAGACGGCCGAAAGCTTCTCGCGCGAGATCCGCCGCGTGTCGGAAGGCGTGGAGCAGCTCGACCGCGACATGTCGACCGACATCACCAAGTCGGTCGACACGGTCAACGACCTGCTGAAGCAGATCAATTCGATCAACAACGACATGGTGTCGCTGCAGGGCCAGGGGTCCGCCGCCAACGCCGTCGCCGACAAGCGCGACGGGCTGGTGCGCGAGCTGAGCACCTACATGGGCATCCGCACCGTGGAGCGGCCGGACGGCCGGCTGGCTATCTTCACCCCGTCGGGTCTGGCGCTGGTCGATGCCCAGCCGGCAAATCTTTCCTATGACGGCGGCAACATCAACCTACAGGTCGGCAATCAGGTCACCTCGATCAACAGCCACCTGACCACCGGCAAGCTGGGTTCGCTGATCCAGATGCGCAAGGACGGCTCGACCACCGAGCCGCCGACGCCGGCCAGCGGCGACCCGACGACCGAGGTCATCCGCAAGCTGCGCTCGCAGCTGGACGAGTTCGCCAAGGCCTTCACCGGCCCGACCAAGGCGGGAGAGCCCACCAGCTTCGCCGACGCCTACAACGATGCCAGCCCGGCCGCCGCCGGCGAACAGGCCAACCAGTTCTTCACCGGCACCGACCGCTTCACCATCGCGATCAACCCCAAGCTCCTGGACAACACCAGCAAAATCAAGCAGTCCGCCATCGACGGCATGGTCCAGGCGGTCAATTCCGCCGGCCGCAGCTTCAACGCCGACGGGCTGCAGATGAAGGACACCAGCTACAGCGCCATCGGCAGCGCCATCACCGGGACCTGGATGGCCGCGGCCAAGACGGCCAATACCTCCGCTGAGTCCAACAAGGCCTCCATGCAGCTTCTCAGCGAGCGCTACCAGTCGCAGACGGGCGTGAACATCGACGAGGAAATCGCCCAGCTGCAACAGCTCCAGACCTCCTACCAGGCTTCGGCACGGGTCATGCAAGTGGCCAATGCAATGTTCGATGCGCTGGAGGCGGTGGTCCGATGAGCTCGATAACGGGAGTCAGCAGCTACTCGAAATATCTGAGCCTTGTCCGGAACCTGTCCGGGGGCCAGAACGACATCAACCGACTGTCCGAACAGCTGACCACGGGCAAGAAGTCGGTCGATCTCAACGCCTACGGGCCGGAGGTTCAGAAGCTTCTGGACCTGCGGTCGGAGATGGCGAAGAAGGACAACTACGTCCAGAACATCAACATGGCGGCGCCGCGCGTGCAGGCGACGGACAAGGTGCTGACCTCGCTGGAATCGATCGTGTCGAGCTGGACCTCCAGCACCACGATGCCGTTCGAGCCGGGTCCGGCCAGCGTGGCCACGCCGATCAACACCAATCCCGACGGGATGAAGCTGTCGGTCGACGCGGCCAAGTCGAAGCTGACGGTCGGCGCCAAATACACCGTCACCGCGGTTCCGTCGCAGCAGGGCCCCAACGGCACCTTCGACGTGACCGTGACCGACGGGCTGGGCGGCAAGACCACCCGCGCCATCAATCTGGGCACCACCCCGCCCAACGACGGCAAGGGATACAACTTCAACATCTCCGGCGGCCCTGGCGAGGGCGCGATCCTGAACCTCAGCTTCGACACGCTGAAGGCCTCGTCGAGCAGCAGCTTCTCCGTCACCTTCCCGCAGGCCGATCAGGTGAAGGACCGCGCCGAGGGCGCCATGCGCGACATCCAGGCGCTGATGAACCAGCGCTTCGGCGACCGCTACCTGTTCTCCGGCTCGCGGTTCGGGACGGAACCGGTCACCGACCTGATGGCGACGAAGCAGACCAGCAAGATCACGCTCAACGGCGCCGTGGTGAACGCCGACGATTATTTCGAGGTGACGGTCTCCGGCAAGACCTTCGGCTATCAGATCCAGGCGACCGATCCGAAGACGCTGACCTTCGTCGCCCAGACCCTGACCACCCAGATCAACGCCGCCAACCCGCCGCTGCCGATGACGGTATCGACCTCCAACGGCATCATCACGCTGGTCGGCCAGGATCCGGGGCAGAAGTTCGACCTGTCGGCCCGCGTCATCAATTCCGCCACGGTGGAGAACACCGTCACCGCGCCGACCACCACCCAGGCGCCGACGACCACCCTGCCGCAGATCGACAGCTTCACCCTGAACGGTGCGGCGGTGGACATCGGCGACACCTTCGAATTCACGGTCGCGGTCGGCGATCCCGACGATCCGTACAACCAGAACTACTACACCAAGAACCCCAACGAACCCCGCGACCTGCCGCCCTACCAGACCTACACGGTGCGCTACACGGTCAGCGATACCGACTATGCCGCCGGCGTCACCGGCGTCAGCCAGGTGGCCGACAAGCTGCGCCAGAACTTCGCCAACCTGAACCCGGCCCCGCCGGTCACCATCGACGCGGTCGGTAACGGCCCCGGCATCGCGCTGACCAGCACGGCCAATGCCGATCCCAACCATCCCAACCGCAGCTCGCTGTTCTCGACCAGCGCCAAAGTGACGAACGGGTCGCTGCAGAACACCATCTCCGTCGGCACCCTGCCGCCGGAGCAGGACAGCCTGATCGACGTCCCCTATGCCGAGCCGCCCGACCTGCCCTTCTACGATGCCGAATATCTGACCAAGGGCAAGAATGCCGAGGCGTACCGCAAGTCGCAGGTGACCATCGACGACAACCTGAACCTGACCTACGGGGTCAGCGCCGACGACAAGGGGTTCCAGACGCTGGTGAAGGCGATGCAACTGGTGCGGACGGCGGCGGCCAATCCCGGCAAATGGACGGAGTACAGCACCCAGGCGCGCGAGATGCTGACCCAGGCGACCGACCAGATCCGGTCGATCCACGCCAAGGTCGCGTCCGATGCCGCCACGCTGGAGACCACCAAGGACGCCCACACGGACTCGATCGCCACACTGACCGACCGCATCGCCAAGATCGAAGGCATCGACCAGACCGAGGTCGCGGCCCGGCTGAGCAGCGCGATGAATGTCCAGCAGGCGACCTACACCGTCGCCGGCCAGACGCAGAAACTGTCGCTGCTGAACTATCTGGCCTGACAGAAAAAAGGGGCGGCCGGACCGGCCACCCCCCGTTTCCTCAGATCGCCGGAACCGTCACTTGCCGCGGCCGGCCGACTGCATGAAGTTGTCGTAGGGCAGTTCCGCCACGCGGAACCACAGCTGCACCTCGTCCAGGAAGGGCTTCCAGCTGTCGTAGACGGCCTTGAAGTCCGGGTTGGTCTTCGCGATGTCGTCGTACAGTTCGTAGGCGATCTTGTGGGCGGCTTCCATCAGGTCGCGCGGATAGGGGCGCAGCAGGGCGCCCTTGGCGACCAGACGCTTCAGCGCCTTGGCATTTTCCGCGTCGTAGCGGGCGGTCATCGCGCTGTTCGCCTCGGCACAGGCCGCCGTCAGGATCGCCTGATAGGACTTGGGCAGCGCGTCCCATTCCTTCTGGTTGATGTAGAGCGAAACCTGCGGCCCACCTTCCCACCAGCCCGGATAATAGTAGTATTTGGCGACCTGGACGAAGCCCAGCTTCTCGTCGTCATAGGGGCCGACGAACTCGACGGCGTCGATGGTGCCCTTTTCCAGCGCCGGGTAGATGTCGCTGCCGGCGATCTGGGTCGGGGCGGCGCCCAGCTTGGCCATGATCTGGCCGGTGATGCCGGCGATGCGGATCTTCAGGCCGTTGAAGTCGGCCAGCGACTTGATCTCCTTGCGGTACCAGCCGCCCATCTGGGCGCCGGTGTTGCCGGCCGGGAACTGGACGATGCCATGCTTGGCGAAGAAGGTGCGCATCACCTCCTGGCCGCCGCCATACTGGTACCAGGCGTTCTGCTGGCGGGCGTTCGGGCCGAAGGGGATCGCGGTGTCGAAGGCGAAGGTCGGGTCCTTGCCGACATAATAATAGCCGCAGGTGTGGCCGCACTGGACGGTGCCGTTCTGGACGGCGTCCAGCACCTGCAGGCCGGGGACGATCTCACCGGCGGCATGCACGCGGATCTGGAACTTGCCGTCGGTCGCCTCGGACACGCGCTTGGCGATCATCTCGGACGTGCCGACGAGGATGTCGGTGCTCTTCGGGAAGCTCGAAGCCAGGCGCCACTGGATGGCCGGCTGGGTCTGCGCGATGGCCGGGGCCGCGAGGGTCGAGGCGGCAACGGTCGAAACGGCACCGACGCCGGCCTTGGTGAGAAACGCTCTTCTTTCCACTCCCGCTACTCCGCAAGATTATTGCTGTTGCTGACGATTTCCGTGACCCGCGATGAATCAGGGAATTACAGCGACTTAGGCGAGAGTGTAACAAAGCATCCGATGCGGAGGCCCGCATCGCATAAATGTGCATGCCTGCCTTTCGAGGGGGTGTCAGGAGGCGGTGCGCAGCCGGCCCAGGAAGACCGACAGCGGCGGCATCACCAGCGTCCGGCCATCGGCGGTCAGTTCCGGCGGCAGGGCACCCGGAGCGCGCGGGACAGCCAGATCCTCCAGCTCGCCGCGGCCGCGCAGGGCGAACTCGGCCGGCCGGTCGGCCATGTTGAAGACGGCGAGCAGGCGGTCGTTCCCCGACGTCCGTTCGAAGGACAGCAGGTCGCCATGCTCCTCCACGGCGGTGACGGAACCGGCGCGCAGCGCCTCCAGGTCGCGGCGCAGGGCGAGGGCGGCGCGCCACACCGCCAGCGGGCTGCCGGTGGTCCGCTCCTGCCGGTCGACGGCGAGGTCGAGATGGGGGTCGGACACCGGCAGCCAGGGCTCGGCGACGGAGAAGCCGGCGTGGGGCTCGGCGGCGCGCCAGGGCATGGGCGTGCGGCTGCCGTCGCGGCCCTGGAAGTCGGGCCAATAGGTGATGCCGAAGGGGTCGCGCAGCTGGTGCTGTTCCAGCACCGCGTTGGGCAGGGCCAGCTCCTCCCCCTGATAGAGGCAGACGGTGCCGGGCAGCGCCGCCGCCAGCATCGCCAGCAGGGCGTTGAACGACTGCGGATCGGCACCGGCGGGCAGCCAGCGGCTGACGGCGCGCTCCACATCGTGGTTGGACAGGCTCCAGCAGATCGACTCCGGCCGCCCCGCGGCGCTCAGCGCCTGGGCGAAGCCTTTGGCGCTGAAGGGCTGTTTCGCCAGCGACAGGGTGTAGGCGGCGTGCAGCCCCTGCGGTGTGCAATAGGCGGCGATGCGCTGGCCGGCACCGGGCTGGCTCGACAGCTCGCCCAGCAGGACGCGGCCGGGATAGCGCTCCACCGTCTCGCGCAGCCGGGACAGGATGCTGCCGATCGCCGGGTGCATCATGTCGTAGACATGCTGTTGCAGGGCGAAGGGCTTCAGCGGCGGCTCGGCCTCGCGCCAGAGGGCGGCGGGATTGGAGCGCAGCTGCGGGTCATGGGCGAAGAAATCGACGGCGTCGATGCGGAAGCCGTCGACGCCACGCTCCATCCAGAATTCCGCCGTTTCGCACAGCGCGTCCATCACCGCGGGATGGTGCAGGTTCAGCGCCGGCTGGCTGGGCAGGAAATGGTGCAGGTAAAATTGCCGCCGTCGCGGCTCCCAGGTCCAGGCGGCGCCACCGAACACCGACAGCCAGTTGTTGGGCGCGGTGCCGTCGGGCTTGGCGTCGGCCCAGACATACCAGTCGGACTTGTCGCCATCCCGCGACCGCCGGCTGTCGACGAACCAGGGATGGGCGTTGGAGGTGTGGCCGCAGACCAGATCGACCAGCACCTTCAGCCCCAGCCCATGGGCGCGCTCGATCAGCCGGTCGAAGACGGCGAGATTGCCCATGCGCGGGTCCACCGCGCGATGGTCGGCGACGTCATAGCCGAAGTCGGTGCGCGGCGACGGGTAGAAGGGGCTGATCCACACCCCATCGACGCCCAGCGAGGCGACATGATCCAGTCCCTCGATCACGCCGTCGAGGTCGCCCCAGCCGTCGCCGCCGTGGTCGCGGAAGCTCAGCGGATAGATCTGGTAGAGCGCCGCCCCGTTCAGCCAGGACGCATTGGGGGCCGATGGTTTGGACTGGGAGGATGTGTGGGACAAGGCAGGAGGCTCCGCGCCGGAGGTCGCATAAGCGGTTCGCGGTGCCAGAGTCGCCTGTCGTGGCTAACGAAAGGTTACCGGCCGTTCGTGGTCACAAGACCCTGCCTTTCGTAGGGATCGGCCATCGGGACAGAAACTTGCGGACGGGTGTCCTGGGGCTTGGCCGCCGCGCTGCGCTGCGGCTATACCAGCGGCTCAGTTCGAGGAGTGGGGATGCGACGCGGCGGGACGGCGACCGAATCGGCGACGACGGAGAAGGAGCGGCGACTTGGCCGTTACCGGTTGCTCGACCTGATCGGGCGGGACGGCGATGCCCGGCTGCACCGCGCGCTCGACGGCAACGGACAGACGGTGGAGCTGTGGACGGTGCCGCTGGCCCGCCTGTGCGCCGATGCCGCCGGGCTGGAGCGGTTCCGGCAGATGGCGACCGCCGCGGCCCGACTGTCCCACCCGGCGATCCCCGCCATCCTGGCATCCGGTGAACATGCGGGAACCGCCTTCGTCGCCACCCTGCCAGTGGAAGGCCGGACGCTCGCCGCGCGGCTGGACGACGGTCCGTTGGCATGGGACGAGGCGGTCGCGACGCTCGACCGCATTCTGGACGCGCTGAGTGCCGCACACCGGGCTGGTGTCGTGCATGGTGCGCTGACCGCAGCCGTCATCCATCACAGTGGATCGGCGGCAGTGGTCGGTGGTTTCGGCCGGGCGGCGCTGACGGCCTTGGACGCAAACCGCAGGGGCGATCTGGAGGCCGCCGCCCGCCTGACGGAGCGGGTCCTGGCGGGTCAGGAGGACCGGCCGGCGGTTGTGGGCCTGTTGGCGGATCTGCGGGACGGCGGCGCCTTTCCGGACGTGGCCTCCCTGCATCTTGCGGTGACCGGACTGACCGGAGCGTCCCGTCCTTTGGCAGTCGCGCCGGCACGCTCGCGCCGCTGGCCGCTGTGGGCCGGCGGAGTGGTTCTTGCGGGTGGCGCCGTCGCTGCCGTGACGGTTCTGAACTGGCCATCGCCTCCCCCCACCGTGGCTGAGAGTCCGGCTGCAGAATCGGCGGCGGTTGCCCCACCGACACCGGCTCCCCCTGCCGCTCCCTCTGCCACTCCCTCTGCGCCCCCCTCACCGCCGGCGGCGAGCAGGCAGCCGCCGGTCGCGGCGATGGAACAGGCGCTGCGCGCCGTCCCCTGCGCGCTGGTCACGGTGGAGAAGACCAGCGGCCGGCTGCTGGTTTCCGGAACCGTGGCGGGGGAACGGGCGGAGGCGGAGGTGCGCGAGACGGTCGAGGTCCTTGCCGCCGGCTGGGACCACGGCTTCGACCTCGCCAATGCGGATGCGCAGTTCTGTGCGCCTCTGGGCAGCGTCGCCACGGCGCTGGACGCCAATCGCGGGCTGGCGGAGCCATTGACGGCAACTGTGCTGGGGGGGCCGGCGCTGAGTGCCGGCGATCCCCTTGTCCTTGAGATCCGGGCACCCGTCCGTCCGGTGCAGTTGCAGGTCGATTACTTCACCATCGACGGCAGCGTCGTCCACCTGCTGCCCAACCCGTCGGACAGCGGAGCGGCACTGGCCGCCGGTGCATCACGCCGGCTTGGCGAAAAGGCCGGAGACGGCGAACCGCAGACCGGCCGGTACTGGACCATCGGCCCGCCCTTCGGCACCGAGATGCTGCTGACCATCGCCACGGCGGCACCCCTGTTCCCTACCCCGCGGCCGGAGCAGGAACCGGCGGCCGACTATCTGGCCGCCCTATCCGACGCGCTGGCGACCATACCGGACGACGCCCCTGCCCCACTGGCGGATGCGCGATTCATCGCCACCGGCCCCTGACGAACGGCATCACGCCGTCGCGGTGAAGCGTCCGACCACGACGGTGACGTTGTCCTGACCGCCGGCCGCGTTGGCCGCGTCGACCAGGGCGGCGGCGGCGCGGGCCGGGTCCGGCTCCTCCCGCAGGATACGGGCGATGAGCCCATCCGGCAGCATGCCGTTCAGCCCGTCGGAACAGAGCATGACGACATCTTCGGGCATCAGCGAATGCACGCCGACCTCCGGCTCCACATCCTCCGCGGTGCCGAGCGCCCGGACGATGATGTTCCGCTGCGGCGCGGTCCCCCGCCCGCCATTGTCGAGCCAGATCTGGTAAAGGCTGTGGTCGCGCGTCAGGGTGCGCAACTCGCCATCGCGCAGGCGATAGACCCGGCTGTCGCCGGCATGGAAGACCACGATCTGCGCCGTGCCGGGAACCCGCCAGACGCCGGCCACCGTGGTGCCCATGCCGCGCCCCTGCGCAAATCCGCGGGCGGTGTTCAAGTCGAAAATCGACCGGTTGGCCTGCTGCACCGCCGACCGCGCGACCGACAGCGCCCGGCGCACCGCCGGTTCGGCCGCCGCCGGGTCGGTCAGGGTGCGGTCGGCATCGTCGTGGTCCGCCACGGAGATCCCGTCCACCAGCGTGATCGGCTCGATCGGCGCATGACCGCGCAGAAGTCCGCAGATCACCTCCACCGCCTTGCCGCTGGCGATGTCGCCGCCGGCATGGCCGCCCATTCCGTCGCAGACGACCGCGAATTCACAGTCGCTGCTGGCCTGGAAACTATCCTCGTTGCGGGAGCGGGTGCGCCCGACGTCGGTGAGGCCGGCGACGGTCAGGACATAGGCTGAGTTCGGCATTCAGGCGGCGGCTCCCGTCTCGCGACTGTCTGGCCCCATGGATGGTGGGACCGGATTTCCGGGCCGGCTCCATCGGGACCGGAAGCACCGGGAGACCCGGCAATACGGGAAGGGAGCGGCGACCGTTTGTCCGATAATGGCGCAAGCACCCCGAAAGATACAGCGGTGATTGTGCCGGGCGATTGTCCCGGCCCGACGATTGCCCCTGCCGATGATCGCACAGCGCAACCGCGCGGCAATAGCCCGGCTGTCCTTGGAAAACCGATGTGGTAGACTTCGACCATTCCTGTCGGACGAAGGATGGACCGCCATGGCCGCCAGCATCGGAATCGCGCTCAGCGGCTTGACCGCCCAGACGCGGCGGCTGGACGCCTCGGCCTCCAACGTCGCCAATGTCCGCTCCACCGGGGCGGTTCCCACGACCGATGGGACGGCGGAGGGAAAGCGCGCGCCCTACCAGCCGCTGGCGGTCGCACAGTCCGATGCCAATCCCGGAACGCGCGCGACCTTCACGCCGATCACCCCGGCCTATCTGCAGGAATATGCGCCGGACGACAGTGCGGCGAACGGCGACGGGATGGTGGCGGCGCCCAACGTCGATCTGGCGACGGAGCGCGTCAACCAGATGGCCGCCAGCCGCGCCTACGGCGCCAACATCGCGGTCGTCCGCACACAGGATGAAATGCTGACGTCTCTGCTCGACTCGAAAGTCTGAGCGGCCGGCTGTGCTTGCGGACGGGTTCAGACGGTGATGTTCAGATTTTGCCCGCGTGTCGGGGTGACGTTGCCGCCGCCGGAGCCACCCTCCGGCTGGACCAGCGCGGCGACGGTCGCCTGCTGCTGATCGGCGTTCTGGCTCAATGCCTTCACGCCGAAATTCATCTGGTTCTGCGCCTGCTTCAGAGCAATCGCCGCGCCGGCGGTCGATGACGTGACGTCCATGGCGATCCTGGCCCCCGGAAATAGCGCCCCCGCGAAGAGCGCGTTTTCAGATGACCACATTCACCCGCGCGGCAGAACTGCCGGCGGACGCGATGTTGGTCGAGGACGATTGTGCCACGGACGAGGACGTAGCGGAAGCCGCAAGCGCAACCGGGGCGGCAGTCGAGGTGGAAACGGCGGAGGTCGAATTCCCTGTTCCGGCAGAGAGTCCGGCGCCGGCGACCGGGGAAGCGCCGGAAGCATTGCGACCATAGGCCGCAGACTGGCTGCCCGCTTGTCCGCTTGCCTGCCCACTCCCCTGCCCATCCCCGCCGACCGTCAGCTTCAGCAGCGACGCGCGTTCCGCGTTCTTTTCCTTCTGCTGGGCTTCCTTGTACTGCTTCAGCGCCGCTTCGGTCGGGATTTGCGACACCGTCTTCCCGTTGGCCGGGTCGCGGTACAGCATCACCAGCCGCGAGGCATCGGTGTCGTAGCTGAAGGCGATGGTCGGGAAGCGGTTGACCAGCGGATTGGTGCCGCCGGCGTCCGGCTGGGGATCGGCAGGTACGGCGGAAGTCGGAGTCCGGGTGCCGGCCCCTGTTTCTACGGCATTGCTGCCGCGGGGCGTCATGAAGGCGAACGGCCGCGAGACCGTCGATGTGGCTGCCGCCACGTTCATGACCGGCTTATCCGAATCGGTGAGAATTGAACATTAAATTACCGTAACCCCGGCGGAGCGTAAAGGCTTTCTTTACTCTTATTTGGGTTTGCCAATCTAACCCTTTCGGCGAAACGCGGTTGCGCGTTACGGGCATATTCCTGTCGAAAATCCGGTTTTCCGCGCGGGCGGGCTTGCGGCGACGGCACCGGTCGTCCTAAAGCGTAGGATCATGGCCACGATCCTCGAAGCCTTGACGCTGGCGCTCGACCTTCATCTTGCCGGCCGCTTCGGCGAGGCGCAGGAACTTTACACCCGCATCCTCGATGCCGAGCCGGAACAGCCGGACGCATTGCATTACCTCGGCGTTCTGGCCGGTCAGGTCGGCCGCGGCGAGTTCGGCCTGACGCTGGTCGACAAGGCGCTGGCCCTGCGGCCGGAGGCGGCGGACATCCACGCCAACCGCGCCAACCTGCTGCGCGGCCTGGATCGCCTGGGCGAGGCGGAAGCGGGCTATCGCCGCGCATTGGCTCTGCGCCCCGATTTCGCGGAGGCCTGGACCGACCGAGCCTTCGCCCGCCATAGCCGCGGCGATGCGGCGGCCGTCGATGCCGCCGCCGAACTGCTGGAACGTGCCTTGCGGATCGAACCGATGCTGGAGCCGGCGCGGGAAAAGCTGACCGACCTGCTGCACGCGCGCGGACGGCTGCGGCTGGAATCGGGGCAGGTGACGCCGGCCCTGGCCGACCTGATCCGGGCCGCCGCACTCGACCCGCGGGATGCGGACATCGCCTTCCTGCTGGGCAACGCCCTGTTCGCCGCCGGGCTTCGCGCGGATTCGGTGATCGCCTTCCGCAACGCGCTGGCGCTGGTGCCGGATTTCCTGTCGGCCGCGCTCAACCTCGGCATCGCGCTTGCCGCCACCAATCGGGCAGCGGCGGCGCTGGCCCCGCTGCGCCAAGCCGTGCGCATCGACCCGGCCCATCCCGCGCCGCGCGACACGCTTGCCCTGGCCTTGCGGGCGCTGGGTCGTGGCGAAGAGGCCGACGCGCTGGCCCAGCCGCAGCCGGCTCCGCCCCAACCGACACCGGCGCCGAAGCCGCCGTCCCCCCGCCGGCCGCGGCGGCCCCGCTAAGCGGGGGTCCGCTCCGCCAGCACCACCAGCCCCATCACCGGCTCACCGCTTTCGTAGCGCAGCCGGTCATGGTCGCAACGCCGGAGCGAGAGCCCCGCACCCGCCACCGCCGCACGGACGTAGGCTTCGGCATGGGCATAGCGGCCATGGGTGGCGACGCGGTGGGGCCGTCCGTCGGCCGGCTCCAACTCCTCGACCGTGAAAGCCAGCCGGCCGCCGGGCCGCAGCGCCGCGCGGGCGGCGGCGAACGCCTCGTCGAGGACGCCGAAGTAGCAGAAGACGTCGGCGGCGACGACGAGATCGAAGGCGCCCGGCCGCTCGGTGAGGAAACCGACCAGTTCGGCCGCCTGAAGTTCGTCATACAGGCCGCGGGTGCGGGCGCGATCCAGCATGCCGTCCGACAGGTCGACGCCGACCAGCCGGCGGGCATAGGGCCGGAGCGAGGCGGCGCACAGCCCGGTGCCGCAACCGGCGTCGAGCACGTCGAGGCCGCTGCGCCGTTCCTCCTCCGCCAGCAGGCCGGCGAGCAGCGACGGCGCGCGGTAATCAAGCTCCGCCAGCTTGCGGTCGAACTCCTCGGCGAACAGGTCGAAGGTCTGGCGTACATAGTCGTCGGGCGCGCGCGCATCGGCCTCCTCCCCGGCGATGGCGGCGCCGATGTGGCGCGCCAGCGGGTTGGCGGGGTGGTCGCGCCGCCACAGCCGGGCCAGCGCCGCCGCCTCTTCCACCCCGCCCTGCTCGTGCAGCAGGTAGAGCACGGCGCCGAGATTGTCGTGGGCGTCGGCCCAGTCCGGCCGCAGGGCGAGCGCCCGCCGATAGCCCATCGCCGCCTCGCCGAAGCGTCCGAGGTCGCGCAGCAGGTTCCCGCGGTTGTTCCACGCCTCCGCATGGTCCGGCCGCAGCGCCAACGACTGGCGGAACGCATCGTCGGCCTCGCCATGCCGCTCCGCCTGCCGCAGGACGGAGCCGAGGTTGTAGTGCGCCATCCCCTCATGCAGGCCATGGGCGACGGCGGCGCGGTAGGCGGCGGCGGCCTCCTGCAGACGGCCGAGAGCGCGCAGGGCGTTGCCGTGGTTGTTGTGGGTCCCCGCCAGGGTCGGATCGGCCTCCAGCGCCCGCGCATAGAGCGGTTCCGCCCCCGCCGCGTCGCCGGCCGATGCCAGCGCATCCGCCTGCCGGCTGAGCCTGACCGCCGGCGCCACGGCGGCTCCCCGCAGTCCACCGCGCAAGGACAAGCGTGACCCTGCCATCGCGTGCTCTCCTCTTTCCCGCCGGCGGCGCCTGCACCGGCCGATTTGCCGCCGATATCAATGTCATCATTATCAATGGCATCTTTACCGTGATCCACCGATGATGGCACTCCCTTTGAGGGTGGGGACAGTCAGGGACGGGGCCGGAACGTGGCGAAGCACACCAACATGCTGGCGCAGGCCGTGGCACACCATCAGGCCGGGCGCCTCGCCGAGGCGGAGCGCGGCTATCGCGCGGTGCTGACGGCGGAACCGCGCAATGCCGACGCCCTGCATCTGCTGGGGGTGGTGGCCCTGCAATCGGGCCGCGCCGGCGAGGCGGTGACCCTGATCGGCAAGGCGCTGGCGCAGGCGAAGGGCGTCCCCGACTATTGGGACAATCTGGGCAGCGCGCTGTCCGCCGCCGGCAGACCGGATGACGCGGTGCAGGCCCACCGCAAGGCCGCAACCCTGGACCCGCAAGGGGCGCAGCGCCGGCACAATCTGGGCAACGCCCTGGGCGTCCTCGGACACCATGAAGAGGCGGAACAGGCCTTCGCCGCGGCGCTGGCGCTGAAGCCGGACTATGCCAAGGCCTGGTACAATCTCGGCAACGGCCATGCCGCACGCCATCGCCATGGCGATGCGGTGGCGGCGCTGGACCACGCCGTGCGGCTGGTGCCGGGCATGGTCGAGGCGCACAACAACCTTGGCGATGCGCTGGCGATGAGCGGACGGCTGGACGAGGCCATCGCCCAGCATCGGCTGGTGGCCCGGCACCGTCCGGACGACGCCACGGCACAGTATAATCTGGGCGCCGTCCTGCAGCAGAAGGGCGCCCTGGAGAGCGCGGAGATCGCCTATCGACAGGCGCTGAAGCGCAACCCGCGCCACAGCGCGGCGCTGAACAATCTCGGCAGCGTGCTGAAACGGCTGGGCCGTCCCGATCAGGCGGAAATCTGCCACCGACAGGCGCTGGAACATCATCCGGAGTTCGTGGAGGCGCGATACAACCTCGGCAACGCGCTGCAGGCACTGGGGCGGTATGACGAGGCGGCGGTCTGCTTCGAGGAGGCGTTGGCCCAGCAGCCCGACCTTGCCACCGCGACCTACAACCTGTCGCTCCTGGCGCTGCGTCACGGCGACCTGACGCGCGGTTGGACGGGGTACGAGCGGCGGTTCGCCGCCGGAGAGGCGATACCGGACCGGCGCTTCGACATCCCGCGCTGGGGTGGGCAGCTGCTGCGCGGCAAGCGGCTGCTGGTGTGGCGCGAGCAGGGGGTGGGCGACGAAGTCCTGTTCGCGTCCTGCTATCCGGACGTCGTCGCCTGGGCGGGCGGGCCGGTCACCATCGAATGCGACCCGCGGCTGGTCCCGCTGTTCCGCCGCTCCTTCCCCAAGGCCACGGTGCGGGCCGAAAGCTGCACCGGTGACGCTTTCGGCGAGATCCCGCGCGAGACCATCGTACCGCCGGACTGCGACCTGCAGGTTCCCGCGGGCGACCTGCCGGAACTGCTGCGCGGCAACCTGTCCGCCTTCGAACCGCAGCCCCCCTGGCTGGTGCCGGATCCGGCGCTGGTGGAACGCTGGCGGGAGCGGCTGGCGGCGCTGGGGCCGGGCTTGCGGATCGGCATCGGCTGGCGCAGCCAGCTGATGACGGCCGAGCGCAAGGCTTCCTATGTGCTGCTGGAACATTGGGGGCCGCTGTTCGCCGTCCCCGGACTGGTGTTCGTCAACCTGCAATATGGCGACTGCGAGGCGGAGCTGCGGGTGGCGGAACAGCGCTTCGGCGTGACCATCCACCGCTGGGCCGACCTGGACCTGAAGGACGATTTCGACGGGGCGGCGGCACTGACCGCGAACCTGGATCTGGTGATCTCGCCGGCGATGTCGGCGGGAGAACTGGCGGGTGCGCTGGGGGTGCCGGTCTGGCGCTTCGGCAGCCGCGACTGGACGCAACTGGGCGCCGGCGTCCGGCCCTGGTTCCCGTCGATGCGCCTGTTCCAGCCCAACGCCGGCGAGGGGCTGGAGGCCATGCTGGTCCGAATGGCGGTGGAGTTGGCGCGCGCGGCATCCGGCAAGCCTCCGCTGCCCCTTCCGGTCCCCGACGCGGACGGAAGGCCGGGAAGCGAGACCGACAGACTGACGGCGAATGCCGTCGCCCATTACCGCGCCGGCGATGCGGCGGCGGCGGACACCCTGGTGCGGCAGGTGCTCGACTCGACCCCCGGTCATCCGGTCGCCCTACATCTGGCCGGTGTGCTGGCGAAGCGACGCGGAGCATTGGAAGAGGCGCAGGCCCTGCTGGTCCGCGCCGTCGCCGCCGACCCGGTCAATGCCTCCGCCCATGCCGCGTTGAGCGAGGTCTGCCAGGGGTTGGGCCGCTTCGATGCGGCCGAGCGGGCGTCGCGCACCTGTGTCGCGATGCAGCCCGACGGTGTCGGGCACTGGGTCAACCGGACCGCGCTGCTGCGCCGCCTGGGGCTGGATGGGGAGGCGCGATCCGCCGTTGCCCATGCCCTGCGCCTGCGCCCCGATCTGGCGCCTGCCCATGGCCACCGTGCCGAACTGGCGCTACGTCCCGAGGATGCGGTGGCGGCCCATCGCATCGCGGTCGCCCTGATGCCGGGGGCCGCCGATATGCTCAGCAACCTCGGCACCGCTCTCCACAAGCTCGACCGTTTCGCCGAGGCCGCGCGCACGGCACGCCGCGCGATCCGCAGCGACCCCGGCCTCGCCGTCGCCTGGACCAACCTGGGCAACAGCCTGGAAGCGCTGGGCAGGGCCGCGGAGGCGGAGGCCTGCCACCGCACCGCGATCGGCCTTGCCCCGTCGTTGGCCGAGGCCCATGGCAATCTGGCCTATCTGCTGAAGCGGCAAAGCCGGCATGAGGAGGCGTTGGCCGCCTTCGATGCGGCCCTGCAGGCCGATCCCAAGCATGCGCAGTCCCACTTCAACCGCGCGCTCCTGCTTCTGGAGACCGGTGTCCTCCGGTCGGGCTGGAGCGGTTACGACTGGCGCTTCGGCACGCCGGCGTTCCGGAACCATCGGCGCCGGCTGTCGATACGGGCTTGGCGCGGCGAGAACATCGCCGGGCGGCGCCTGCTGGTGTGGCGGGAGCAGGGCGTCGGCGACGAATTCCTCTTCGCCTCCTGCTATGACGAGGCGATGCGGCGCGCCGGCCGTCTGGTGATCGAGTGCGACAGCCGGCGGGTGCGGCTGTTCGCGCGCTCCTTCCCCGATGCCGATGTCCGCCCGGAAAGCACCGACCCGCGCGACGCCGATGTCCAGATCGCCGCCGGCAGCCTGCCGCGCCTGCTGCGCACCGAGTTGAAGCGCTTCCCCGAACGGACCTCCTGGCTGGTGCCGGATCCGGTGCTGGTGGAGCGCTGGCGGGAGCGGCTGGCGGCGCTGGGGCCAGGCTTGCGGATCGGCATCGGCTGGCGCAGCCAGCTGATGACGGCCGAGCGCAAGGCGGCCTATGTGCTGCTGGAACATTGGGGGCCGCTGTTCGCCGTCCCCGGACTGGTGTTCGTCAACCTGCAATATGGCGACTGCGAGGCGGAGCTGCGGGCGGCAGAAGAGCGCTTCGGCGTGACCATCCACCGCTGGGCCGACCTGGACCTGAAGGACGATTTCGACGGGGCGGCGGCGCTGACCGCGAACCTGGATCTGGTGATCTCGCCGGCAATGTCGGCGGGGGAACTGGCGGGGGCGCTGGGTGTGCCGGTCTGGCGCTTCGGCAGCCGCGACTGGACGCAGCTGGGCAGCGGCGTCCGGCCCTGGTTCCCGTCGATGCGCCTGTTCCAGCCCAACACCGGCGAGGGGCTGGAGGCGGCACTGGTCCAGATGGCGAAGGCATTGCGGGCCACCGCATCGCCGCGCGGGAGGGGGACGGCGCCTGCCGGGGCATCTGTCGGTATTGGGGATGGCGAGACCACGGACCCCGACCCGGACCGGCTTCTGGAGCAGGCGGTCGCCGCCCATCGAGCCGGTTCCTTCGCTGCGGCAGCCCCGCTTTACGAGCGGGTGCTGGCACACCGCCCGCGGGATCCGGTGGCGCTCCATCTGTCCGGCCTGCTCGCCCACCAGACGGGCGCGCCGGAACGCGGCGAAGCGCGCATCGCAGCGGCGGTCGCCGCCGCCCCGGATTATGCGACGGCGCATATCAGCCTGGGGAACGTTCGCCTGGCACTCGGGCGGGCAGGACCGGCCGCCGCCGGTTTCCGGACCGCCCTGGCGCTTCAGCCCGGCAACGCCGCGGCGCTGACCAACCTCGGCAATGCGTTCGACGCGCTGGAGCGGAGCGGGGCCGCCGTGCCGCTCCACCGGCGGGCGGTCGCCGCCGACCCCGACCTTGCGGAGGCGTATGACAATCTGGGCGCGGCCCTCGCCCGGCTCGGCCGTTGGGGCGAAGCGGAGCGGGCCCATGCCCAGGCGCTCCGGCGGGCACCGGCGCTGGAGGCGGGATGGGTGAACCTGTCGGTGGCGCTGCGGCGTCTCGGCCGGTTGAACGCCGCGGAGCGGGCGGGCCGATACGCCCTGGCGCTCGCCCCCGCCCTGGCCGACGGAATGGCGAACCGCGGCCGGCTGCTGCGCGAAATGGGAGACGACGCGGCAGCGGCCCTGTGGTGCGGCCGTGCTCTGGCGGCCGAACCCGGCCACGCGGCGGCGGCCTTCAATGCCGGGGTTCTCGACCTCGCCGCCGGCCGGCTGGCGCAGGGATGGGAAGGCTATGATCGGCGGTTCGACACGCGCGACCTGACGTCCGCCGTCCGCCGCCCGGCGGCCCCGCTCTGGACGGGCGGTGACCTGTCGGGGAAGAGCCTGCTGGTCTGGCGCGAGCAGGGGATCGGCGACGAGCTGATGTTCGCCCAGCGCCTGCCCGAACTGATCGCCCGCGCCGGCCGGCAGGGGGGGCGCATCGTGGTGGAATGCGACCCGCGCTTCGTCCCGCTGTTCGCCCGCTCCTTCCCGCAGGCGACGGTGCGGGCAGTGCCGGCCTCCCTGGCCGAACCGTCGACCGATGTCGACTGCCATCTCCCAATCGGATCGCTGTCGCGCCATTTGGGCGCTTCCCTGACAGGGTTCGCCGGGCTGGAACCGGCATTGCGTGCCGACCCGGCGGCGGTCGACGGCTGGCGCCGGCGGTTGGCCGAATTGGGAGAGGGCTTGCGGGTCGGCATCGCCTGGCGCAGCGGCCAGCTCGATCCGGACCGCATGCCTGATTATACGCGGATCGAGGATTGGCAGCCTGTGCTGACCCTGCCGGGGCTGATTCCGGTCAATCTGCAATATGGCGACTGCGGGGCCGAACTGGCGGCGGCCCGGGAGGCTTTCGGCCGTGCGCCGCACGCCTTCCCCGACCTCGACCTGCGCAACGACCTCGATGGCACGGCGGCGCTGATGTCGGCCCTGGATCTGGTGATCGCGCCCGCCACCTCCACCGGAGAACTGGCTGCGGCGCTGGGCGTGCCGGTCTGGCGGCTGGCGCGGACGGGCGATTGGACTATGCTCGGCACCGGGGTGCGGCCCTGGTTCCCGTCGATGCGTCTGTTCCGGACGGGCCCCGGCCAACAGGTGGCCGATCTGCTGCCGGCCGTGGCGGCGGAGCTTGCGCGTCCCGGTCGGGCCATCGGTTGAAAAGGCCGGCCATCGCAAAGCAGCGCATCAAAAAAGCCGGGTGAGGCGACCCGCCTCAACCCGGCCTATTGAACCCCTGTTCAAGGGTGATGTCTGAAGGTCGATGCTGTGATTGGGGGGATTAATTCATCGGGCCGGTGCGCGTCAGGCGGTCGATCTCTTCCTTGACGTGCAGCTTTTCGAGCTTGAGGCGCTTCACTGCGCTCTCATCCGGCCAGGAGCGCTTTTCCTCGTCGAGGATCGCCCGGTCCAGGCGCATGTGCTTGTCTTGCAGAGACGAAAGGCGAGCTTCAGTGTGCATGAGTCGCTCTCCATAGGATCAGTCCGCTTCCCGCCTCAATGTGACGGGCCGGTGACAACAGTGTTCACCCATCCGAAGCGCCGAACAACCCTAATCTTGCGTTTTATGCAGTCAAACCATGCGAAAAAATGCCCCAACCGTTCAGACGTATGACAGTGGGTCGCAGGGGTGGGATCTTGAAATCATTTCGCGCAACACCATCCGGAGGTAAGCTGACCCTTTGAACCAAAGGGTTATGTCGCCGGTGGAGGCCCCCCTGCGGCGGTGACGGCGACGATGGCCGAGAGCGACCGGCGTGCCTCCGCGTGGCCGGGCTGAATCACCAGCGCACGGCGATACCAGCCGGCCGCCTCGCCGCGGCGTCCCATCCGATGGAGGAGTCCGGCCAGCCGCAAGGCCACCGACGGGACCGTCGGGTCGAGGCGGGCGGACCGGCGCAGGGCCTCCACCGCCTGCTCCGCAAGGCCGATGCCGTCCAGCGCGACGCCCCATTGGTGAAGCACCGCCGGCCCGGCGCCGGCCAGTGCCGCCCGGCCATAGGCGGTGGCCGCCGCAGCGGCATGTCCGCCCTCGCGCTCGGCATGTCCCAGCCCTTCCAGCGCCGTCAGCATGGCGGGGGCGAGCGCAAGGGCATGGCGGAAGCGGCAGGCCGCCGCCTCGGGACGGCGCAGCGCGCGCAGAATCTTGCCATGGTTGACCGCTGCCTCGGTCTCCGCCGGATCCTGTGCCAGCGCCCGGCGGAGCAGCCCGTCGGCCTCCTCCAGCCGGCCGAGCTGGGCGACCAGCAACGCGGCCCGGTGCAGGGCCTCCGTCTCGGCCGGATCGATGGAGAGGATGCGGCGGTAGAGCCGTTCCGCCTCTTCGAACCCGCCGGACTGGTGACGGTCGAACGCTTCGGCAAGCAGGGCGCGAAGGTCGGTCATCAGGCCGGCGCCAGTTCCGCCAGCGCGCGTACCGCCTGCCGGGCGGCGGCGGCAAGTCCCTCGCCGACTGGCGGCTGGATGAGCCGCATCGACGGGAACCAGGGCCGCACACCCGTTCCCATCTGCGTCCAGTCGCGGGTGCCGAGCCGCCAGACCGGGACGCCCAAGGCACCGGCCAGTTCCCCGACCGCCGTGGCCGGCGAGATCACCAGATCCAGGTTGGCGATCAGGGCCGCAACCCCCTCGAAATCGTCCTTCAGGTCCAGGTCGTCCCAGCGATGAAGACGGCGCGTGGCCGTTTCCACCTGTGCCAGTTCGGCGCGGCAGTCGCCATATTGCAGCATGACCACGCTGACGCCGGCCAGATCGAGCAGGGCCGTCCAGTCGGCCAGACCGGTATAGGCGGCGGCGCGCTGGGCGGTGACGATTTGGCTGCGCCATGCCAGCCCCACCTTCAGGCCGGGCAGGGCGGCCAGCCGGTCGCGCCACAGGGCGATGCGGTCGGGATCAGGGCGCAGATAGGCCGGACGGCCGGGGAAGCGGTCCACCCGGTCGCGGACCAGGGCAGGCAAGGTGCCGGCCGGCATCTGCAATTCGCAATCCGGCGGAGTGATCGTCTCGCGCCCGGCGGCGTCCGCGGTCTCGGCCCGCACCGTCACCCACGGGAAGGAGCGGGCGAACAGACTGACCAGCCGCCGGTCGCATTCGACCGTGACCGGACCGTCCAGCCCTTGCAAGGCGTCGAAGCAGGAGGCGAACAGGATCTCGTCGCCCACCCCCTGTTCCGACCAGGCCAGCAGTCGCCGCCCCCGCAACGGTTCCCCCGTCCAGACCGGCCGGTCGATGCGGCGCGCCCGCTGCAATTGACGGGCGGAGAAGCGGCGGCCATAGCCGGCCCAGCCTTCCGCGATGCACCCGTCTGCAAGGTCCAGCAGGCCGAGGTTCCAGGACGCCAGGGCAAACTCCGGGTCGATCCGCAACGCGCGGCGCAGATGGATCTTCGCCTCCTCCGGCCGGCCGGCCAGCGTGGCCATGGTGGCGAGGTTGTTGCCGGCGTCGGCGGACCCCGGCTGCAGGGCCAGCGCCCGGCGGTAATGGCCGGTCGCTTCCGCCATGCGCCCCAACAGTTCGCAGGCGTGGCCGAGATTGGCATGGGCCGGGAGATGCTCCGGCTGGAGGGCGATGCAGCGGCGATGCAGCTTCATGGCCTCGTTCACCCGCCCGCAGGTCTGGTGAACGAGGCCCAGATGGGTCAGCGCCTCGGCAAAGGCGGGGTGCAGGGCCAGCGCGCGGGTGAAGGCGCGGACCGAGTCGGCATGGCGCTTATCCGCCTCCTGCACCAGTCCCAGATGGTTCCAGGCCTGGGGAAAGGCCGGGTCGATCCGCAACGCCCCGCCGATCAGGGCGAGCGCCTCGTCGTTCCGCCCGGTCTGGTGCATCAGCAATCCCAGAAGATGCAGCGCATCGGCATGGCCAGGGGCCTTGCGGTCGGGATCGGCGGCGATGGCGGCGCGATAGGCGGCCTCCGCCTCCGCCAGCCGGGCGGCGCGGTGAAGGTCGGCGGCCCGGTTCAGCAGGGCGTCGAAATCGGGTTGCGCCTCGGGCTCCGGCGATGCTGCAACCACCGGTACGGACTCCGGCACCGGTCCTGGCGAGGTGGCCCGCAGGGTGTCCGCCATCCCCCGGATCGTCGATTCCAACCCCTCGCCGGTGTTGGGCTGGAACAGGCGCATCGACGGGAACCAGGGACGTGTGCCGGTGCCCAGCTGCGTCCAGTCGCGGCTGCCGAAGCGCCAGACCGGCACCCCCAGCGCACCCGCCAGTTCCCCCGCCGACATGGCCGGCGAGATCACCAGATCCAGGTTCGCGGTCAGCGCCGCCGCCCCGTCGAAATCGTCCTTCAGGTCCAGGTCGGCCCAGCGGTGGATGGTCACGCCGAAGCGCTGTTCCGCCACCCGCAGCTCCGCCTCGCAGTCGCCATATTGCAGGTTGACGAACACCAGTCCGGGGACGGCGAACAGCGGCCCCCAATGTTCCAGCAGCACATAGGAAGCCTTGCGCTCGGCCGTCATCAGCTGGCTGCGCCAGCCGATGCCGATCCGCAAGCCCGGCCCCAGCGCCGCCAGCCGCTCCCGCCAGCGCTCCACCAGCACCGGATCCGGCACCAGCCAGGAGGTCCGTTCGGGGAAGCGCTTCAACTCGGTGCGCAGCAGGCGCGGCAGGCTGCCGGCGGCGATCTGGACATCGGCGTCGCGCGGGTCGGTGCTTTCCGGGCGGACATCGGCATCGGGGAAGGAGCGCGCGAACAGCCGCACCAGCCGGCGGTCGCACTCGATCACCAGACGGCCGGCGCGCCGCATCGCCTCGTCATAGCAGGAGGCGAAGAGGAATTCGTCGCCGACGCCCTGCTCCCGCCACACCAGCAGGCGCCGCCCGGCGATGTTCTCGCCGCGCCAAGCCCGTATCGACAGCCGGCGCCGATGGTTCCGGAACGCCGGCGTGCCGAAGCGCCAGTCGTAACCGCTCCAGCCCGACCGGAGGACACCGGTCTCCAGAAGCAGGAGCGCGCGGTTGAAGTGGGACTGCGCATGCTTGGGATCGGCCTGCAGGGCCGCATCGAAGGCGGCCAACGCCTCCTCATGCCGGCTTTGCCGCTTCAGCAGATAGGCCAGATTGCCATGGGCCTCGGCCAACGACGGGGCAAGGCCGATCGCGGTGCGGTGGCAGGCCTCCGCCTCCGCGGCCCTGCCCAGCGCTTCCAGGCTGTTGCCCAGGTTGGTCCAGGCGACGGCGAGGCCGGGGTCGCTGCGGATCGCGCGGCGTGCCGTGCGCGCGGCCTCGGCGAAACGGTCGAGCTTGTGGAGAGCGGTGCCGAGGTTGCTGAGCATATCGGCGGCCCCCGGCATCAGGGCGACCGCGATGCGATGGGCCGCCACCGCATCCTCGGGACGTAGCGCCAGTTCGGCACGGTGGCCATGGGCAGGCGCCAGATCGGGGCGCAGGCGCAGGGCATGGGCAACGGCGGATCGCGCCTCCCCATCCAGCCCCAGGCGGCGCAGCAGCGCGGTCCGGTTGACCCAGTGCCCGACACCGTCGGGCTGCATCGCGACACAGGTGCGCGACGCCCGCTCGGCCGCATCGAAGCGGCCCAACCCCTGGCAGACCTCGCTCAACGCGGCATGGGCGGAGGCATTGACCGGGTCGGCGGCGACGGCGCGGACCAGCAGGGCCTGCGCCTCTTCCAATGCTCCGCGTCGCTTCGCCAGCACACCGGCCAGATGTAGGGCGACCGGATGACCGGGGGTCGAGTCGAGCACCTGCCGCACCAGGGTGTCCGCCGCCGCCGCATCGCCGGCGCGGTAATGGGCGACGGCATTCGCCGTCAGTCTGTCGGTCTCGCTTCCCGGCCTTCCGTCCGCGTCGGGGACCGGAAGGGGCAGCGGAGGCTTGCCGGATGCCGCGCGCGCCAACTCCACCGCCATTCGGTCCAGCATGGCCTCCAGCCCCTCGGCGGCGTTGGGCTGGAACAGGCGCATCGACGGGAACCAGGGCCGGACGCCGGCGCCCAGTTGCGTCCAGTCGCGGCTGCCGAAGCGCCAGACCGGCACCCCCAGCGCACCCGCCAGTTCTCCCGCCGACATCGCCGGCGAGATCACCAGATCCAGGTTCGCGGTCAGTGCCGCCGCCCCGTCGAAATCGTCCTTCAGGTCCAGGTCGGCCCAGCGATGGATGGTCACGCCGAAGCGCTGTTCCGCCGCCCGCAGTTCGGCCTCGCAGTCGCCATATTGCAGGTTGACGAACACCAGTCCGGGGACGGCGAACAGCGGCCCCCAATGTTCCAGCAGCACATAGGAAGCCTTGCGCTCGGCCGTCATCAACTGGCTGCGCCAGCCGATGCCGATCCGCAAGCCCGGCCCCAGCGCCGCCAGCCGCTCCCGCCAGCGCTCCACCAGCACCGGATCCGGCACCAGCCAGGGCCCTTGCGTTTCGAAGGCGGACAGGCTGCCGCGCAGGTGGCCCGGCAGGTCGCCGGCCGGCACATGGAAATCGACGCCCGGCGGCCGGTCCGGCGAATGAATCGTCTCCCTGCCCGCGGCATCGACCGATTCCGCCCGGACGGTCGCTCGCGGAAAGGAGCGTGCGAACAACGGCACCAGCCGTCGGTCGCATTCGATCTCCACATGCCCGGCGCGCGCGATCAACGCCGGATAACAGGAGGCGAACAGGATTTCGTCACCGATCCCCTGCTCGCGCCACACCAGCAGGCGGCTGCCGCCGGGCTCCTCGCCGCGCCACAGCGGGGCGGCGATCCGGCGGTTCACATACCCCTTGGCCCTGAAACGCCAGCGGTATCCCTCCCACCCGCCGGCGAGATCGCCGCGGGCGAGACGCATCATACCGCGGTTGAGGTGCGCCGTGCCGAGCGACGGATTGACCGACAGGGCGAGGTTCATGAAGGGCTCGGCCGCCGCATGGTCCTGGCGGTATTGCCAGATCATCATGCCGAGATTGCCCGCGGCCTCCGCATTGCTGCCGTCGATCTCCAGCGCGCGCCGATGGGCCGCCTCCGCCTCCCCGATACGGCCGAGAATCTGCAGGGCCAAGCCGTAGCCGGTCAATGCGGCCGGGTCCTCGGCGTCGACCGCCAAGGCACGCCGGTACAGACGAACCGCCCCGCCGGTATCGTCGCGCTCGAGAAGCAGGCCGGCGAGATTGGAATAGGCCTCCACGCTTCGGGGGTCCGCCGCCGCGGCACGGCGACAGAGATGCTCGGCGCGGTCGGTCTCCCGCTTGCCGATGTGGATGCCGGCGAGATTGACCAGGGCCTTCCCGTAGTCGGGCCGAAGGCGCAGGGCGCGCCGGTACCACCGCGCCGGCCGTTCGAAATCGCACGCGGGATCGTAGCGATCCTCCAGCGACGTCCCGAGGTTGTTGACCGCCACGGCGTCGTCGGGGCTGAGGACCAGCGCCCGGCGCAGCACCGGGACGGCCTCGCCGGTCATCCCGAGTTCGAGCAGGGCCACGCCCAGATTGTTGCAGGCGCCCTGCATCGTCGGGTCGCGGTCCAACGCAAGGCGGAACTGCGCGACCGCCTCACGCAGCCGCCCCATGCCCTGCAGGGCGGTGCCGAAGGTGAAGTGCAACTGCGCATTGCCGGGATGCGCCGCGACCGCCGGGGCGAGAACGCCGCAGGCTCCCCCATGGTCGCCCCGGCCATTCAGCAGCGCGCCCAGTTCCAGCGACAGCTCCTCGTCCGTCGGGGCAGCCTCCAGCGCACGGCGCAGGCAGGCCTCCGCATCCGGGTGGCCCAGCCCGCGCAGACAGATCGCCAGATGCCGCCAGGCGGCGGACCGCGACGGATCGGCCTGGACCACCGCATAGAAGGCATTGGCCGCCGGCGCGATCCGGCCCATTTCCCGCTGAAGGATGCCGTAGTTGAAACGGGCGGTCAGATTGTCGGGGTCGAAGGTCAGCGCGCGGGCATAGGAGTCCGCCGCCTCTTCCCGCCGGCCGAGATGCTGAAGCACGGTGGCTCGGTTGCCATAGGCCTCGACATAGCGGTCGTTCTGCCTGATCGCGACCCCATAGGCGGCAAGCGCCTCCTCCGGCATGTCCAGATCGGCCAGGACATTGCCGAGGCTGTTGTAGGCGGTGGGAAAGCGCGGTTGCAGCGCCAGGGCCGCCCCCAGTCCGGAAAGAGCCTCGGCGGTCCGGCCGGTCTGGTAGGCGATCATGGCCGACAGGTGCAGCGCGTCGGCGTGCGCCGGATCGTCGATCAGGACCCGGCGATACAGCGCCAGCGCCTCGGCGAAGCGGCCGGCGCGGTGCAGCGACAATGCGGCGTCGAGCAGATCGGCTGCGGTCACGGCATCCGGTCTGTCGTCGGGGTGTCGTCGTCGTCGGCCCCACCGCCGATCTGATTGGCGCCGTCTTCGACCGCCGCGCCGTTCGCCGCCCGGAACAGTTTGCGGCAGAGCTTGAGCGCCCGGTAGTAGTTGCGGCCTTCGACCAGCCGCGTGATCTCGTCCAGCGTCTTGGCGGCGTCGGGCCGCGCCTCCCGCGTTTCGTCGAGAATGGAGGCGAAGCGCTGAAGGTTCAGCGTCGAGTCTTCCGGGAAGATGTAGACGAGCTGAATGACGAAATAGAGTTTCTTCTCGATACAGTCGATCTGCTCTTCCTTCAGCACCTCGCGCCCACGCAGGAAATTGGCGGTGTTGTAAAGGAAGAACGAGCCCGGACGGTCACCGGCACCGATGACGGCACCGTTGATGATGACCTTCTCGTTGGGACGAAGCACGAACTTGAGTGGCATGAGTGGGGAACCCGGGGCTTGCGGGCCGTCGCCGTCCGGCCTTTGCCGGCCCGGTCCGGCCCAAAAAAGAAACGGGCGGCGGCCTGATGCCGCCGCCCGCCGGGCGTGATCCTACCCGAACTTGCCGTCCGAACTCTACGCCTTAGAACAGGCGCAGGATCGACTGCTGCGACTGGTTGGCCAGCGAGAGGGCGATGGTGCCCAACTGCTGCCGGGTCTGCAGCATCAGCAGGCTTGCGCCTTCCTCGTTCTGGTCGGCCAGCGTCAGCTTGCTGGCACCTTCCGTCAGCACGTCGCTGAACTCCTTGGTGAAGTTCTCGCGGGTCGTGATGATGTTCAGGTTGGTCGACAGCGACTGCGACGCGGAGCGGATCGTCGCCTTGGCCTTGTCGAGACCGGAGACCGCCTTGTCGATGTCGGCGCGGTCCGTCCAGTCGTTCTGCGCTTCGTCGAGCTTCAGGCCCTGACCGCTGGTGGTCAGGTTCACCGCGCCCACCGTGATCGAATTGGTGTTCGTCTCGTTGAGCTGGACGGTGATGTCGTTCGACGAGTTGGCGTCGGAGATCTGCTTGGTGACGATGTTGGCCGAGCAGTTCGCCGAAGCGGCCTGCTTGATGGTCTTGGCATCGACGTTCAGATGGACCGTGCCGCTGTCGAAGGCGAAGGCCTGGTCGCCGCTCGCCAGCTTGCCGTCGCCCTGATCGCTCATGCCGTCGCGGGTGACCTGGGCGCCGTTGGAGTTGGTGACCTGGATTTGCAGGTCGACCTTCTTCTCGATGGTCGAGATGCCGTTGCCCTGGTTGTTCGCCGCTTCCATCAGGCGACGATCGACCGTGAAGGACACGATCGTGCCCGACGCGAAGCTCTCCGAGATCTTCTTGGTCAGCGCGTTGGTCGTGCTGGAGGTCAGGGAGAAATCGCGCACCACGCCGCTCGTGGTGTTGCCGGTCAGGGTGATGGTGCCGCTGGAGCCGACGGAGGCGGTGGAGACATCCTTGCCGGCCAGACGGCCGCCGGTGGCGATGGCGCTGCTGATCGAGGCCTGCAGCTTGGTCGCCACGTTGACAGCGGCGTTCTGGCCGACGGCCACGTCGCCGCTGGTGGCGGTATAGCTGAAGGTCTGGCCTTCCACCGTGATCGAGAAGATGTCGCCTTCTTCGACGGTGCCGCTGACGTTCACCGTGGAGATCTGGGCCTGCGTCGACGTTGCCGCCTGCGTCAGGTTGGTGGAGGTCGTCTGCGTGTTGTCGAAGTAGGAGGTCGTCCGGCTTTCGTTGCCGTCCGACACGATGATGTCACGGGTGCGGCCGTTGGCGCCGCGCACTTCGATCTGGACGTTGGAGAAGCTGCCCGAGGTGCTGGAGATGGTGCCCGACAGCTTCAGGCCGGTCAGGCCGTGCGCATTTTCGGCCGAGTTGATGTCGTCGGACTTGCCTTCGATCGAGCCGTCGCCCTTGATGCGGATCGAATAGGTGTCCGGCGCCTGCACATTGGTGACGCGGGCGTTGTCGACGCCGACGATGGTGTTGACGGCGGCACGGGACGAGCTGGTGCTGTCCATGCTGAGGCCGTTGCCGGCGATCAGGTTCTTACCGCCGTAACCGCTGTCGGCGGCCAGCTTGTCGATCTGTCCGCGCAGCGTGTTGAACTGCGAGGCCAGCGATTTGCGGGTGGCGATGGAGGCGGCATCGTTGCCGAGCGCCGCATAGGCGGCGGTGGTCAGGCCCTTGGCCTGGTCGACCATGGAGTCGATCGAGGTCAGGCCCTTGTCGGCGGCCTGGATCGTGCTGATCGACTGACCCATCGCGTCCTTCAGCGACGTCAGGTCGCCGGCGCGCTGGTTCAGACCCTTGGCCGAGAAGAAGGCGGTCGGGCCGTCGAGAGCGGTGTTGACCTTGTTGCCCGTCGACAGGATGTTCTGTTTCTTGTTGATCTGTTCCTGCGTGCTTTGCAGCTGCAGCAGGTTGGTCCGCATGGACGATGAGAGGGTAACGTTGCCAGCCATGATAGCCACTCCTTTGGAGGATCAATGTCCGGACGCGCACCGCTTTCGGAACGCTTGGCCCGGAAGGGGACTAATTCCCCCGCCAAAGTGGTAGGCAAGAAGCGGGCCAGTTCAAATTTGCCGGGTTTCCTTGGTAATCCGTGCCGGTGGGCAGGAACGCACCCGGCAAATTTTGCCCACCTGCCGGCAAATTCTGCCGATTACGGGGCAGGGGTTGCCGGGGCGGCAGATTCTGCCGGGTATTTCCTGCCGGGCAGGACAACCGTTTCGCACACCGCCAGCGGTCCGACGGCGAGCGCCGCGCTGCCCCAGGACCAGCCGACGCCGAAGCCCGACAGCAGCAGCCGGCGGCAGCCCGAGGCCAGCGGTTCCGCCAGCGAACCCGTCAATGCCAGCGGGATGGAGGCGGAGCTGGTGTTGCCGACCTCACGCAGGGCGACGACGGTTCGATCGGCGGAAACCCCCAATTTCTGGCCGAGATGGCGGATCATCTGGGCGTTGGCCTGGTGCAGGACGAGATGGTCGACCATGTCCGTGGTCCAGCCGGCACACTCCAGCACGGCGCGGACGCTGCCCGGCACCTCGCGCAGGGTGAAGGCGAAGACCTGGGTTCCGTCCATGAACAGCCGCGGCGGCCGGTCGGGATGGCGCATCGCGCCGCCGTCCGCCGCCAGATAGGGCGCACCGGTGCCATCGCTGCCCAGGTCGAAGGCCATCGGATCAGCTGAGTCGTCCAGTTCGAGGGCGACCGCGGCGGCGCCATCGCCGAACAGCGGCGCCACGGCGCGATCCTCCGGATCGATCAGCCGCGAGGTGGTGTCGCCGACCAGCAGCAGCGCCCGCCGTCCGACCGCCTTCAGCAGCCCCGCCGCCGCCCACAGCCCATAGACGAAGCCGGAGCAGCCGTGGGTGATGTCGAGCACCGCCGCCCCCTTGCGCAGCCCGAGCCGCCGGTGCAGGAGCGAAGCGGTGCCCGGCAGCGTCTGGTCGTGGGTCTGGGTCACCAGGACCAGCAGGTCGAGGCTACCCGGCTCCCAGCCCAGCCCGTCGAGCAGACGGCGGGCGGCGGCCTCCGCAAGGTCGCTGGTGCATTGGCCGGGAGCGACGATCCGCCGCTCCTCGATCCCGGTGGCCGCGGCGATCTTGCGGGCCGCGTCCTCGCCGAAGCGGCGGGCGAGATCCCCGACCGTCTCGCGTCCTTCCGGCACGCAGCCGACGACGCCGCGCACGCCCACCCCGTCGATCCGGCTGGCGACCATCTCCGCCTCCCCTGTTCCCTTACGGCTCTCCCAACGGCTTTGCTTGTGGGCGTCAACAGGTGATGCCGCCGTCCACCGTAAGGGTCTGACCCGTGATGAAGCCACCGCCGTCGCCGAGCAGGAAACGGACCAGCGGCACGACGTCCGCTGCGGTGCCGAGCCGCCCCAACGGCGTGCGGCGGACGATCTGGTCGCGCTGCCCGTCCGACAGGGTGCCCGACATCTCGGTGTCGAGATAGCCCGGCGCCACCGAGTTAACGGTGATCGCCCGCCGCCCGACCTCGCGCGCCAGCGCCCGCGTCAGGCCATCCAGCCCGGCCTTCGACGCCGAATAGGCGGCGAGCCCGACATAGCCGCGCTGGCCGATGATCGAGGAGATGTTGACGATGCGTCCACCACGGGCGCCAGCCCCGCGCGCCGTCAGCTTGGCCCGCAGGAAGGCGCGGGCGGCCTGGAGCGCGCCGGTCAGGTTGGTCTGGATCACCGCCTCGGCATCCACCTCCGGGAAGGTCGCCAGCACGCCCTCGCGTGCGATCCCCGCATTGTTGACCAGTCCCCACAGCGGCGCCTCGCCGCCCCAGGCGATGGCGGCATCGAAGAAGGCGCGCACCTCGTCGCCGTCGCCGATGCGGCAGGGGTGCCAGAACAGGTCGGGACCGGCCAGCCGTTCCAGCGCTTCGGAGGGAGAGCGGCTGCAGGTGGAGACCCGATAGCCGTCGGCAAGCAGCGCCTCCACCAGCGCAAGGCCGAGGCCGCGGCTGCCGCCGCTGACGATGACGTGACGTTTCGGCTCGGCGGACGCGGTCATTGGGCTCCCTTTCGGCTCTTCTTGCCCGCGGCGCTCAGCGGGATATGGTCGGCGAAGGTCACGGCGCGCGGACGGGCTGCGGGCGGCAGGTCGGCGGTGGCGGCGCGCAGGGCGACGCGAAGGGCGGGGTCATCGGCGCCTGGGACCGGAACGATGGTGGCGGTCAGGAGATGGCCGGTGATCGGGCTCGTCACCGCGACGACCGCGGCATCCGCCACCCCATCGACCGCCAGCAGGCGCCGCTCCACCACCTCCGGCGAGACCTTCACTCCCCCGACATTGACCAGCCCGTCGAGCCGGCCGGCGAACAGCACCCGGTCGCCCCGGCGTTCCACGAGGTCGCCGGTGGACAGCCAGCCGTCGGCATCGACCGCCCCCGGTGCCGCGCGCGGGCTGCGCACTTCCAGCACCCCGTCGGCGATGCGCAGTTCCAGCCCGTCCGGCGCCGCGTCCAGCCAGGCCGCCGGAAAGCCGGCCCGACCATCGGCGACGGCGAACAGCGCTCCCGCCTCGGTCGAGGCGTAGATGTGGCGCAGCCGGGCATGGGGAAACCGCTCCGCCAGCCGGTCGAGAAGCGGCTGGTCGGCGGCCTCGCCCCCCAGCGTCACCGCGGCCAGCGGCAGGTCGAGCGCCGTTTCCGGCCCGCCCAACGCCATCAGGAAGGCGCGCCAGAAGCTGGGTGTGCCGCTGACATGGGTCACGGCATGGCGCCGCGCCGCTTGCGCCAGCGCGGCGATGGTCCCGGCGCCCCGATTGGGCACGGCGACCAGCAGCGCCCCGGCTGCGGCTGCGGTCAGCATCACCTGAAGGCCGGCGAAGGCGCCCGGATCATAGGTCAGCAGCCAGCGTGCGCCCTCCTCCGCCACGCCGCGCAACCGGCCGCGCAGGCGGGCGAAATCATGGCGCAGGCGCTTGGGGGTGCCGGTGGTGCCGGAGCTTTCCAGCGTGACGGAGAAGCCCGACCCGGATTGCCAGCCCCCGGACTCCGCACCGCCACGGGCCAGCAGAAGCCCCTGCCCCGCAGTCTCGGCGGCGGCCAGCGCCGCCAGCACGCGCGACGGCCGGTCGGCTTGCACGACACCCCCTGCCGGCATCGGCAACGCGGCAAGGTCTGCCCAGCCGAAGACCTCCTCCCCTTCGATCAGGCGGAAGGCGGGATGGATCCAGTCTGGGCGGTGCCCGGTCATGCGGGAACGGTGTAGAGCGCCGCCAGTTCGCCGACGGTGGTGAACTGCCGGAAGCCTTCGCGGAAGGGATCCTGGCCTGTGCGCTGTTCCAGCACCACCAGCAGCGTGGCGAGGTCGAGGGAGTCGATCGGCAGATCGCCGTCGAGAAAACGGCTGTCCGCCGTCAGGGGCGGCAGCACCTCCCCCTTGTCGGCGGCGATGCGGCCGAGTTCCTCGGCGATCAGGGCGAAGATGCTGTCGGTCATGGTCTGGTCGGCTCGGCAGATGGGTGCCCGGATCGGCGGTCGTCGCAGCCGTCCAGGAAGGTCCGGATGGCGGCGGTCACCGGGCTGGCGGTCTCGATGTGCGGCAGATGGCCGGCATTGTCGAAAACCCGGAACGGAGCGTCCGGCGGCAGCCGGTCGGCGGGCGGCAGCGGAATGATGCGGTCCTCGCGGCCCCACAGTACCTGGACCGGCATAGGATAGGCGCTCCAGTCCACCGGCGGTCCGCCGCCATCGGCATGGGCGGCGAAGGACACCTCGATGATGCGTTCCAGCGCGGCGCGGCGGATCGGGTCGGCGCCCTGGGCATGCAGCACCTCGCCGAAGCGGGAGATCAGCGGCGACGGACCGGCGAACAGACGTTCGGCGCAGGCGCGCGCCTCCGCAACGTCGGCGGGCGCGATGGCACGGCGCAGGAAATCCAGGTCGAAGGGAGTGCCGAGCCCGGCGCTCGACAGCAGGGTCAGGCTCGCCACCCGGTCGGGCGCCAGCCCGGCCAGTTCACGCGCGACATAGCCGCCCATCGAATGGCCGACCAGATGCACACGCGGCAGTTCCAGCCCGTCGAGGAACTCGACCAGCCAAGGAGCGAAGTCGGCGACCCGGCCGCTGCCGACATCCGGCGTCGATCCGCCATGGCCGGGCAGATCGACGGCGATGGCACGCCGCCGGGCCGACAGTGCCGACAGGTTGAACTGCCAGGTCAGGCGGTCGCCGGCGAAGCCATGCAGAAGCAGGACGGGCACGCCGCCGCTGCCGACCGACAGGTAGGCGGCAGGGCCACCGGCGACGGCGGCGACACCGGCGCGCAGGCGGCTGCCTTCGGAGAAAGGCCGGGAAACGGGAACCGGCACCGGTCAGGCCGCGACCGGGGCACCCGCCAGGGCCAGCAGGTCGGCGACCGTCTTCGCCTTGGCCAGCTTCTCGCCTTCGACCACCACGCCGGTCTTCTCGTCCACCAGCGCGATGAAGCTGATGACCGCCAGCGAATCCCAGGCCTCCAGCGATTCCAGGGTCTCGTCGCCGGTCAGCGTGCCGGGATCCAGTTCGAGCATCTCGTCAAGAGCGAGAAGGAATTCATTGCGATCCATAAGCTTTTCTCCTTGGTCGAACCGGGACCGGATCAGTGCGGCGTCTTTTGCCGGACCGAACGGTTGATGTCCACCCAATCGGGGTGGTCGCGAAGAGTTCTGCAACAATCCTGCCAGCCGAAGCCGGGGTTGGACGGGACCAACGCCTCCAGCAGGCGGCGCACCAGTTCATAGTCGGCAGGCTCGTCCACGCACCAGCGCTGGTCGGCCGGCTCCACCGGCGCGTCGGGCACCAGCGCGGTCCCCAGCCGAAAACGGTCGGGCCGGCGGTAGATGTAGGGGGTGACATGCTCCCGCTCAGCCGGGTCGGCGGCGTTGGCCGCCGCCTCGTCCAGCAGGCGGCGCGGGAAGATCTCGGCATCCAGACCGCGCGGATAGCGGGTGCTGTCGATCGACAGGTAATCCAGCGGCTGGCCTTCCCGGAAGGCGGCGATCAGACGGCCGACCAGCACCGGGTCGATCAGCGGACAGTCGGCGGTAACGCGCACCACCAGATCGGCGCCGGCCAGCGCCGCGGCACCGGCGAAGCGGCCCAGCACGTCCTGCTCGTCGCCTCGGAAGACGGCGACTCCGAGCCCCTGCGCGCACTCCACCACCGGATCGTCGGTGGCGTTCACCGTCGTCGCCAGAACCACCGCATCCAGCCCTGGCGTGCGGGACAGCCGTTCCAGATGGTGGGCTAACAGAGGCCGACCGACGGCCGGCATCAGCACCTTGCCCGGCAGCCGGGTGGAGGTCATCCGGGCTTGCGAGATCGCGACGACGCGCGGCCTATCCATGCGAGCCCTCCTGCGTCGGCGGTGCCAGCATGTCCCAGGACAGCGGCTCCCCCCGGTTCAGGCGGCGGGCGGCGCGGCGGCCGAGCACGTCCGGCAGATGCTTGGGCGCCATCCCGAATCCCGGCCGGATGGAGCGGACGTTGGCGGCGGTCAGCGGCTCCCCCGCCTCCAGGTCGGCGACGACATAGAGGGAACGTCGGTAGTCGCGCCCACCGGCCTCGCTGGGCTTCACCGTATAGTCGACCCGGCCCATGGCGGCGGTCGCCGTGCGCACGGCGTCGGCCATCGCCTTGAACTCGGCCGGCTCCAGGGAAAAGGCGCTGTCGACCCCGCCGTCGGCGCGCGACAGGGTGAAGTGCTTCTCGATGATGGTGGCGCCCATCGCCGCGGCGGCGACCGGCACGGCGATACCCTGGCTGTGGTCGGACAGGCCGGCGGTGACGCCATCGAAGGTTTGGGCCAGATGAGGGATGGTGCGGAGGTTGCAGTCCTCCGGCGGGGTGGGATAGCCGCTGACGCAATGCAGCAGGGCCAGCGGCACGTCGCCGGCCGCCGCCACCGCTTCCTCGATCTCGCCCAGCGTGGCGAGGCCGGTGGAGATGATCAGCGGCTTGCCGGAGCGGGCGGCGCGGCGGATCAGCGGCAGGTCGATCAGTTCGAAGGACGCGATCTTGAAGGCCGGGGCGTCGAGTTCCTCCAGCAGTTCGATGGCGGTCTCGTCGAAGGGGGAACTGAAGATGGTCAGACCCAGCGCCCGCGCCCGCTCGAACAGCGGGGCATGCCACTCCCAGGGCGTGTGCGCCTCGCGGTAGAGGTCGTGCAGGGTGCGTCCGCCCCACAGCCCGCCCTCCAGCCGGAAGCCGGGACCGTCATGGGCGATGGTGATGGTGTCGGCGGTGTAGGTCTGCAGCTTGACCGCGTCGGCCCCCGCCTCCTTCGCCGCCTCCACCAGCGCCAGAGCACGGCCCAGGTCGCCATTGTGGTTCCCCGACATCTCCGCGATCAGATAGGGCGGATGGCCGCAGCCGATCGGACGGCCGGCGATGGACATGGAAGGACGGCCTGGGGGGCGATGGCTGGGGACGGCGTTCGGCAAGGGGCGGCTTTCCAAGGGACCAGCGGCTTATGGTCTGGGGACTGAGGGGATCAGTCTTCCACGAAAATGTGAAGGAAGATTAATTCGCTCCGGCATGTTCGGCGCGCAGCAGGGTCCGCGCCTCCTCGCCATAGGCAAGCAGCCGTTCGACGCATCGGTTGCGGTCGCCGATCTCGATGAAGCGCGCCTTCGCGGCGGCCCCGGCCGCAGCATGGGCGGCGGCGTCGGTGGCGAGCGTCACGGCACGCTCCAGAAAGGCGTCGCGGCCGGACACGCAGAATTCGGGACCGGAGACGACCGCTCCGTCACCCCAGCCATAGGTCACCACCGGCACCCCTTCGGCCAGGGCGAAGGCCGCGCCGCCGCCGCCGCCCTGGCGCGGCGGGTTGAGGAAGACGCGGCAAAGGCCATAGAGCGCGCGGATGTCGGGGACATGGCCCAGGCAGCGCATGCGCTGCCTGTTGCGCAGCGGCGCCAGGCGCGCCTGCAGGTCCCGCACCTCGCCGGCGAACACCAGACCGGCGTCGGGGCAGTGGTCCAGAATGTCGTCCAGCAGGCCCAGCACCTCCCCCGTCACCTCCTGATCCAGGCGGGTGCCGACCACCGCGAACAGGGGCGTGCCGTCGGCAAAGCCGGTGTCCACGCGCACGCCGTCGGACGGCGGCAGGGTGTAGCCGAAGGTGAAGGGACGGAAACGGCGGGCGAAGGGGCCGCGATACAGCGCCGGAATCGACTGGGTGTGGTCGCGCTCTTCGAATCCAAGCACGATGGGGGCCAGCGACAGGGTGATGCCGGAACTGGTGGGCAGCGCCACCACCGGCCGGGCGCCGGAGTCGGCGAACAGGTCGGCGACGATGTTCGACCCGCCGAACGACACGATCAGGTCCGGGTCGTAGCCGTCGATGGCCTCCACGATGACGCGCAGTTTGTCCTGGCTGAAGGCGGGATGGGTGAAGGAGGCGACCTTGACCTGCCGGCCGAACATCCTCAGCGCGTACACGCCCTCCAGATCGGCGGCGACCTCCGCGATCATCGGCGGGATGAAGACGCTCTCGACCCGTGCCGGCAGGCCGTTGACGTTGATGATGGCGACGTCCAGCCCGAATTCGTCCTGCATGCGGGCGGCGAAGTCGAAGCAGTCGCGGGTCGGCTGATGCCCCTGGTTGGTGAACTGGTTGGTCACCACCGCGACACGGCGGATCGGTCCGTCGCGAAAGGTCGCCCGCGGCGGCGTCAGGCCCCAGCGCCGCGCGATCTGGCGGACCATCGCCGTGTAGTAGCGGAACTGGTCGCAGGGGACGAAGCTCGCCAGTTTGTCACCACTGGCCGCGCCCAGGAACAGCTGCCGCGACATGCACCAGTGGGTGTAGTGCAGGGCCGCCGGATCGGCGCTGTCGCCGCCCAGGATCAGGTAATGGAGAATGCGTTCATAGTGATAGAGATCGCCGGTCAGCAGGAACAGGACCGAGCGCAGCCGGACATTGTCGTTCGACGGGGCCTCGCACTCCAGCCGCTCGGCCAGCGCCAGACGGCTGTCGAGGTCGAGATCGCGGCGGATTTCCTCGCACAGCGTGGTGAAACGGTTGATCTTCTCGGCGTCGAACTGCCGGTCGGTCAGATAGACCATCATGGCGGCGGCGGCCGCGGTCACGCGGTCGGACGGGACCGTTTCCGGCATCTTCTGGACCTTTCGACTGACAGCCTTCCCGTGTGTACCGCCGCCGCCACCGGCAGGGCAAGCGGGCACTGCCGCCCGGCGTCCGATACAGGCGCCACGCAGGACCATTGTGCGGCGCAGCGGAAGCCGTTGCACCGCAAGGCGGATTGCGACACACTCCTGATACCCACACTTATTGAAGGGATGTTCGCATGGCTGGTTTCGATTCTGCCGCCGGCCCGGCCGGCGTGGTGACCGGGCTGATCGAGAAGGCCGCCGCCGAACTGGACGTCATGTCCGACGCGGCGGGCGAGCTCGCACCGGAGGTCGGCGATCTGTCCGCCGTGCTGGTGGAAGCGCAGCGCATCGCCGACCGTGCAGCCCTGGACCTGCGCCGTCTGGTCAAGAAGCTGCCGCGGGCGACGGCCTGACGTCCAGGCGCTGCTAAAGCTTCAGCCCGGCGACACCGTCCAGGATCGCCCCCTCGGCCAAGGCGCGGCGTTCAAGCTTGGCGCCGAACAGCTTGGCGCCGGTAAGGTCGGTCCTGGCGAGGTCGCAGCCGCGCAGGTTGGCAAAGGACAGGTCGGCGTTGCCGAGATTGACGGACCGCAGGCTGGCGCCGCTGAGGTCGGCATAGCGCAACTTCGCTCCCGACAGATCGGCGGGGCGGGAGCGATGCTCGTCGAACACCAGGGGCCGCAGATTGACGTTGCGCAGGTCGGCGTTGTTCAGCTTCGCGTTCCGCAGGCTGATGCCGCGCAGGTCGCCGTCCGCCAGCTTCGCCCCGCGCATGTCGGCCCTGTCGAGCACCGCCGCCTGAAGCTGCACACCCGACAGGTCCAGGCCATAGAGCGTCGCCCCAACCGCGCGCAGCATGGTCAGGCACATGTGGGCCAGCGACGGGGCATGGCGCAGGTCGAAGCCGGACAGGTCGAGCATCGCGCCCTGCGCCCCGCTCGACCCGACCCAGGTCATATGGTCGGCCAGCAGATCCTCCAGCGACCGCCCCAGCTCCGCCACCACGCGGCCGACCGGCTTGTCGGTCAGCGCCTCTTCCACATCGGCGTCGGTGAGGTCGGTCATCACCATGACGGCGCCGGTCAGCACCGCGCCGCGCAGGCAGGCACCGCGCAGGTCGGCGCCGGACAGGTCGGCCCCCTCCATGTTGGAGCCGGTGAAGTTTGCGCCGCGCATGGTCGCCCGCACCAGCTTGCAGCCGCGCATCACCGCGTCGGAAAAATCGGTGTGGATCGCCATGACGCCCGACATCCGGGCATTGGTCAGGTTGGCCCCCGACAGGTCGGCGCCGTCGGCCTCTGCCGGGGAGGAGTCGATCTGCACCATATGCAGATGGCCGGACCGGTCCTTTTCGGCCAGGGAACCGTCGCGCAGGTCCGCCTCGAACAGGTTGGCGCCGACCAGGATCGCGCCGCGCAGGCAGGCGCCGCGCAGATCGGCCTTGATCAGACTGGCGCCGTCGAAATTGGCCTGCCGCAGATCGGCGACGAAGAAGGAAGCGCAATCGAGCCGCGCGCCCGCCAGATTGGCACCACGCAGGCTGGCGCCGACGAAATCGGCATGGGCCAGATCGCGGCCCGACAGGTCCAGCCCGGACAGATCGCAGAAGGACAGGTTGGCGCGCGCGCCGCCCACCCGGGCATTGCGGAACATCTCGTGCTTCCGCACCGCCAGATCGAGCTGCGCCTGATCGAGACGCCTGAGCGTGCGATTCTGCACCATGGCCCCATGAACTCCCTATTCTGCGCCAGTTTGAGGCAAGCCAGCTTCAGAAAGGGTTAATTCAGGCCGCGGACTCGTTCTCCAGCGCCTGTTCGCCGCCGTCGGGTTCGCCGCAATCGGGCTCGCCACCGTCGGCCGTGCGGCTGCCCGGCCGTTCCGACAGGATGGCGGCGATGGCGTCGCGCAGTTCGTCCGGGGACACCGGCTTGTGCAGCAGCCGGCAGCCGGTGGCGACCGCCTCGCGGATGCGTTCGGGCGCGGTATCGCCGGTCAGGATCAGGCCGGGCACCGGCCGGTCCAGCCGCTCCCCCACGGCCGCCACGGTCTGCACGCCGGTCAGCCGCCCGGGCAGCCGGAAATCGCTGACGATAAGGTCGGGCATGGGGCCGTCCAGTGGCGGCGCCCCACTTTTCGTGCCGCCGAACAGCGCCAGCGCGCTTTCACCGTCGACCGCCGCGATCACCCGATAGTCCCAGCTTTCCAGCAGCAGCCGCACGGCGTCGCGCTGGATCGGATCGTCCTCCACCACCAGGATCAGCCGGTCGCCGCTCTGGACCGGATCGAGGTCCGGCGCCGGCGCCTGGGTCGGCGGCCGTTCGGTGCCGACCACCGGCACATTGACCGCGAAGACGGAGCCGCGGCCCTGGAGCGACCGCACCTCCACCGTGTGTCCCAGCAGCGCCGCCTTGCGCCGCACCTTGGCCAGTCCGAGGCCGAGGCCCTGGCGCCGGTCACGCTCCGGATTTCCGAGCTGGACGAAATCCTCGAAGATGTTGTCGAGCTGTTCGGCGGGAATGCCCGTCCCGGTGTCCCACACCTCGATGCGCAGCCAGCGGCCATGCCGGCGGCAGCCGATGGTGACGCGGCCCTTGTCGGTGAAGCGGATCGCGTTGCGCAGCAGATCGCCCAGCATGCGCGTCAGCAGCGTCCGGTCGGTGCGGATCACCATGCGGGTGGGCATCGCGCGCAGCGTCAGCCCCTTTTCCGTCGCCATGCCGCGGAATTCGGCCAGCAGCTCCTCGAACACCGCCGACACCGGCACGTCGGCCAGCTGCGGCCGGACGACGCCGGCGTCCAGCGTCGCCACCTCCAGCAGGGCGTGCAGGAGCTTTTCCCCGGCGTCCAGCGCTTCGCCCATCTTCTCGGCGATGTTGCGGTCGCGCGTTTCGGCCAGCCGTTCCATCAGAATGTGATGGAACAGCCGCAAGGCCTGGAAAGGCTGGCGCAAATCATGGTTCGCCGCCGAGAGGAACCGGCCCTTGGCCTGATTGGCCCGCTCTTTTTCCTCCAGAGCCCGGCTCAGCTTCAGATTGAGGGTGCTGAGGGCGGCGGTCCGCTCCTCCACCCGTTCCTCCAGCTGCGCATTGGCCAGCTCCAGCTGGGCGTTCGCCTCGGTCAGGGCCTGACGGGCCAGCGCCTCGCGCCGCAGGCTGGCGGCCCCCAGCAGCGACAGTCCGGCAAGCGCCGCCACCCCGGCGACCACCACGAAAAGGCCGCGCTCCATCCGGACATACCAGGGCTCCAGCACGGCGGTGCGCGGGATCGTCACCGCCGACAGGATCGGCAGGTCGGCCATCCGCTTCACGCCGAGGATCGACGGCTTGCCGGTACCCATCCAGTTCGCATCGACCTGGATCGTCCCCGCTTCCAGACGCGGCAGAGGGCCCAGCGACGGGACGCCGATGCCGGCCAGACGGACGCCGTCGGGACGGTACAGGCCGACGGACCGCGCCATCCCGTCACCGAAGGCGTTCAGCACCGGGTTCAAGGCCGACACCGGGACAGCCACCAGGACCGCACCGTCGAAAAGGCCCGTCGCGGTGTGGATGCGGCGGGCGAAAAGAATGGCCGGCTGGCCGGCCATATGTCCGAAGGCCGGCAGGATCTGATGCTCCTCACCCGGCGGTAAGGGGCGGACCAGCAGCGAAAGGCCGTCGCTGGTTTCCGGCTCGGCGAAGGCGACGGGGGAGCCATACCGCAGCGAACCGTCCGCAGCCAGCAGAGCGATGCGGCCGTTGCGTTCCACCGCCATCGCTTCCTGCAGGCCGCGTTCCGCCCATGATTTCAGCCCCCGGCCATCCATCCGGCCGGCGACCTGTTCCAGCAGGTCGATGCTGGCGTCCAGCACGCCCCGTGCGTGGCCGTCGAACAGAATGGCCGCCTGCCGGGCGTCGCCTTCGGAGCGTTCAAGCGTGTCCCGGTAATCGAGCGCGGTGACGGCGGCCCAGGATGCGGTTCCCAGCAATGCCAGCATTGCGCAGAGGACCGCAACCAGGGTCCGCGGCGAAGCGGTGATCCGGCGGACGAAGGCGGAGGACGGCGTGGGTGGTGGGGCCATCTGCGGCGATGACATCGGCCCGGTCAGGCAGGCATCGGACGGACCCGCGGTCCACGGGACCGAAGCTCCTTCCAAAGCGGCAGCGACAGGCGGGTGACGATCATCGGCGGGAAATCCTCGGCGGTGGCGAAGGGGGTCAAGCGGCGGTCGGCGGGCGTGGGAAGCGGCTTGCCCAAACCGTGCCGGACAAGGTCACGCATTCGATTGTTCCGAATGTTCGAATGACAAATCGGCCTGCATATCCCCGTTTGGTTGATGGACCGGAACTATAGCTTAGCCCCAATAGCCGGAGGAACTTTATCACACAAAGCAATGCAGCGCGACCGGTCTTGGCGACTATGACCATAATCATAACCACCCTGCCCATCCGGTGAATGCAGCTTCAACGATACCATAGCTTCCGGCGCGCAATCATCGTGCTGGTCTCCACTTTTAATATTTCATTTTGTTATGGCCGTCCGCAAAAACCGAACCCCGGGATCGAATAGCCGCACCGGGACCGCGTCACTGCGCGCATGGCAAACCGAGCAAACGGCAAAAGGCCGCACGCGCAGGATGCGCGGCGGCATGATGTCGATCAGGCAGGCGGTCCAGGAAGGCGATTCAGGGAGGAGGTGCGACGGTCGGCGTTTCACCGCGCACGATCAGGATCAGGCCGTCGTCCGCAGCTTCCAATTCCTTCCCGGCGTCGCGGGGGATCGGAACCTTCTGGCGGCGGCAGAAGAGCAGAAGCAGCGCCAGCGTCTTGCTGGGCGTGAACAGGACCTCCCGCGTTCTGGAGGCGCCGCTCTGCTGAATTTGAACCGACAGACCGCCTTCCGAGGTCGGCGTCACCGTCGTGACGACGCCCAGCGGCAGGTCCGTCTGATTGGGGGCCTTCTGATACCAGGCGAGGGCTTTTTTCAGGGCGGAATTGGTGAAGAACAGCTCACGGGTCTCTACGATCATTCCATACCCTGACCAAACACTCAGGCCCGGCCGCCCTCCAGTCCCGGGTTCAGCCGGAACGTAATCGCGCGCCCCAGTTTGGATTCCCGCAGAAGGATCTGCTTGGTTTCCAGCAGCTTGATGGCCCGGTTCACATTGGGCCGCTGCATGCCCAGCGCGTCAGCCAGTTCGGACTGCAGCACCGGAACGGAGCGATCGAAATGGAGCCTCCGGCTCAGATAAGTGAACACACGAAGCGCCTCCAGAGTGATCTCGCGGTCGGTCGACACGGCTCTGGAGATGACGTCATGATGATGCAGCATCGTGGCCTCGGTACGCAAGGTTGTCAGGTTGCTGGGGCGATAATCGGAATGGTTCGGCATTGCGCCGCGCAGACCCGCTGCGCCGGGTAAGGTCTGCGACCCCGTGTTCGGCTCGGTCATCGTCTCTTCCCATCCGCTGCGGCCGGCAAGGCCGGTGATTTCAGGTGGGGTGACCGTACCGCACGATTATTGTCCGAGTATGTCGCCAAGATTTCGCGACTGACATAATTGGTGTCTCCGGAGGCAACCATGAAACCGGGTTGAAACCGCCTCGCGCGGTCCGGCCTGCCTGTCACGCCCGGCTGTGCGATGATTTGTCGCGGGAACCCGTCCGGCTAAAGGTCTGTTTCAACAGGGAAGTGCCCGAAGGGTGGCCGGCTACGGAAGGGAGATCCGCCATGCACCGACTGATCCTGCTGCGCCATGGCCAGAGCGTGTGGAATGCGGAAGACCGCTTCACCGGGTGGACCGACGTCGGCCTGACCGACCGTGGGATCGCCGAGACGCACAAGGCGGCCGACCTGCTCAAGGCCGCCGGCATCGACGTGGACATCGCCTTCACCTCGGTGCTGAGCCGCGCGATCGAGACCCTGCACCTTGTCCTTCGCGACATGGACCGGCTGTGGCTGCCGGTGCACAAGCACTGGCACCTGAACGAGCGGCATTACGGCGCACTGCAGGGATTGAACAAGGCGGAGACGGCGGAGCGCCACGGGGCGGAGCAGGTGTTCCAGTGGCGGCGAAGCTGGGACGTCCCGCCGCCGCCGATCGAGCCGGACGACCCGCGGTCCGCCGTCACCGACCGCCGTTATGCCGGCCTCGCGAAGGCCAACCTGCCGCGCGGCGAAAGCCTGAAGGACACCACGGAGCGGGTGGTCCCCTTCTGGCGCGACGAGATCGCCCCGGCGCTGCGGCTGGGTGCGCGGGTGCTGGTGTCGGCCCACGGCAACAGCCTGCGCGGGCTGGTCAAGCATCTGGACGATGTCGCCGACCACGACATTCCGCTGTTCGAAATCCCCACCAGCCGCCCGCTGGTCTATGAACTGGGCGCCGACCTGACGCCGCTTCGCCGCTACTTCCTGGGCGAAGGCGGCACGGTCGAGGAGATCAACTGGCCAAAGCGCGAGGGAGCGAATCCGGGCAGCAGCGCGGCGGCATGAGTTATGCTGAAATTCCCCCTCTCCCCCCCGGGGAGAGGGTCGGGGTGAGGGGGATGCAGGAGGTGGATTCTTGGGGAAGGGCCGTCGCGCTTCCCCCCCCCCCCCCCCCCCCCCCCCCCCGGGGGGGGGGGGGGGGGGCCCCCCCCGCGGGGGGGGGGGGCCCCCCCCCGCCCCCCCAGGCGGACCCCCGGCACCCCCCTCGGCCGGCCCAGGCGGCG